>NZ_PPEL01000108.1 GCF_002899695.1 Rubneribacter badeniensis
CTCGGCCGCCTCGGTCAGGCTGAACCCCGCCGCGACGGCCTCCACGGCGAGCTCCCTGGTCTCCAACGGGTACATGCGGACTCCAATCCGGACACCGGAGTGTCCAACTTTTTGTCCGCACCCCCTTGCGGCTTGCCTTTACGGTTGTTTTCCACTTCTCTCCCTAAGAGTTTATAAACAAGTATATAAGTAAAAATGCAGCTCCACCTGATATTAGCATCATCGATGCGATGTTGAATGCGAGCACTCCTTTGTTGGCAATCGCTCCATATCTACTGATCTTGTTTTTGATGTCCTTTTGCTCTTGGGGATTGCTTGGGTAAAGATTTTTCCTCCGATACTGTACGCTCAGCTCTCCGTACAGGTACGAAGTGAACTGCAGCGATAAGAGCAGTACGATCATGCCTGAGATTAAGAAGCCGTATCCGCAAGCTAGCAGCAGATCCGCATGAAGAAGCCCTGTTGCTTGAAAGTATCCCAATGACAAAGCTCCTACACCACCCGCAAACCAGAATAGACGACTGTCAAACTTGTTCCCCTCCTCCTCTGCCAGTTTTGCATACTCCTCTTCTTGTGGATCATGACTCTGACCCACAAGAATCTTTTTAATGCTCTCCTCTGTTTCGTTCAACTTTCGTCGCTCGCTTCAATGATCGGATTCATGCTGTTGGCGTCATCCCTCTTTTACAGAACGTCTTTCTTCGGGAGCCTCTAAGCTAATCTCATTTGTCATATTATCCAAAACAATATACGAGTTGTCATGTTCTCAAATTCTGAGATTTACCTCTTTGGTGTCTGGGGCTTCAAGATGCTTCGATGGGGATGATGCGCTTGCTTTCCGGAAGCCTCTCATACATTTCTTGCATTTTGCGGGGTTGCGTAAAGCATTGGTCGCAAATCATATTTAAGAGATCGAAAAGGTAGAGCGCGTCATCTTTGTTTTCTGCAAGGTTGAGCGTCCCCGGATGCACAGATTCATTTCCGCTGATCCTGATAATGTCAAGAGCTTTAATTAGACTGCTGTCAAGAGGACGCTGTTTTAGAATGTTGATATCTTTAAAGATGTTGCCGGTTGAACTCTCTCCCAGTATTTCTTCCAAGAGAAGCTGCAAAGCGAGGCGAAGCAGCGCGGCGGCTGATGTTGGCGACAAAGCAACTACTCTAGACGCTTCAAGATACCTGCTTCGGACGCTCTCCGGCATGTCAATATTGGGTTCGTCGACAGGACACGAGAGAGGATGCACCATCTCTTCTCTATGCCACACTGCTACTTCTTTGCAATTCTCGCACTTTGAAAATAGCCAATCGGAGAACGCACTATCGGTAATGCACTCCCCGAAAAACGAAAGGCGCGTTTCGCCGGTCTTTTCGTCATGTTCCTCGTGCGCGGAAGACGCATGCGAATTTCCGTACCACATCTGTCTAGCTGTGACATCGCAGTATGGGCAGGTGAAGACGTCAAGAAGGAGCTGTGGGGTAACGTGTTTTGGCATAATTCGCGAATCACTCCCACTCGATCGCATCGTGCGGTCTTTTTTGTTTTATGGGCGCCGTGGGTTCCATCTCGTGCTCCATCGTCCAAATCTTGCTTTCTAATATCAGTATCGTTTTGAACTCACTTCAAAGAATGCGAAAAAGACTTAATGTCTGGAATAAATCTTAAAAGTGAATCCTAGTTCTCTGAACTGGGATTTTATTATATCCGGGAATGTTTTGAGTTCAGGATTCCGAGTACATCGTCTCGAACCCTCGAAAATTTACGCGACGGGAATAGTTCAGGAATAAACACAACCCTTGGGAGTAAATCGCTGACCAGCAGAAATGTGAAACCCTGAGTTCAAAGTGAGTTCAGAGAACGTGAGGGCATTCACGAGCAAGCCAGCCGCTGCTAGTCCTGTTGACCAGAATGAGATAATTGAAGCCTAATAACCCGAGCAGCTTCTCGCATTAGAAGCAATCGCAGGAGAAGCCGAATACAGCTCCCGGAGGATCAAAAGGCATGAACCATAGCAACGACCGCTACATCACGAACGCATTGAGGCGTCGGGGGCGCGTTTGCAATGTTCTCCTCGGGTTGGCTTTTGTGCTTCAGCTATCGTCTATTTTCACGTCCCTCGCTGAGGTGCCGCTGCGCTGGGGAGCTGACAGTGATGTTGATGCTTATGGGTCTCCATAGCTGACGCTCATCGTGTGGGCCGTCCTTGCCGCTGTCGTCGCTTTGTGCAGGCTCGTCGTTGCAAATGTTGATGTGCGGTACTGGAACAAGCCGTCTAAAGTACAACCATCTGAATTGGACGATTGGTATGCCCACAGCATGAGTGTCACGTACAACGTGTGCTTGATGATTTCCGTTATGGCTCTGGGAGCGGCATTGATCTATATGCTTCGCATCTATTGGCTAATGTTTCCCTTCATCGTCATAGCCGCTCTAGCTGCGATCGCGTACAGCGTATATGCAAACTCTAATTGGAGCAAAGACTCCTAGCCATCAGTCAGACCTACGTGGACAAATTGTCCACGTAGGTCTGACCTGGTGTTTCTTCTGCAAAACTAAATTGATATTGACTAAGTGTATATCATAGTATACAATCTGTGTATGTTAGAGATTCTGCAGACAGATGAATTCATCAAATGGATGAAGCGGCTTCGGGATGCCGATGCTAGAGCGCGCATCAACGTGCGGATCCGCAGGATCTCGCTCACGGGGAACTTCGGCGATACGAAGCCCGTCGGTGACGGAGTCTACGAGCTACGCATCGACTACGGACCCGGGTACCGCGTGTACTACTCCCAACACAGAAGCGAGGTTGTCCTGCTGCTCATCGGCGGGGACAAGTCCTCGCAGCAGAAGGACATCGACAAGGCCAAAAGACTCAATGCGGAATACGAAGGATAGAGGACGATCATGAAGACGGCTACGAAATGGGATGCCTCCGAATACTTGGAGACCGAAGAGGACATGGCGGCCTACCTGAACGCCGCGCTCGAAGATGGCGACACCTCCGTGGTTGCCGCCGCCCTCGGCGATATCGCACGAGCAAAGGGAATGACCCAACTCTCCAAGGAGACCGGTATCACCAGAGACGGGCTCTACAAGGCATTGTCTCCTACAGGGAACCCGTCGTTTGATACGGTGCAAAAAGTCGTTAAAGCGTTTGGGCTTAAGCTTGATGTTGCTACTGCGTGAATGCAACAACAACGCGCAACGCTAGCTCTTTGGATCTATTTCTCAAAAAGGAGCCACATATGAAATCAACTCTTGGAGAAAAGGATTAACTCTGGATGGAAGTAGCCTCGACGCTTGTCTCACTTGCTAGCAAATTAGGCCTGTCAAGCTTATTGGATAAAATCAAAAATTGTAAAAAGAACAGGAAGCTATATCAGATTCGAGAAGATTATCTAACTAGGTCTACATTTGTATCATTCCAACAAGCGCCTCTTTCAGATTTATTTCAAAATAATGCTTTGTGCGAAGAGCTAATTGCCCATTGCCACAAAGGCGACTTAGCAAAATCCGCAGTAGTTAATACTTTTCTTTACTCTTCAAAAGAGGCTCCCTCCGAAGGGCGCTTCTTTGATGCGGAAAAGCTTGTAGGTAATTTTTTTGATGAAGTGGCCGCCGTAATATTCCAGCCAATTGACAAGAAAGACGAACCCCTTTCTGCAGCGATACAAGAAGGCATCGCCGAAACCAGAGAACTTCAGTCTGACGTTCAGCAGAGCTATAAACAAATGGAAGCGAAGTTTGATGCTCTAACAGCATCTTTGACAGAGCAACTTGGTTTCTCTTCGCTGACGTTACTCATAAATGCAGTAGAAGACGGGTCGGTTTTGTTTGCCGATTTCGAATCTGCAGTTGAGACCGATAAAAGTAATAGCGTTTCAGGCAAATATCTTTCTGTATACCTCTCTCTATGTAAAGGTGAAAACCCACGCTTTGATATATCGGACTTCAAGGTCATTGGAACTCCTCTTGCTTCCTCACTGGCTTCGTTGGCAATTTCGACAGGGCAATTGAACACCGCCATCTGCGTTCTTGGTCTCTATGACGAAGGAGCCAATTGCGCTAAGGCTGTTGGGGAGATTATTGATAATCCAAATATCAACGAAGAAACGAATCGATATGAGATTGCCGCAGATTCCCCTTTCTTGCCTTTTGCATGCGTTTTGAATGCCGAGCTCGCATTCATGAACAAAGCCTACGTGATCGCAGACGATCAATTCGCATTGTGCGAAGGGCGACTTAATCCAGTAGCAAAATGTCATAGTGACATTTCACGCATATGCAAAGCAATGCAGTATTCATTGACTTCTATTTCTCCTGATGACGTAAGGAACTTTGCCGGGGATTTCCCACTGTGGGGTAGCACATCGCTAAAACATGAATATGGAGAAATCCTTGAAGTTGCTCTCGATCTGATTGGCGAAACAAGTGCAGCGGAAATCATTTCGTCTCTTCCTGAGGAAGCGCTGCAACACCTGCCAAACGCACAGCTTCAAGCAGAGATAAGCACGTGCGACGATATCGACAGATTGAGACACTTATGCGAAAAGTCGTTGAGAAAGCAGCTTTTCCCTGCATTCTTTACATGCGCAGAAGAACTTATATCCAAAGATCCCTCTTGCACGTTGTGGTTAAAACAACTGGTAGAGAAGGAGGCTGAGAATGTTTTGGTCAGCAACTTTCTTTTCTTCCTCTTCTATGTCGATAAATTGAATCCATGCGTCTCTTATGAAGAGTACAAGTACTATGAAAGCTGTTACAGAAATGACCCTCGATTTCATCTGCATGCATGCAGGCTGTTTAAGAGCAGCAACCCCGAAGAGGCCTGCAGCCATATCGAAATGGCACTAAGTCTAATGGCCGCAGGGCAGACATTACCGTGCCCAGACTATTCGAGAGAATGGGTTTGCTATCTTCATGAAAACGAACGTGACTTTCAGGTGATCGACCTAGTCAGACGATTCGCATCCGTAATTCCCGCAAGGGCTTTCAAGTCAATCGCATTTGCTGTAGAAGAACCGTTAGATAAATCGGTTCTCGCAAGAGAGCTCTTCGAGTTGCTGGAGCAATCGGAGAACGATGATCCGGAGCTGACATGCTTGCTTGCGCAGTATCATGGATTTGTTGCAAACGATCAGCTTAAAGCGCTCAAGTTCGCAAAGCTATCCTTCAAAAAGCGCCCCTCTCTCGACGCAGCACGGTCCCTGGCTTATGCATCACTTGGCCTATCGTTAGATATTCCTGAAGAAGTTGAGCAGTATGCTCTCAATCAAAAGAGCACAGAGCTCGACATGCTCATTGCCGAGCATTACCGGAGAGAGAAAAAGGACTCAAAAGCAGACTATCTTTTAAAACGAGCTATTTTTGATAATAGACCAGACTCCCACCGCGCAATTGCCGCATACGGCTGCAGCCATTTGAGCGATGCCGAGAAAGAAAAACCAACTAAGATTGCCCACAATACCTGCGCTTGCTTGGAAAACAAAGAATCGGGACAGCTGGTCGTAGCGTTTCACTCGGAATCTGATTTGATTCCGAGTGAAGGAGTTAATGCTCTCGGGATGCAGAACTACACAACAGCATCTCCCCAATATCTTGCAATGCGAGATCATGCCGTTGGAGATCGCGTGCAACTTGGCTCAGAGTACTGGGAAGTTGCAGACGTAAACAACGTAGATGACGTCATCGGAAAAAAGACCATGGAGATAATCGCAGAAGACCCCTCAACGGTGGTCTTCTCTTCCCCTGATGGAGACATCGAAGATGTGATTCGGCAAATCTCTGAATACATGGAAGAGCACAAACAGCAGAGCAATGTTTACTCTGACGGCATTCGAGTTAACGATGGCACAGTTGTTTTTCTGGGGATCGAGACAGGGTGTGCGCTCTACCCCATCAAGCCATTTGAGTTTATCCTAAATGTGCTCAAAGGGGACGATGTCCCATTTCGGAGAATAGAAACAGGCTTCTCTTCTCCCATGACAGGGGAAGAGACGTTTCTTCTCTCTTATAATGCCATTGTTCTTCTGGCTGCTCTTGAAGAGCTAGGCGTCGACTGTGACCCAATCATGAGTCGTTGCAGCATTACCACATCAACGAAAAAACGTCTGCAGCTGGACATTCAAGATTATTCTGATTCGTTATACGGCGCTGGAAAAATGGTTTCAGTCGATGGACGCGCCACTCTATTGCAGTATGACGCTGCAGCCAAGCAAGAACTGAGCGCAATTTGCGCAAATACATTAGGCTTTCTTAACAAATTGAAACAAGTTGAACTTGCTCAGATCGATAAGCTTCCTTCAAGCTTCCCGTTTCTTGACCAGAATACGCTAGGCGACATGGAAACAGCAAGACAAGGTGGGATGTTTTATGTGACAGAAGACTGTTTTCAGGCGCTTTTCTCTGATATTTCCGAATCCGCCCCTCAGAGATGCAGTCTGTACAGTCTTCTTATTGCACTCGGAATGAGGGAAGCCGCCCTGTTTGCACTTCCGAAAGCAATGCACCAGTGGGGAGCCGATCCGTATGTTGACGTCAATGTTGCTAACGTGGTAATTCAGATTCTTGAGTCGTTTACGCAAGGCACCGGAAGCCCCATACCAAATGAACAAGATACGTAACGGTGTCATAAGTCATTCCTTATAGCTTCTTTATAAGTCATCCTTCTCTTCGCACAGTCCGACACGTGAAAGGAGAAGCCACGACAGCTTACAAAGACGAGAAGCGCGGGACTTGGTTCGCGAACTTCAGGTACAAGGACTGGAGAGGCGTACCGCAAAGGAGGTCAAAGCGGGGCCCTCGCACGAGACGCGAAGCGGAAGCCTGGGAACGCGACTTCAAGAAGCGAGTGTCGAAGGCCGCGTCGATGGAGTTCGGATTCGCTTGCGACCTCTATCTCCAAGACACCGAGCCCAGGGTGCGCGAGACGACACTGGAGCAGAAGCGCTACTACATCGAGAGCACGCTGAAGCCGTATTTCCAGGGCATGCTCGTGGGAGACATCGATGCTAAGACAGTCATCGATTGGGAGAACCACCTATTGGAGTGCCGTACCTCTAAGGGCAAGTCGTACTCGGCAACGTACCCGAACACGCTTTGCAGCCAGCTGTCCGCGATCATGAACCATCTCGTCCGCTTCTACGGGCTCGAGCGCAATCCCGTCCAGATCGCCGGAAAGGTCGGTTCCAAGGAAAGGCACGAGATGGACGTCTGGACCAAGGAGGAGTACCTGCGATTCTCCGACGCGATCGCCGACAAGCCCTATTCCCATCTGGCCTTTGAGATCCTGTTCTGGTGCGGGCTCCGCGTAGGGGAGATGCTTGCACTCACGCCTGCCGACATCGATTTCGAGGCATCGCAGATCAGGGTGAGCAAGTCGGTCGCGAGGATTGGAGGCGAGGATATCCTCAATCCCCCGAAGACCCCTCAGTCGTACAGGACGGTCACCATGCCTGCTTTTCTCGCCGAGGAGCTCAACGAGTACCTGATGATGCACGCGACATCGAATCCGAACGCGAGGATATTCCCGAGCATGACCAAGCACCTCCTCCACCACGAAATGACGAGGGGCACTAAGGCGGCAAAGGTGAGGCGCATACGGATCCACGATCTGCGCCACAGCCACGCCTCCATGCTTGTGGCGATGGGCATGTCGGTACCCTCGATCGCCGCGCGCCTCGGACATGCGGGGGAGACGGTGACGCCACCGTTATATCCACTTGATGCCTGGCGCTGAGAGGGCGATCGCGGGGAAGCTCGATGAGGCGATGGGCCATGTCCCGCAAGCGTAGGGCGAAGCGCCCGTGCAAGAGGACTCGCTCCGTCATCGTCGCATTCAGGATGGAAGAGGATGCGGCAAGACGGCTCGACGCACTCGTGTCGCTCTCAGGCCTCACCAAGCAGGACTACATAGAGCGCAGGCTTCTCGACGAGAGTCGTGACCGTCATCCCGAGCTCGCGCATCGCGAAATCACTCTCGCAATGGATGGTAACGGGTAACGTACAATTTTTTGCGCACTTTGACAGCAGGATAGCGTCCAGATAGGAAGGAGGGCACGGCCCGCCCCGGTATGATTCGAGTTGTCGAGACAAGAAGCATATTGGAGGAGAGCCATGCCCGA
>NZ_PPEL01000109.1 GCF_002899695.1 Rubneribacter badeniensis
GAGGGAGGGAGGGAGCGTCCGAAACGACCAGCGCGCTGCGCGCCCGCCCTGCGCGCCATATGCTCGCAAGAGCCGATGCCGAAGGCGAGCGCCCTGCATCGCCCGTGGGCGCGCCCCGTGCGCCATGCGCCCGCAGGAGCCACGCACGCGCAAGCACCCGCGCCCGCGCGCCTCGCCCCTACGCGAAAGCGCCCCGTTTGCGTGCGCGCCCGCAAGCGCCCGCGCCCGCGCTCACCTGCCCCACACCCACGTGCACCTGCCCCGCGCACCCCGCGCCCGTGCGCACCCGCAAAACGTCCCGGGCGCGCCACCTTCACAGCGCGCCCGGGGCAATGGCTTCTTACGCGTTCGCCAAAAGCTTCACCACGTGCAGCGCTTCGGTCATCGTGCGGCCGCACGCCACGCCGTGCATCTGATCGGGATAGTTGCCGCTGAACAGCGACCCCGAGCAGTCGCCGATGCAGTACAGGCCTTCGATGGGTTCGAAGTCCGTGCCAAGCGCCTGGCAGTCGGCGTTGATACGCACGCCATCGATGGTGGTGAGCAGCGTACCGCCCAGCGTGGCGCCGAAGAACGGCGGGGTGCGCAGCTCGGACAGGCGGTACGCCTCCTTGCCGAAATCGACGTCCTGCTGCATGTCGTACAGCTCGTTGTAGCGCTCACAGGTGGCGAGGAACGTCTCCTTGGCCTCGGCATCGAAGCCCAGCTTGTCGGCCAACTCCTCGAGCGTGTCGGCCTTCTGCAGCCGACCGTCGGCCAGCTCCTTCTCAAAGTAGCCGTCCAGGTCGTAGCTGCCGTCCTCGTTCTTGAAGGCGAGGACGCCGTTGCGCGTGCCGGCAGAGCATCCCAGCGTGTGGAAGCGCTGCACGTCGTCGCCGAACTTGCCGTCCCACACACTCACGTACACGCCACCGGGCTGCTGCGCGGCCGCATGCGGCAGATAGTCGTAGTCCGCAGACTCCAACGTGAAGCGCTCGCCGCGCAGGTTCACCTTGAGGAAGGGCTGCGTACCGGGGTTGAACTGGCCGTTTCCGGGCCATTGCGGGTTGCCGGCCTCGATGGACTCCTGCGTGTAGCCCGCCGTGGTGCCCGGTGCCACCAAGCCGCGGTCGAAGATCATCGTCGCGCTGGTGATGTCCTTCACAGCACCCGCCCACAGCGCCGCCTTGATGCCGTCGCCGGTGTTGTTCTGGTTGTAGCCGAGCGCCGTCACGGACGCGGTGGTGATGGGCGAGAGCGCCGAGAGCATGGCCGGGTTCGCCGAATAACCGCCCGTGGCAAGCAGCACGCCCTTGCGCGCGTTGATCTGCGTGTAGCCCCCGTCGGTTTTGAAGATGGCCCCCGTCACGCGGCCGGAATCGTCCGTGACAAGCTTCACCAGCTCGTGCTTATAGGAGATTTCGTAGCCGTTGTCGTTCATGACCTGCTCGAACAGCTCGTTGCGATCAGGGATGCCGTCGCGACCCCCCTCGGCGTTGCCGTAGTGGTGCTCACCACAAGGAGTGTAAAACGGCGTGGCACCCATGCCGCCCGGCATCTCGAACTCGTCGGCGATGACCACGGCGCCGGCGGCGCTCATGTACTGGTCGACGTACTCGAACATGTCGTTGCTCTCGTTCATCCACATGTTGATGAGGTTGTGGTCGCACGTGCCGCTGGAATAGCGCGCCCACTCGCCATGCAGACGGGCACGATCGACGTAATACCCCTGGTCGGTGAAGGGTTTGGTGTCCACAGCATTGAACCAGTGGCGCGTGGCGCCCACCTCGGTGCCCTTCTCGCACAGGACGAAGTCCATCCCCTGGTCGGACGCGTACGCGCCGGCGATCATGCCGCCGTTACCCGCGCCCACGATGAGCAGGTCGGTGTCCTTCGTCTCAGTGATGTCGCCCTCGGCGATCTCCGGCGGCGCGCCCAGCCAGTCCACCGTGATGGCGGCGCTGCCGTCGTCCACAGCCACCACGCTGTTGTCGGCGACGCCCTGCGCGCCCGCCTCGGAAAGCTTGTCGGCCTCGGCCGAGCCCGCGTCCTTCGGCGCGCACCCGGCCAGCCCGAGCGCAGCGAGCGCACCCGCACCCGTCATACCTCCGATAAAGCTGCGGCGCGAAATGCTGCGCGCATGTGCCTGTGTGCGTTCCATGGGAATCCTCCTCTTGTACGGCGCGCGAAGAGGTCGCGCGCGATTGTCGAACGGCCTGTCGCAACGCGCATCACAGCGCGCACCAGGCCGTTTCCCTCGACGTGCATCCTACGGGGCGCGCTCCGAGCTGACACCACCCCGCCCGGGCGTTTTGCGCAGAGCGAAGCGGTGGCCACATGCTCCCCCCGCAGGGGTGATTGCAATCGTTTTACCAGTTGGAACCGCAAAAACTAAGTTCGCTCGATTCCATTGTCGGAATACCCTACAATAAGGAGATGCGTGCAAAGGGCCAAAAGAGGGGCAACGCGACGCGGCAGACCAACCAGCGCGAAAAGCTGGCAAGAACGCGAGACCCGCACGCAGAGGGTCGACGAAATACCAGACGGTCAAACGAAATCGGCAAAACAACGAGCAGACGGACGGGGAGCGAGGAAACGAGAGCCATGGGCAAGGTCAGGCAACGGTTGGCCGACTTGCGGGAAGCGTTGTCGGTTGGCACGATGCTCTGCATCGGCGCCTTCCTCCTCTCCGCCTGTGCCGGTTGGCTGCTGAACGGCAGCGTGTACGCACACGTGGCAGAGTACTGCGGCATCGCCCGCGAGGTGTCGACGCTGTTCTCCGCAGGGTTGTTCCTCGTGCTGTTCTTCGTGGCCTCGCGCAAGCCCGAAGCACTTGATCGACGCATCATGGCCGTTGTGTCTCTGGGGTCGCTTATAACGGCACTGCTCGTGCTGTCATTCGCTCTGAAATTGGAAGACGGGCCGTCCACGGTGCTGGGCTTTCTGTTTCTCAACATCGGCTCGGTATGGGCGGCCAGCTTGCTGGCGCTTGCCTTGGCCTCGCTGCCCTCTCCCCTGGCGATGACGTTGGCCATGGTGTGCGGCATGCCCCTGGGCGAGGTGGCGGTGGCCTTGCTGCCCATGCCCTCATTCGAAGTGGGCTTGATCGCGATCACAGCATGCGACGCGCTGATGATCGCGCTTTTGTATCGAGGAAGCGCGCCCGCGCTCGATCGCCTAACCGGCAGCGCCTCGGCTGCCGACCTTGAGCTGGCAAACCCCGAATCGTTTCTGCGACCGACGCATGCGCTGTTCGTGTGCGCATTCGTGTTTAGCGTGGCGACGGGATATGAACTGACGCTCAACGAGGTGGCACACGCTCCCGTGTCGAGCGACCTCGTTTCAGTGGTGCTGGTGGGCGTGGCATTGTGGATGCTTCTCGGATCGCAAAACGACGGCAAAGAGGATACGCTGTTCAGTTTTTCGGTGTTGCTGGTGATCGCCGGATTCCTGGTGGCTCCGTTCACGTTCGACTCGGGGCTACCCTCGGCAAACGCGCTTCAGCGCATCGGAGTGGACAGTTTCAAGATGCTCACCTTGCTCGTCGTGCTGTCGGTCGGGCGGCGCAACGCGTTCGCCCTGCTGCCGACGTTCACACTCGTGCGTTGCATGATGGCCCTCGGAACCGACGTGGGCGCGGTGGCCGGGCACACCTCGAACGACCTTGCAAGTGCGAACGCCCAGGCCGCAGCCCTCATCGCAGCCATCTCCCTGTTCGCATTCATCGCGTTTCTGTGGATCGGGTTCCGCAAGTTCAGCTTCGCCGACACCATCCGCGGCGTGGCGAACGTGAACGCGGACGCGGGAGCGTCCGAGGCGAGGGATTCCTTTGCAGACTCAGGCGCAGGTGCGGGCGCAGGAGCCAGCATCGAGGAGCGGTGCGCCCAGCTGGGCGCGGAAGGCGGGTTGACCGAACGCGAGACGGAGATATTCGCCATGCTGGCGCGCGGACGCAACGGGCAGTACGTGATGGACCACTACGTCATCTCGCGCAACACCGTCAAAAGCCACGTCAAGCACATCTACGCCAAGCTGGGAGTTCATTCCCAACAAGAGCTCATCGACTTGGTGGAGCGCTACGAGTAGAAAGCGGCCTTCCGAAGCGCTGGCGGATCCTCGCTCGCCGGGCCGGACTGGCCCCTGCCGATCCTGGCTTGACGCAAAGTTCGGCTCGAAATGGCGCAGATCGCGGCTTGCGCATAGGTTTTCCTCCGAAAAAGCACCCTGAGGGGTCTGCGGCGATCTCGGCGGGAATCCCGAACTGGGAAAACGCTTCCGTTGGGGCGGGAAGGCGCTCGGTGCCCTATGCACAAGACGCGATCTGCGCCATTTCGACGCGATGTCCGTGTCGAGCCGGGATCGATGCGAGCCCACATTCGCCTGATATCGAGCCGAGCTTCCTTAGACCGGACGCTTCGGAAGGCCCCGCCCACCCGTTGGACGGCACGGACGAGCGCGCGAGATGGGCGGCGCGGGACCTTCCGAAGCGCCCCCTTTGCCGGCTAAGCCGCGGCGTCGGGCTCGCTCCCGTCGGAAGCGCCTTTGTCGGTGCCCGTGTCGGCGGCGGCGCGCCGAGCGTCGCCGGTCTTCCCGCCCGTCCCGAGCGAGATCGACTTCGACGGGCACGCCTCAACGCAATCGAGGCACAGCGTGCACGACCTCAGCACGGCGCGAGAGTCGGACAGCGCCGAGACATCAAGATTCTCCGGGCACGCCGTCGCGCACGCGCGGCACCCCTCCTGCGATCGACACGTGCTGCAACTCGCCCGCGGACGCACGCCGAAACCGAGCCGAGCGCGCAGCGCGCCGACGGCCCCGAAGAAGAACCCAAGCGGACACACCGCGGCGCACCAGCGCTTGAACAGGAACAGCTCCGCAATCAGCATAAGCGGGAACACGACAAGCTCCCATCCCGGCTGCAGCAGCACGAACACCCGATTGAGCGCCCACAACGTGCCGAACACCAAGCCGATGGGGCATAACAGACAGAACACCGGGAATCCCACGACGAGGGACACCGCCAAAAGCACCGCGAGCACAATCCCCTGCGTCTTCAAACCGGAGGACCCACATGCCGAGCAGCCCTTCGCCGGAGCATCGCCCGCACGCCCGAGAACGCCTCGGGGAGCACGTCCTCCGAACACGTTCTTCAAAAGCTGAGAGGGGCACAGCCACGAGCAAAACGCTCTGCCCAGCACGAACACGATCGCCAGCAGCGCCACCACGCCGGGAACAAGCCCCCACGGCACGCTCTTCGCCGCCACGGCGATCTGGGCGAACCCCACCGGGCACAGCGCGCACAACGTGCCAATTGCCGCCCCTCCCTCCATGTGGGCCACCGCAACGGCAAGGACGAGCACTCCCGCGCCCACCGCGATGCGGGCCAGTTTGCTACGCTTCATGGACACCTCCAACCGACCTCGACGCCTCGCGCGTCGCATTCGGACCGTCAGGATGGACGCCCTTGTCGTGCGGCGCGAGCGGCTCGACCGCAGGAGCCGTGCGCCCAGCGAACAGCTCCTCGCTCGATACGCCGCCACCAGCGCGACCGCTCTGACCGCTCTCGCCCGCGCCCTGGCCAGCCTGATCAGCCTGCGCGATCTGCGCGGTCTGGGCGTACCGCGACACCACCACGATGCCCTTGGTCGCCACGCCCGCGTCGTAGGCGCGCAGCGATGCCGAAGGGCACGCCCGCTCGCACGCCCCGCATCCGTCGCAGTAATCGGCATGAATCACCGGGCGGTCGCGTTCGTCCAGTTCGATCGCACCGTCCACCGGGCACTCGTCTTTGCACACCGTGCAGCCGGCCCAATCCCAAGCCACGCACGCGTCCTTCACCACCACGGCCACGCCCAGGTCGCGCTCGCGGGAGCCGCCGCGCGACAACGCGCCCGTCGGGCATGCGTCCGTGCATTTCATACAGAAGTCGCAACGCCCCTTCGAAAACGCGAGCGTGGGCGTGCCGTACCCCACGATGCTGTCGGCGAGGGAAACCGGCCCCACGATGCCGTACGGGCATGCTTGCCAGCAACGTCCGCATCGCGTGCACGCGGCCACAACCTGCGCATTTGACTCTGCACCCGGAGGCCGCACGAACGCAAGGTCGGCTTGGCGCGTCACCGCTTCGAACCCGCCGAGGCCCACCGTCGCCGCGCCCACGACGCCAACCGCAAAAAATCCGCGCCGGGAAATCCGCTCCACTCTCGCCATCCCCCTCACCGTCGCCTACGATGTTTCACGTGAAACACCTCACCGCACGCATCGCTCGTCTGCCGCGCCCGCTGCCAACTCGCGCGCTCGCTGCCAACTCGCGCCCGCCGCCGCATGTCTGCCTCGCGACTGCACGCCCAAACCCGACGCCGCAGTCGCATCTACCGTCGCACGCCATCTCGCGGCCGTGCGCTCGCCGCCGTATTCCATCGCACCACCGTCACGCCCGCTGCCGCACGCCTGCCGCCGACCCGCGCGCGACCGCGGACTCAAGCCCGACACCGCAGCCACCGAGCGCGCATCCGGACCCTGCACTCACCGTTGTCGCCCGAAGCAGTCGCTTTTCACATCGAAACCGACCGTCCCGAACGGCAACACGCTCTCCGCATCCGCGCACCGCACCACGATGTCTACCGTTTCGCCGTCGCGCGCCTGCGTGATGGCAGAAAATCACCGATTTCGGAACCTGCTCCCTACTTCGCAACCACCCGAAAAGAGCCCGTCCCGCAACACGCCTGGTCACAGACAACCCCTCTCTTCCCGTGGCACGCGCATCTTCCGAAATCGGTCATTTTTCGCCAATTTGGAAGGCTTCCGCTGTCAAACCATCGCCGACATAGGCCCGCGCCCCTCGCCGACCGTCCATCTGCTATCGCGACCCATGGACGGGCCGGACGCGTCATTCCGCGCACCCCGGAAAATACGCTGGGCCAACAGCGGTCTGGCAGAGGAGGAAAGGCGCGCCATCGCGCCATCCCGTCATTCGCCATCCCATCGCCCCGCCGACCCGCGTCCGCTGCCGCATGTCTGCCCCGCACCTACACGTCTAAGTCCGACGCCGCAGTCGCAAGCCGGCTATTCCACGACCTCCTCCAACGCACGCACGTCGGCACGCACGAACGCCCCGACGAACAGGGCGAGGTGCCGGTAGAAGCCCTCTTCGGCTGCCGCCTCCATATCCCGCACGAACCGGGGAAGCCAGTTGAGCAGGTGCTCGCGCGCAAATGCCAACTGCTCGCGCAAGGAGCTTTCGGAGGTTTCCTCGTCGCCTGCGCGCAGCGTGCGCACGGTCTGCTCGCACAGCTTCGCCATGAACACGAACTCCACCGCCAGATGGTCTTCCGGCTCGATGAACTTCGGATCCTTTGCGAATCCAGAAGCGCGGTATATGCGCAGCACCTGGTTGTACGCCTCTTGCATCATGAGACCGCGTTCGCTCGTGTACACGGATTCGTACGGAAACGCCTTCTGCGCCGCGCGCGGCCCCATACCGAAGAACACGCGGTTGAACGCAACAGCCAATTGCTCAAGCGCAGGCTCATCGCGCTTCGCCAAGTCGGACTGCAAAAGGGAGAACCCTTCGGCCAAAGCGGCATCGTCGGACGCAAACGCGACCTTTGTGGCAAGCTCTTCGGCAAACGCAGCATCCAACTCCTTCTCGAAGCACCGCGACAGCATCGCGTACACGCGAAGGCGGTTCTCACAGAAATCGACGAGATTTGAAACAAGCTCGTCGGACATGGTGTTGCTCATGGTCTTCCCTCTTTCTCGTACCGCCGCAGCCCGCGAAGCGCCCCTGCTTGGAAGGGGCGGGGCGCGCAAGGCGAACTGCGGCGCACCATCAAGCCGAATCGCTGGCACGCTCCCAAGAAGAATGCGACCGGGCAACCTTCCCGCGAGAACCAAAAGCCCCGCCCGCGCAGCGGCCACATCGCACCGCAGCGAACCTCTCGCACCCGCGCCTTCGCGCTCGCCATCCTTCGTCGAACGCCACCCGCCGTCTGCGGCTCCCCACTCCTCGCCGAACGTCGCCCGCGCCCACAGTTCTCCACCGTCTGCCGCCCGCCGCCCGCGGCTCCCGCCGCCCGCGGC
>NZ_PPEL01000110.1 GCF_002899695.1 Rubneribacter badeniensis
GCATGCCCGCCCCACCCCCCCCCCCCCAGAAAAGCGACGGTTCCACAAAAGTGGGGCGCGGCCAGCTGCACGCGGTTCCACGCTTTCGCGATTATGGGCCCTTGCCGACCGGCACCGCGCAGCGCTTAATGAACGCATCCCGGGATGCGCAACGTTCGAACAGCATGGTCACACAACCCATAAGGAGGAAGCACCATGTCATCCACGTATGACTTCGTAGTCTTGGGCGGCGGCCACAACGGCCTCATCACCACTGCCTACCTCGCGAAGGCCGGCTTCAGCGTTTGCTGCCTCGAAGCCAACGACGAGTTCGGAGGCTCCACCCGCTCAGGCGAAGTGTGCGCACCGGGATACGTCTCCGACCTCGGCGGCATGGTCCACAACATGATCTCTGCCACGCCCATCGTGACGGAGGACGAACTGGGCCTGTTCTCGAAGTACGGCTTCGAGTACGCCCACGCCAAGGCGCTGTTCTGCTCGATCTTCCCCGACCAGACCAGCCTCATCATGCACCACGACATCGACAAGGCCTGCCAGAACATCGCACAGTTCTCCAAGCGCGATGCCGAAGTGTACCCCGAGTTTCACGAGTACATGGTGAACATGCTGGCCGTGGCCGGCATCGGCTCGCAAAGCGCGCCGCCGCCGTACGGCACCATGATGAACGTCATGTACATGAGCCCCGAAGGCCGCGAGTTCCAGCGCGTGCTCAGCTCTTCGGCCCAGCAGATCGTAGAGGAGTGGTTCGAAAGCGAGCAGGTGCGCGTCACGTTCACCCGCTGGTGCACCGAGATGATGATCGACCCGCGCGCCATCGGCACCGCCACGCTTTTGTACTTCACGGGCCGCGTGCACAAGCCCACCTACGCCCCGCCGTTCCCCATGGGCGGCAGCCAGAAGTTCGTCGAAGCCCTTATGGCCTGCTGCAAGGACAACGGCGCCGACCTGTTCACCAACGCGTGGGTGGACGGCGTCACCGTGCAGGGCGGCGAGATCAAGGGCGTCCGCACGAAAAACGGCGAGGAGTACCTTGCCAACAACGCCGTCATCAGCACCATCAACATCAAGGACGTCTACGAGATGCTGGGCGACAACGCGCCCGCCGACGAGGCGCGCTACGTG
Organism: Rubneribacter badeniensis; assembly: GCF_002899695.1. GTDB lineage: Bacteria > Actinomycetota > Coriobacteriia > Coriobacteriales > Eggerthellaceae > Rubneribacter > Rubneribacter badeniensis. The sequence goes on from NZ_PPEL01000110.1 coordinate 1,123, forward strand.
CGCCGGCTCAAGCAGGCCGACTTCGCCGCGCTCAACCAGTCCTTCGCGCTCAAGAAAATCCCCGAGTTCAAGGCCGGCCCCGAAGTGCTCGACGCCTACTGCATCGAGTTCGCCCCTGAGGAGAAGGAATACCTCGAGACGTTCAGCAGCTACCGCCTGGGCGAGTTCAACCCGCGTCTGCCGCTCGTCACCATCCCGTCTCTGTGGGATCCGTCGCGCTGCCCCGAGGGCCACAGCGTGGTCAACCTGTACTCCTACGCCCCCTACCGCCTGTGGGGCGACGAGAAGAACTGGGAGAAGCACGGCGACGAGCTCAAGCAGGAGGTCTGGGAGTTCTTCAAGGCCCAGACGACGAACATCACCGACGACGACATCGTAGGCAAGTGGGGCCTCACGCCCGTCGAGTACGAGCAGTGGAACCCGGCCATGAAGGAAGGCGACCTGGGCATGATCGGCTTGCAGCCCAGCCAGATGTACGACATGCGCCCCTTCCCCGGCAAGGGCCACGACTACCACGGCGCCATCGACAACCTGTACTTCGTCGGATGCTGCGGACATCCGGGCGGCGGCATCGCCGCCGGCGCGCGGCCCGGCGCCCTCAAGATCCTCGAGGACTACGGCGTGGACTTCCGCGACGTCCTGAAGAAGTAACCCCGTCCAACCAACCCGATACGCAGAGGCGGCCGGCCCCGCTCGGCCGCCTCTCAAGGAGCGTGATCCCCATGCCTAAACCACCGAAGCAGCCGTCCCTCATGATGCTGACCGAAGACGGCAGCCCCATGGTGGAGATCTTCAAGATGGAGTACGAGGACGGCAAGCTCATCCTCGACGCGAAGGCGCTCGACAGCATGCGCATGAACGTGCTGCTCACCCCCGAGGCCATCGCCAACGGCTGGCCCGTCGTCATGGCCAACAAGAAGGCCATCATCGCCTTCGCCAAGAAGATCCCCGCCGCGCTGCGCGCCCGCAAGAAACAGGCGAAGGAAACCGCCCGGTAAGCGCCGAAGAACGCCGGGGCGTTGGAGGCATCGGGGACCTCGGGCATCGGACAGGATGCCGAAGCCAGAAACCGAGGGGTACTGCGAGGGCCACGGTGCCGCCAAAGCCCGAGGGCGCCGAGGGGAAGGGCATAGGAAACACCCGGCCAGAGGCCCGAGGATGCCACAAGCCTCAAAACGCCGGAAAGGACGCCCGAGCCCAAAGGTGTCGCACAGCCCGAGGCGCTACGAGGCCCAAGGGCGCCGCGAAGTCCGAGGGCGTCCGGGGCCCAAAGCCGCCGCGAAGCCCGAAGATCTCGCAAAGGCCCAAGGGCGGCGGCCTCTTCGGAGCGGGGCACGGTTCGGAACAAGACATGGGGTTGCACGTCGGGAGGCATCCCGTCTCCCTGATGAAAAGGGGAATCTATGAAAGAGTTCAACAAGAAGAGCATCATCATGCTCGTCGTCTCCATCGTGGTGGGAGCCATCATCGCGAACATCCCGCCGTTTGAAGGCCTCACCGTCACGAGTATGACCTACCTGGGCATCTTCGTGGGCATGCTCATCATGCTCATCGCGAACGCCCTCCCCTCGTGGGCAACCTGCCTGGGAGCCATGGCGCTGATGGTGGCCTTCCAGGTGGGCAGCCTCACCGAGGTGTTCTCGGCCTTCGGCGGCAGCATCGTGTGGCTGATGATCGCCGTGTTCGCCTTCGCCACCGGCATCGAGAACTCGGGGCTGCTCACGCGTCTGGCGCTGAAGATGCTCACCATCTTTCCGAAGAACTACCGCGGCCAAGTGCTCTCGCTCATGACCGCGGGCCTGGTGGTGAGCCCGCTCATCCCGTCGAACAACGCCAAGACCAACCTGTTGGCCCCCATGGCAACGGAGATGACCAAGCAAGTTGGCTACGATAAGCGCAGCAAGCCGGCGCTCGGCCTTTTGACGGCGGTGTTCATGCCGCCCTATATCGGATCGCACGCGTTTCTGACGGGCAGCGCGAACGTGGCGTTCATGCTGGGCGTGGTGGGGCTGTCGTTCTCGTGGGTGGGCTACCTCTCGCTCACGTGGGTGTGGCTCATCCTGCTGCTCGTGGGCACCTACATCTTCTGCATGACGTACTGCCGTCCGAAGGAGAAGCTCGACCTGCCCGAGAACTACTTCATCGACAAGTACCAGGCCCTTGGCAAGATGAAGAAGGAGGAGTGGGTCGCGCTCGTCGTGGTGGTGGCCTGTCTGGCGCTGTGGATATCCAACATCTTCGATGCGGGCATGGTGGCGCTTTTGGGCGCGGTGGTGATGTCGGCCTTCGGCATCCTCACGCCGAAGGATTTCCAAACCCGCATCCCCTGGGGCCTCGTCATGTTCATCGGCGCGCTCATCGGCATCGCCGGGTTCATGAGCACCACGGGCGTGAGCACGTGGCTGGCCGGACTTTTGGGCCCCGTCGTCAGCCCGGTGGTCAGCAGCGTGTGGATCTTCGTGCCCGTGCTGCTCGTGCTCACGTGGATCCTGCGCGCGTTCATTCCGGCGCAGGGCGTGTGCATCGTCATCCTGTACTCCATTTTCGGGCCGCTTCTGCCCGATGCGGGAATCTCGCTGTTCATCTTCGGCTTCGTGGAGTACATCGGAGGCAACATCTGGTTCAACGGCTTCATGAACCCGTTCGTGCTGGGCGCGCTGGGCGTTGCCGGCAACGAGTACGTCACCATCAAGGAGTTCAAGAAGTCCGCTTACGCGTACGCCATCATCTCCGTCGTGGCGATGATGGGCAGCATCCCGCTGTGGATGGCCATGGGGCTGTGCTAGCGCGCCCCGCTTGAGGGAGGCGTCGTCGGGCGCGTTCGGCGACGCCTCCCATCGCCGAATGGCGTTCGACGACGCAGACTCGCCGCCAAACGCGCAAACGACGAGGGCGGCGGGCTCCTCCGAAAGGAACCTCCATGAACCTTCCCTTCGCGATGCTCATCGCCTACATCGTGATCACCGTGGCGATCAGCGTCATCGTGGCCGCGCGAGGGTCCTCCTCGTCGCGGCAATTCCTCACCGCCCAGGGCAATCTGGCGTGGTTCATGATCATCCCGCTGCTGTTCGCCGAGATGATGGCCGGCGCAGCCACCATCGGCAAAGCGGCCACCGGGTTCACCACCGGCTTGTCAGCCGTATGGGTGAACTGGGGCATGTCCATCGGCATGATCGCGTTCATCGTGTTCGCAGCGCGGTTCTACCGCGCCATGCACCGCACCTACGACATCCTGTCGGTGCCCGAGGCCTTCAAGTTCATGTTCGACGACCGCTGCCGAGCCGTGATGCTCGTCATCGTGGTGGTGACGTACTGCTTTTTGTACTCCTCGCAGCCCGTCAGCGCAGCGGCGCTCATCGCGCCGATGACCGGCCTTGACTCCACGCTTCTGGCTTGGATCGTGTCCGCACTGTTCATCCTGGTCACCCTTCTCGGGGGAATGAAGGGCCTGGCCGTCATGAACATCGTGCACATGGTGGTCATGTACGCGGGCCTTATCGCGGCCACGAGCGGCAGCCTGGACATGGCGGGAGGGCTCTCGGCGCTGAGAGAACAGCTGCCCGCCAGCTACTTCGACCTGTTCCAGCCCGACGTATGGTCATCATTGGCGAACGCCATCGGCATCGGCATCAGCTTCCTCGCCGCGGCGACCATGGTGACGGCCACCATCTCGGCCCGGTCGGCGCGCGACATGAGCATCGGTGCGTGGGGCGCCGCGGCCATCGTCATCCCCTTCGCCACGCTGCCGGCCATCATCGGCATGTGCGGCGTGCTGGTCATGCCCGACGCCGAGCCGAACTCCATCCTGTTCGCCATGTCGAACGCCCAAGGGCCCGCCGTGGCGGGCGTGGTGTCCATGGCCATCGCGGCTGCCATCTGGTCGTCCGCTCCTGCGGCACTGCTGTTCGTGTCGAACACGCTCACGCAGGATTTCTACGCGGTCGTGCGACCGCGCAGCACCGACCGCCAACGCCTCGCGTTTTCGCGGGTCATGGTGGTGGTGCTGGGCATCGCGTCCACGTGGCTCGGATTGAACGCCTCGTCCATTCTGGGGCAGCTCTACGCCGCGTTCCAGATTCGGTCGGTGGTGGGCATCGTGCTTCTGGTTGCCATGGTGTGGCCGCGCGTGAGCAGCGCGGCGGCGTTCTGGTCGATGCTCGGCGGCGGCGCCATCGCGGCGATCTGGCATTTCGCGGGGAATCCCTGGGGCGTCGAGCCGCTATGGCCCGCATGCGGATTCACCATCGCGGTGCTGGCCGTCATGACGCTCGCCAGCAAAGAGAGGGTTTCGGAAGGCTATCTGCGCTATCGCGCCGCCCGCGACGAGCTGGCCAAAGCCGAAGGAAGGGCTGCGCGCGAATAAGCCGAGGCGCGGTCGTGGCCAGCCCTCGACCGCCGAGGGTTGGCCGCCGAGGGTTGGCCACGGCTTGCGCGCGTGCTGGACACGCGCGTCGGCTATGGCTTGCATGCGCGCTGAATGCGGGTGGATCGCGAGCGCGTGCTTAGCTGGATGCGCGTCGGTCGCGAGAGCGCGCGTGGCTGGATGCGCGCGTCGATCACGGCCGATGTGCGCACGCACTAGCTCGCGCACGGTCGCAGCCGATGCGCACGCGCCGGCCGAGCGCTAGTCGCGAAAGCGCACTCGCTGACCGCGCGCAGATCGCGAGAGCACGCGCCGCTCGCATGCGAACCCCGCAAGAGAACATGCGCCCTCCGACATGCACATATCAGCAGCGGCTTGGCGACAAGCAACACTGGCGGGGCCTTACTCGGCGGGCCAACCCGGCCTATCTCAATCCTGGTTTCGCAGAAAGGCAACCAATGGCTATGTCAAACCAAAATTGATACGAACTCATGCTTGCTAATCCTTGAGCCGGGTTTGCTCTGGCCGGGGTTTCGGAAGCCCCCCCCCCGCCCGACGGACGGGGGGGCTCCTGCGGCGCCGGCGGGGCCTCGCCCGCCGGGCCAACCCGGTCTATGTCAATCCTGGTTAAACATAGAGCCGGAAAAGTCTCTGTTAAGCCAAGATTGGCACGAACCCATGTTCTTCCAGCTCCGAGCCGGGCCCCTCTGGCCGGGCGCCCCGCAAGGCCCCCGCCTGACGGATCGGGGGCTTCCGAGGCGCCTGGGCGGTCCGCGCGCGGCGGGGCCAACCGGGCCCATATCAATCTTGGTTTAACATAGACCGACCAACGGCATAGCACAAAATCACGGTTAAGAACGATTTATCACTTCCGAAAACGCTATCGATTGGAGAAACCCCAGGTGGCTCTTTCCCGCACCCCAAGAAAATCGTTCTTAACCGTGATTTTGTGCAGCCGCCTTCCCAACGTTGCTTTATCATGGACGCATGGAACCGGTTCTCTGTCATACATCCGCACTCGAATACTGGCGTTCGGTGCGCTTCGGCTCGCGAAGCTTCCGTGCTGTCCAAGACGCACGGCCGCTGCTCGTCGCGCCGCCCTTGAAAGGAACGCTCGCGCAGCCCGGTTGCTGGTGGCTGAAACGCCCTTTGCACGTGCTTGTGGCAGAAAGCCACAAGCGCAGGACATCGAAAGAGGTGATCAGCCATATCGAGGGAAACGAGCTTCCTTCCGGCTCCATCCTCGACACCTGCAACGGGTTTTCCGTCTGCTCGCCCGAACTGTGCTTCGTGCAGATGGCAACGATGCTCGACCTTCCGCGCCTCATCGAACTCGGATTTGAATGGTGCGGAACCTACGACACCTCAACCGATCATTTGCGCGAATGCGCTCCCCTCACCTCTGTTGAAAAGCTTCGCACGTACGTCGAATCCCTCGGCCCGGTGCACGGACGCAAAAAGGCGCTCCGCGCGTTGCGCTACGCGCTGAACGGGTCGGCATCGCCACGAGAGACGGCGCTGGCCATGATACTGCACCTACCATACGCTATGGGAGGCTACGGCATCGAGGCGCCGCTGCTCAACGAACGTGTCGACCTGAGCGAACGCGCACGACGCATCGCGGGCAGAAGGTACGTGGTGTGCGACCTTTTATGGCCCCGCGCCATGCTCGATGTGGAATACGACGGCAAAGAGCATGCGGAGGAAACGCGCATCGCGAAGGACGCCATGCGAAGAAACGCCCTCACATCGATGGGATTCACCGTGATAACGGTGACGAAGTGGCAGATTGGCGATGGGGGCGCACTCAATGCGATCGCGCGCACGATCGCCGGCCGCCTCGGCAAACAGCTTCGCTACCGCGATCCGCAGTTCACGCGAGCAAACCTCGCGCTGCACCAAACGCTGCTGAAAGGCAAATGATCGATCGAAGATTGCCGCCGCAACGCATAAGGCACTGCGACAGCGCTCTGGTATGCCCAGCCCTCTCTACAACGACAGCGGAACCCAGCCACGCCATGAGAATCGAGATCGCACAACGCAAATCTGCCGTCTTCGTCAATCCTGACCTTACAACAGCCGGGGAGACATCTAGCACAAAATCACGGTTAAGAACGATTTTTCTGCTCTCTGCAGGAGCGTTTTTGGAGAAATGCCAGGTCGCGAAATTCGATCTGATCGGAAAATCGTTCTTAACCGTCATTTTGTGCTACCGCATCGACGCTCCGCTATTAAACCAGGATTGGCATGGGCCAGGTCGGCTCGTCGTGCAAGGCTTCGCCATCGCTTCGGAGGCTCCAGCCGGCAAGCGGGAAGCCCCCCTGAGGCACCCGATCGGGGGCTTCGAGGGACGATTCGGCGAACGCGGGTTCGTGTCAATCCTGGTTTGACAGTGGAATCGACGCGTCTTTACCGAACTGCTGCTGGCATAGGCCGGGTCGATCTGCCACACACGTCCCCGTTCGCCAACCTGCCCGCAGCCCGCGACCCGACCCGCCCTGCAACCCGCCCT
>NZ_PPEL01000111.1 GCF_002899695.1 Rubneribacter badeniensis
GTACCGGGAGGGGAGGCTGAAGGCGTTCGACGAGGGAGGGCGCAAGGTGTACGATACGATAGCCGGCCGCAGGAGGCGGCTGGGGCTGGCCGCCTAGGCCGTCCGGAAAAACGTCCGCACCCCCGATTCGGTAAACTATCGAAAAATTACTCTGATTTCATTACCGAAACCATCGAAACGTAGCAAGCACGAAGATTCTCGCAGTCACCGGAACGCGATTGGGGCCTCCCGCCCGTCCGCGCGTGCGACGCGCGCTCCCTGCCCCGCACGGCCTTGCGCCACGCATGCGACCCATTCCCCGATGCGGCCCTACCCCAGCGCGCGATGGGCGAGGCGGGCCTCCACGAGCGCGACGATGTCGTCGTCGGCCATGCCGGCGTGCGAGCAGGTGCGGATGAGGTCGTCTGCCAAAAGCTCGATGGCGTTGTCGGTGGCGCGCGCGGCGCCGACCTCGCGGCGCTCGACCACGAACGTGCCTCGTCCCTTGCGCGTGACGATGTAGCCTTCGCGCTCGAGGTCCATGTAGGCGCGGTTCACGGTGTTGTAGCTGATGTCCAGGCTCACGGCCAGTGCGCGCACGGTGGGCAGCTGGTCGCCCGGAGCGTACTCCCCCGCCCCGATGAGGTAGGCGATACGGTTCTTCACCTGGATCCAGACGGGCAGGCCGCTGGCGTAGTCGATCTCGAAGGAGGCTAGCTGGTTCATGGCGTCTTTCTCTCAGGAGTGCGGTTATCGTTCATCATACCACTATCCGCGAATCCGTCGGACAGCGCGCTCGGCACGGTGACCACAGTGCCCTTCGATTTCTTCACGGCATCGTACTGCATGAGCATCGTGCGCAGCTTGAGCGCCGCGTCCGGATCGCCGTAGACGCGCGCGGCCTCGGCCAACATCTCGGCCAGCTCGACCTCCACGCCGGCCACGGTCATGCGGGCGTTCTTCTCGCGGTCGGCCTGGGCCTCGAGCGACATCGCCTCTTGCAGCTCGTCGGGTATGCGTATGTCGCGCACCTTCACGGATATGACGTCGACGCCCCAGCCGGCGGCCTCCTTCTCGATGTCCTCCTTGATCTCCACGTCCAACTGGTCGCGGCGCAGCGCCACCTCGGCCACGGTCGAGCGGCCCACGGCCTCGCGCAGCGCCGTCTGCGCGAGAAACGACACGGCCGCATAGTAGTCCTCCACCTCGGTGCACGCCTTCTCGGCATCCCACACCACCCAGAACAGCACCGCGTCCACCGTGACGGGCACGAGGTCGGCCGTGAGCGTCTTCTCGGCGAAAAACGGCGTGGCGATGACGCGCTGGTCCACGCGGATGGTGCCGTGCTCGATGATGGGGACGGTGAGGTACAGCCCCGGCCCCACGACGCGGTTCAGGTTGCCGAAGCGCAGCACCACCACCTTCTCCCATGACAGCGCGATGTGCACGGACGACACCGCGAGCAGCGCTACGATCAGCATGAGGGCCACCGTCTCCACGCCGATGCGGCCGGTGAGCGCCACGCCCGCCCCCAGCACAACGGCGCACGACAGCGCGAACACGGCCAGGTTGAAGATGAGCGCCCCGTTGCGCGACGACTTGCGCGGCACGTAGGAGGTGGCGGCGAGCATTTCGGCGTCCTTGTCGCGCATGTCGTACGGCGCGTCCTTCATGATGCGCTCTTTCGATCGTCGTGCCATGTGCGCCGTCCTTTCCTATCCCATCGAGAGCCCGAACAGGGCGCCCGGAACCTGCGTCACATCGTACAATCCCGCCTGCACGAGGCAGAACCGCAGCGCGCAGCCGCCCGCCAGCACGAAGCCGGCGATCCAAAGCAGCTGCGAATGGTGGTTATTGTGCGTGAGCAAGCGCTCCATGGCGAAGGGAACCGCCTGCCCCGCCGCCACGACGCCGCCCCAGAACGCAGGCGCGAGCCCGCCCGAGACGAGGGCCTCTGCCGCGGGACGCGTCCCCTCGCCCGCAAGGCCCCACCCCACATAGGCCGCAAGGCATGCCGCCTCGAGCACGATGAGCGCGCCGTCGATGCGCGCGAGCAGGGCGATCAGCCGCCCGTTCGGACGGCGCGTCTCCACGAACGCCGCCGCCAGGAGCACGACCGCCACCCCGCACGACAGCGACGAGAGCGCGAATGTGGCAGGGAGAAGCGGTGTGCGCCAGAAGAGCACCGACGCAAGCCCCTGGAGGAGCACGCCGGTGTAGGTGACGGTGACAAGGCCCGCAACGAGCGTCGCAGCCGAAAGCGCGAGGCGAACCGCGCGAGACGCGCGCACGTTGTCGAGCAGGGAGAACGCCGAGAACGTCGCCGCGCACGCCGTCGCTGCGGCAAGCGCGTACGCCCCCGCCGAAAGCGGCGTGGGACGCGGCGAGGACAACAGCACGAACAGCCGGTCGGGACGGCCAAGGTCGGCGGCGATGCACACGATGCCCGTGACCAGCGCCACCGTGCAGACAGGCCAGGCGCGGGCGAACAGGTCGTCGGGGAACTCCATACGCCCTGGCGCGACAACGCGCGCGACCTCGAGCGCAGAGAGCACCGCGCACGCGCCGCCTCCCGCGCCTCCCAGAAACAGGTACCCTATGACGAGCAGATCGAACATGCGCCCCCGCTTTGCCACCGCCCCGCGCGCGAACGCGCGAGCGCGAAACCATCCCCATTGTCGCAATGTAGCAAATCATTGGACATTATAGCACCGCGCCAGGAAAACGCGAACGGGTAACGGCTGCTCCAAATCGCGCCAAATCGCGCCAAATCGCGCCAAATCGCGCCAAATCGCGCCAATAAGAATGTATAATAGAGGACACGCGCAGGAAGGGAGGCCATGGACACCACGGAGCTGACGAGCCACCTCTCATTGGGCGAGACGCCCTCCATCGAGTTCAAGCGGTGCGGAAACGCGCCGGGTGCCGACACGTTCGAAACCATCTGTTCGTTCGCGAACGGATTCGGCGGCAGCATCTTCCTCGGCGTCGAAGACGACGGGGGCGTGGTCGGCATTCCGCACGAAAAGGCGGCCGCCATCAAGCGCAACATTGTCAACGTCGTCAACAACGCCAACGTGTTCGAACCTCCCGTCATCTTGGAGTTCGAGGACATCGATTTCGAAGGGGCGAACATCATCCGGATATGGGTGCCTTCAAGTCCCTCGATCCATAGCTATAAGAAAAAGGTGTACGAGCGCATTGAGGATGCCGACATCGTGGTCAGAACCGAGTCGCAGCTAACCGAGCTGTGCCTCCGAAAGCAAGGCGTCTACACCGAGCAGCGCGTGCTCCCTTACGTCGAAGCCTCCGATCTTCGCCTGGACATGCTGCCGGCCATCCGCGCGATGGCCTTGGGAAAGCGACGCGACCACCCTTGGCAGAAGATGACCGACGAGGAGCTTCTGCGGTCGGCGGGGCTGCTCGGCAAGAACTACGCGACAAACGAGCGAGGCTTCAACCTGGCCGCCGTGTTGCTTCTGGGAAAGACCGACGTCATTCGCTCTCTCTGTCCGGCGTACAAGACAGACGCGCTGCTGCAGATCGACGACAAGGATCGATACGACGATCGCATCACCGTCCGCGAAAACCTCATCGAAGCCTACGATCTCCTCTTTGACTTCTGCGCGAAGCATCTGCCCGACCGGTTCCACCTGGAAGGCACTGTAGCCGTCAGCCCCCGCGACATCATCGTTCGCGAAGTGGTCTCCAACACCCTCGTCCACCGCGAGTTCTCAAGCCCTCTTCCCGCCAGACTCGTCATCGACGGCAACGACTTGCGAGCCGAGAACGCAAGCCGTGCGATATTCAGAGGGCCCATCGTGCTGTCCGAGTTCAACCCCGTGCCGAAAAACCCGCTGATCGCCTCGTTCTTCAACCAGATAGGCCTTGCCGAAGAGCTGGGGTCGGGCACCCGTAACCTGCACAAGTACGCCCCCATCTACGCCGGAGGAGCGCCGGCGCTCGAAGAGGGCAGCGTGTTCAGAACGACGGTGCCCATCAGAAAAAGGGAGTTGCCCGAAACGCGCCCGACGCAACTCGCCGATGTCGCCGCGCTGACGATGGAGATCGTTGCGGAAAAGGGATGGGTGGGTGTCTCGGATCTCGAATCGAGGGGGATCGCAAGAAGGACGGCTCAAAGAGGGCTTGCCGAGCTCGTCGAGCAGGGAAGCCTGCATCCGGAAGGAAAAGGGCGTTCGAGAAAATACGTGGAAAAGCCAACCGACGCTCGCCCGCCGGCGCGCTCCTAGCGGCCGTCGCGCAGGGCCTTGAGCTTGGCCAGCGTCTCGGGGTCGATGCGGCTGGCCACGGTGCGCTTCTCGGCCACCTTCGGCGTCTCGTCGAGGCGGGCCTCCTCGTCGTAGCTGGCCATCTCGCGGCTGAAACCGTCGGCGCTCATGCGGTCCACCCCGCCGCCGAACACCGTGTCCTGGATGGTGGCGTCGCTCGTGACCACAAGCGTCTCCACCTGACGCTCGCGCGCGTCGTGCGCGAGCTTCTCGATCACCTTGTCGGCCGACTGGCCCGCCGGGGAGAACACGATGCGCACGCCTCCGACGCACGCGGCCTCGCCGGTGGAGAACTCGTTTCGCGCGCCGTCGAACACGATGACGGCGCGCCACTCGCGGCCCGCGTAGCTCGCCACGTCGTTCACCAGCATTTCGCGCGCGGCGTTGAAGGTGTCGTCGGTGTAGTCCTCCTCGGGCGCGACGCGGTAGCGGCTGCCCGAGCGCAGCACGTTGTACCCGTCAACGAGGAGGAGCTTCTTGCGCTGCCTTGCCATGGTCGCTCGCCTCACCGACCCGAGGGAACCGACGCGAAGCGCCAGGATGCGAACCGTCGCGTCTCGCGCCCAAACGCATGTCGCGCATGCCGCCCATCGAAAGGACGGCGCGACGGCGCGCCGCGATGCCCCGCAGCGCCAACACGCGCCGCCGCTCGGCCGGACGGCCGGCCTACCTGTTCTGACGCAGCCATTCGTACATGCAGGCAGTGGCGGCCTGAGCGACGTTGAGCGAGGCGACCTCGCCTTCGACGGGCAGCTTCGCCAGAAGGTCGCAGTGCTCCATGACCAAGCGCGACAGACCCTCCTGCTCGTTGCCCATGACGAGCGCGATCTTGCCCTTGAGGTTCACGTCCCAGATGACGTCGCTCGCATGCTCGGTGGCCCCGGCGATCCAGAAGCCCTCCTCCTTGAGGCGCATCATCGTCTGCACGAGGTTCGACACCTGCGCCACGGGAAGGTGCGTGATCGCGCCCGCCGAGCTTTTGTAGGTGGACGCCTCCACGCGGGCGCTGCGCTTGTTGGGGATGACGAGGCCGCACGCGCCCACCGTCTCGGCGCTGCGGGCGATGGCCCCGAAGTTGCCGGCGTCGGTGATGTGGTCGAGGATGACGACGAGCGCGCGCCCGTCGCGTTCGGCGGTGAGGCGGGCGGCGGCGTCCACGATCTCGCCGATGCCCACGTAGCCGAACGGCTTGGCCTGCGCGAGCACGCCCTGGTGGCTTCCCCGCTCGGAGCGCTCGTCGAGCGTGCGGCGCGGCACCAGCTTCACGGGCACGTCGGCCCGCTTCGCCTTGCGCAGGATGTCCTCCACCAGGCCGTCTTTCTTCACGTAGTCGCCCAGAAGCAAGCACTTCATGGGCACGCCGGTGCGCAGCGCCTCGACGACGGGGCGCTTGCCCTCGATGATGTCAGCCATATCCGATCCTTCTTCCCCTCCTGCGTGAACCCGGGCAGGGCGTCGCACGGCACGTTCGTTGTCGCAGACATTATGGCAGACGCCGCAGCGGGCCGTGCACGCGACGGCGAGTTTCCAGCGTTTCGCCACGTGCCGGAAAGGGCGCGCGCCCTTGAGACGGTCCGTCAGTCGCGGGAACTATCCCTGCAGGAGGCAGAGTCCACGTCTGCGTCTCCATCGTCCCGGACGACCTCCTCGCGGACGCGATCGCCGCATGCGCGCGAGGCATCGGGAGAACCAGCGCCAGAACGGGCGGCGGCGCCATCGGCGCGCGAACAGGCATCAAAGCCTTCACTCTCGAGGGCAGCATCGGCGCGATCACGCGCGCGGCCCTCTCCCCGCGCCCGCCCGCTCGTCGCATGCCGCCTGAGCAGCCGCGGCAAGCGCCTTTGACGCGCCGTCGCGTCGCCGCCGTGCAAGAACACGCCCTCCGCGACGCGAAGGACCTTGCCCACGCCGCGCGCCACGTGCGGCGTAAGGTCGGCCTCGCTCGCCGTCTTCCAATCGAAGTACACGCTCCAGTAGCGCAAAAACGTGACCGCGAACACGCACGCCACGCCCGCGATGGGCAGCGGGCAGCCCGCATAGGCCAGCGCCACGAACGCAAACGAGCCGCCGAGGCCGGCCACCGCGTAGAAGTTCGACTGCTGGAAGATGCCGGGCGTCTCGCCCACGCAGATGTCGCGGATCGCGCCGCCGCCCACCGCGGTGATGCCGCCGAGGATCACCGACAGCACGAAGCCCTCGCCGCACGCGAACGCCTTGCTGGCCCCCGCGAGCGCGAACAGCCCCACCGACAGCGCGTCGGCGAAGAACACCGTGGCGTCCAGATGCCGGAACAGACCGCGGAAGTAGAACACGAACACGCAGATGGCGATGCAGATGACGATGAGATCGGGGTGCGAGGTGAAGTACACGCCGCGATCCTGCAGCAGCATGTCGCGGATGATGCCGCCTCCATAGCCCGTGAGCAGCCCGAGCACCACCGTGCCGATGATGTCGAGCTTGCGGTCGCACGCGAACAGCGCGCCGGTAAGCGCGCCCACGACCACCGAGAAGTAATCGATGCTCCACGGTACGGAGAGCGCTTGGCCCTGCACGTCATGCGCGAACAGCGCGTCGATGAGCCCCGTTACGTCCATGCGACCCTTTCCATCTCGCCGTCCGGTCTTCTTGCGCCCGACTTTCTCGGCAGCGCGGCAGCCCCGTCGTCCGGCCCTTCCGCCGCCCAGCCGTCCCGACGGCGCGACGCCCGACCGACCGCCGTCGCCCGGCTTCGCCTTCCGCGCCCCGCTCGGCCGCATCTCCTGGCCCCGTACGCGCTCCGGCTCCGCGCGCCCCGGCCCTACACACGCTCCGGCGCTCTGCGCGCGCTCCAACTCTCTGCGCGCGCTTCGGCTTCGCGCGCTCCGGCTCTGCGTGCGATGCGCAAGCCAAAGCCGAGCGCACCCCTCGCCATCTGCGCTCTTTGCGCGCCCGCATCCTCGCTTTGCGCGAACGGCATGCCGATTATAGCAGGAGCGAAACCTTCCCAACCCGATACGATGCGAAACGCCGAAAACGCCGTACGCCGAAAGGGCTTCGGCCGATTTGCAAGACGATCCGAACGCACAGGCGAGGAGCGAGAGAAAGGGGACAAAAAGGTCGCCGCAAACCCCCGCATCGGCGCACGCGCACTTTGAGACGCCATGCAAGTTCCGTAACAGTAATGATTTTTCAACTTTTCTATGATATTTTACCGTAAGAGCTAAAATAAGCCGTTTAGCGAATCGAAAACCAGCGATACGGGGGTGCGGACGTTTTTCCGGACGGCCTAGGCGGCCAGCCCCAGCCGCCTCCTGCGGCCGGCTATCGTATCGTACACCTTGCGCCCTCCCTCGTCGAACGCCTTCAGCCTCCCCTCCCGGTACCA
>NZ_PPEL01000112.1 GCF_002899695.1 Rubneribacter badeniensis
GTCGGGAGAGGCAGATGTATATAAGAGACGGGGGGTGGAGGGGGGTGGAGGGGCAATTCGCAGGTGCCAACGTGTAACAAGCGTAACCCAATTGTTGCACGTTGGTACAAGAGGGTCGCGAAGGACGCTCGCCCGCAACTCAGATGTTTCACGTGAAACAATAGGGGCCGAAGCCAAGAAAGAAACAGGCCAGGTGATCGTCATCACCTGGCCTGCATGTTCTCTGGAGCCAACGAGCGGATTCGAACCGCTGACCTACGCATTACGAGTGCGTTGCTCTACCAGCTGAGCCACGTTGGCGTACGGCTTCAAAACGAAGCGAATACGCAGTATACCGAAACGTCCTGCGCGCCGCAAGAGGGCGGCGCGAAATTCCAAGTTCACCCATCTGGTGTGAGGGCGAGCATCGACCTCCTCGTACACTGACGATTGTAGGGGCCCTTGAACAAGGGCCGAATCGGCGGCGATTTGGCAAAGCCGCGTGACGCAAGGAGGAACGATGGGAGCTGCAACGTTCAATCGCAGGAGTTTTCTGAAAGGGGCGCTCATGGCGGGAGCGGGGGTGGCGTCGGGAGCGATGCTCTCGGGGTGCGCACCGCAGAGCGCGTCGGACGCGGCCGGCTCGGGCAGCGATGGGGCCGCGCCTATGACCGCAGACGCGTATGAAAAGCTTACCTGGAGTTTTGAAGTGCCTCCCGAGCCGGTGGACGAAAGCCAGATCACGCAAACCATCGCCGACGACTTCATCGTCATCGGTTCCGGGGTGTCGGGCTTGGTGGCCGCAGCCTCCATTCTGGGGCACGGTGGCAGCTGCACGTTGTTCTCGGCGGGCACGAAGGCCGTGAGTCGCGGTGGATCGAACCATGCCGTGGGGACGAAAACGCAAAAGCGGCTCGGCCTGGACTACACGCCTGACACGGTAGCTGCCCACTTCAACAACGAAATCGCGCGTCAAGGTTATCGCATGGACTCGCGTAAGTGGTGGAAGTGGATCAACCAGTCAGGCGAGGCCATGGACTGGATTACCGACATCATGGATAAGGCAGGCTACACCACAACGCTCGAGCTTCCTTTCAAAGACCCGAATGGAACATTCTCTATCCCTGGCGGTGCGCACAACTTCTATGGCCCCGAGATCCAGAACAGCGCCAACGATGGCGAGCCGCTGCTTACGGCCACGCTTGAGCAGTACATTCTCGACAACGGTGGGTCGATCACGTACAACACCAAGGCAGAGTACCTCATCCGAGAGAACGACAACACGGGTCGGGTCAGTGCCGTGGTGGCCACGAATGCCGATGGGGATTACGTCAAGTACGAGGGGGCCAAGGGCATCATCATGGCCACGGGCGATTTCTCGGGCAATCCCGATATGATGGCCAAATACTGCAGCGCTTTCGCCGACTACGTGGCCGACGGTGCGGGCGACTACGATGCCGAGTTCCAGTTCGGCGGCCTCATGCCCGGTGATGGGCAGAAGATGGGCCTGTGGGTGGGAGCCGCTTGGCAGAATACCACGCCCAGCGCGCCGATGATCGGGTGGTACGGTTTTCCGGCCCCGTGCTCGGATCAGAACCATCCTGGCATCCTGCTCAACGTGGAAGGCGAGCGCTTTATCAACGAGGACACTTCCTCTGTGTACGCGGGCTACGCCGTCAGCGGCCAGACCGAGAAGAAAGTGTTCGCAGTGTGGGATTCGGACTTCGCGTATCGGTTCGATACATGGGAGGCCTTGGGCAACAACATGGACAACTTGGGCATCACGCCAGTGACGGCTGATGAGAAAGCCGCCGAATTCGAAGCGGGTGTCGAGGAGAAAACCTATGTTAAGGGCGAGACCATCGATGAGGTGCTGCAGGCGCTTGCCGAGCAGGGTGGTATCGACGTTGAGGCGGCGAAAGCGACCATCATCCGCTACAACGATGACGTGGCCGCTGGCAACGACACCCAGTATCACAAGTGCAAGGAGTATCTCATTCCCATCGAGAAGGGCCCGTTCTACGGTCAGTACAATCAACTGGGTCCCGCGCAGTTCCTGTGTGTGCTGGGAGGTTTGCGCACATCGCCCGACTGCGAAGTGCTTGACGAGGCCAACAAGCCCATTGAGGGGCTGTACAACGTAGGATCGATGATGGGCGACACGTTCGGCACGTTTTACAATTTCCGTGTGCCGGGGCAGAACCTGGGGATGACGTGCATCACGTTTCCCTATGTGCTGGGCAAACAGTTGACGGGGAACTGACCCTCAGGGCGTGCGCTTGCGAAGCGTGGGATACTGGATTCCCCTCGTCTCGGCGAAATCGGAGGTCTGCAATGCGGCTTCCGATTTCGCGTTCTGCCGCATGGCGTGGGGGTATGCGCGCGAGGGCGATGCAGGGAGGGTGGTATGCAAAGCAGATCAAGGCGTTTCGGAGCTGTGATATGGGGATACGCGCTGCTCCTGGTGTTCTTCGGGCTGTTCACCGGACGGGTGAACCTTTTGTTCTTCGGCGACAAGGTGATGCAGACGTTCTCGACGTATGCTCACGCTGCCGAGATCGGACAGGTGTGTTGCCTGTTCTTCATCGCGGCGCTTGCGTTTTTTCGCCGACGTTTGGCAGAGCGTATCGCGCCGCACGTGGCACTTGCCTTGCTGGTGTGCGGATACGCCCTCACGCTGTACCAAGCGGTGGGCGATGCGTCGTCTCCGGCCCTTTCGAGTGCGGCGGGAGCTTTGTTCGGTGGTGGGCAGGGCGTATGCTTTCTGTGCTGGTTCATGGTGTACGCTCGTTTGGACGCTGGCGACGTAACGCGTGCGATGGTGGCGAGCACGGTGCTTTCGGGGTTCATGCTGCTGATGATCGGGCTTATGCCCGATACGGTCATGCTGTTCAGCGCACTCTCGGTCGTCGTGGCTGGCTCCTGTGCGCTTGTGTACTTTTGCTTGGGCGCGGTCTCTTTGGTAGCCTCGACCGACGGCGATGCTCTGGGCGGCGATGCCGATGCGTTGGAGGATGGGGGCAGGACTCGGCTCCGCTCGTGGATATTTCTCGAGCGTCGCTCTCTTCTGTGTCTTGTGGGCATCGCATTTGTGTGTGGGGCTCAGCGTGTGATTTCGCTTGAAGGGTTTCTTCCTCAAGCGGCGGTGCAATTGCTGTTCTCAATAGGCTACATCGGAGGCGCCGTTGTGTTTTGGGCGACGGGTAAAGTGCAGGGGCGGCGCAGCGATTTCTATGGCGTGTATTCGACCTTGCTTGCGGTCATGGCGACATGCGGCGTGCTTTCGTCGGTGCAGGTGGTGTCGGTTCAGACGGTTCTGTACGCTGTCGACAACATCGCATTCGCCATCGTGTCCATGTGCATGATCATGACGGCGCTCAAGGCGGTGCGTGGGTTTTTGAGCAACCCGCTGCTTGTGGGCGGTGTCGTGTGTGGCGTCATGTATTTCTCCATTCAACTCGGTCGAACGGTATGCAATGCGGTGTCCCGGTTTATCGGTATGGATGCGGTGGGCATCCTCATTGTGTCGGTGATCATCCTGTACGTGGTTGCGCTGGCCGCCGTTTCTTCGGGGCTGTTCTTCCACCAAATGGCGAAGAGCGGCGGGGTGATGGGCGCGCCAGGTTCGGGAGGCTCCGAAGAGTCGGAGAAGCGCCGTGTGATCATTTCGGTGGCAAACGTGACGGAGGAAGAGCTGCGGAAGAACCCGGTGTATCGCCAGCAGTTCAAGTTGACCGATCGCGAGGTCGACGTTGCCGTGTTGCTGCTCGCAGGATACAACTCCACCGATATTGCGAAGATCCTCACCTTGTCGGTGAACACGGTGAAGACCCATCTTAAGAATCTGTACGCAAAAATGAGCGTTCACAATCGCCGTGAACTCATCGAAGTGCTGAACGCGATCGAGGGCGGGGGCTGATGCGGCGAGCGTCGGGATAGCGCTCTCAGGGCGGCTTACTGCCGGGATGACGCCGATTGCGGAAGGAGAGGATATGAGCAGCAAGGCGAATGCGGGAGAAGGATTTGGGCATGCGTGCGAACAGGCGCTGGAAGCATGCGCTCGCGGCTTGCCGTTGCGTCATCTGCGCTCGTGCGCGATCGTGACGGATGTGGGACGGATGCATTTGACGGCGTGCGAACGTCAAGAGCGACGAGGTCCCTACCCGCTGTATGTGCGCGGTGTCGAACGGATGGGAGTTGACGATTACGCGTACGAGGGAGACGCGTTGCTGGTGGGTGCGTGCGGTGCCGTTTCCACACATGAGGGGAAGTTGTTCGTCGTGCGGGCTTCAGGGAGATTTTCGGTGTCTGAGCTTTTTCACGTGGTGCTGCCCGATCCGTGCGACGTGGCGTATGTGGAGGCGGTGCTGTCGGCGGTTGATGCGAGACGCCTTGTGAAGGGCTCGAACGCGGCCCGTGTCGTGGAGCTGTCCGCTCTGCGCGGTCTGGTCGTGCCTTGGCCCGAAGCGTCGGTAAGGGCGTTGTTCGTCGAGGCCCTTGCGGCATGCGAAAGAGCTGGCGAGGCGGGCGGGAAATCTGCCCGACGCGTGGAGGAAGCGTGGATGGGGTCGGCTCGCAACGTCGAGTTTCTGTTCAGGGCTCCTGCATTGCCAGAGCCCCGTCAGGTGAAGGAGCCCGTCGATCATGCCGACGATGCTCTTGCCGCGGTCGACGGGCTGCTCGACGCGTTGGGGGCTTCGGGGGCCGATTTGCTCGATGTAGTGGGCGCGACCGGCGATTTGGCCGACCCCGAGATTCCTCGCCGAGCGCGTTTTTGCGTATGCTTCCCTTCGCCGAATCAAGGCGTGTGGACCGACCGGGTTGTGAACGAGGAGGATCCTCGCTGGATTCTCGGCACGCCTCCGCGCAACAAGGCGAACTACGCGTGGGTGCAGCAGACGCTAGCTTGCATGGAGGACGAGGGCGCGGCCGTGCTCCTTGTGACCAATGCTGTTTTGCATGCGGACATCGGGCGTGAGGAAGCGCTTCGCCGCGCACTTGCCCATAGCGGTTTGGTGAGCGCTGTCATCTCGTTGCCGGGTGGCCTGTTCGCGGATGGAAGGCCGTCGCCGTCGCTTGTGGTTCTGGACAAGTCGGGGAAAACGCATGGCATCCTGTTTGTCGACGCTCTTGAATTGGGCGTGTTTGAGGGGGTGGCGCCTTCGGGAGTTACGTATCGCAGTTTGCCGTCAGCTGCTGTTGCGCGCATCGTTGGAGCATTCGCGGCATGGCGAACCGAAGGTGAATGCGGTCTTCCTCGCTTCTGTCGCGTTGTATCCGAGGCCGAGCTTGATGAGCGAGACTGCGTGCTTACGCCCTGGACTTACGTGCGGTGATCGGATGGGCGGCGCTCAGGTGGACGGATGGGCAAGGCTCCGTTTGCGGCGCTCGTCCGCTAGGCGAGTGGGTAGCTCATGAGCTCGTCGATGGTGACGAAGCGATAGCCTTGCTCCTTGAGGTAGGGCAGGGCGTCTTTGAGTGCTTCGACGGTTTGCGAGCGGTCGCCGCCGCCGTCGTGCATGAGGATGATGGCTCCGGGCCAGGCGCTTTTGATCTGGTTGGCGATGGCGGCAGAGCCGGGGCGTCGCCAGTCTTGCGAGTCGATGTCCCACCCGATCTCGGCCGAGACCTTCGGCCCGATGGCGCGCATGACCTCGTCTCCGTAGTTGCCTCCCGGCGTGCGGATGATGTGGCTCGCCTCCCCTCCGATGGCGTTCTCGATGGCGGCGAATCCCTGCTCGATCTCAGCCGTCTGCTCATCCGGGGCCATGAATCCCAAGTTCACGCCCTTCCCGCTGCCCGAAGCGTGGGTGTAGGTGTGCGTGCAGATTTGGTGGCCCTCGGATGCGGCCCGCTTCACGAGGTCGATGCCTTCGCCTTCGATGCGGCTGCCCACGGTGAAGAACGTGGCTTTCGCGCCGTGGTCCCGCAGCACGTCGAGCACCTCGACGGTGGTGTCATGCCAGGGGCCGTCGTCGAACGTGAGCGCGACCACTTTCTCGTCACCGACGTCGGGCGACACGTTGCGGCGCGTGACGTTTTGGGGTTCACGGACCGTGGCTTCTGCGACGATGCCGGAAATCCGGCCCGTCTTGATCTGGCGCAGCCCGTCGGCGCCTTGCCCTTCGAGCAGATGGATGGCCCCGCCGCCTTCCGAGGAGATCGTATAGGGGATGGCCTCTTCCACGATGTCTGACGGCTCTTCCGTGGGGCTTCCGTCGCCCATCTCGACCACATCGCCGTTGGCGAGCGTGCGGGTGAGGTCGCTCGTGACCTGGCCGTTGACGGCAGCATGGAACGGCTCGCCCTTGCCGGCTTCGATCACGCTCCCGTCCACGGCCACCAGGTCGCCGGGGCGCGGATCGAAGCCGCTGGCGTCCAGCGCGTCGGCGAGCGTGCGCGCTCCTCCCACCTCGAGGGGCTGGCCGTTGAACGTGATGGCGACGGGCAGACTCTGCGCGAATGCGAACGCGCCTGCCACCGCAACGAGGATTGCGGTTGCCGCGACGCCGACGGCCGCGAAGGGAATGCGGCGACGTTTCGGCTGCGGCGCGCGTGCCGCTTGGTGTGCGCGACTGGTCGTGCGGGGCTGCGGTCGCTCGGAGGCGGGATGTTTTCGGGCCTGCGGTTTCGCCGAGGTTCGCGAAGTTCGCGCTGCGGGCCTCGGCGAGGTTGGGTGCCGTGCGGGCGCGGTGCGCCGCGAGGACGCGGAGCGCTCGCCTCGCGAGAGCCGCGCTGCCGAAGACCCGGTTTCCGAAGCGCGCTCGCTGTGTGCGGCGCGGCTTGGCGTTCGTGCGGCCGATTCGCTGCGTACGCTGCGGCGAAGCCGGGAATCGCGGTTGCGATCAGGCGGTATTCGATTATCGCGACGTTCGTGTGTCATGGCCCCTCGTGCGGTTTTCCGTGGCATTGCGCATCGGCGATTTGGGTGCAAGCGCAGACCAAAACCACCATACCATGTTTCGGAGCTTCGCCTCTGGGTTGTTGCCAGAAGGTCGCTTGGCTTCACTGATGGTTGAATGTTGTCGCTTTGGGCGCGCGACGCACGCATGGTGTTCGCAGGAGCGACGTTTTGCGGGCAAGGATGGGAGGGCGGTATGGCCAAAGGAAACGGCTTCGTGCGAAGGGTGGATTGCCCCGCCCCGCGCCTCTCTGCTGCCTCTCGCGCCCGCGGCGGGGCCGCGCAGCCCGGCCGCCCCGCCCGCGTGCCCGCCGCGGGCGCCCCCCCCACTGCCGCCCCCGCCCCCGCCGCGGGTACCCGCCCCGCCCGCGTGCCGCCCTCGCGGGCATCCCCGCTCTCCCCTTCGTCGCCCGCCCTCGCGGGCTGCGCAGCCGCCCTCCGTGCGGGGAAACTCGCGATTTCTGGCCACCAAACCGCGTTCTGGCACGCCGAACGCGCCCCTTCGCCCGAAGAGGGCGCTCCTCCCCGGCGAAAGCCCAGGTCGGCGGTTTTGACAAAGCCGATGCGCCGTTGGATCGGGGCCGATCCGTGCCAGAACTCGGTTTCGTGGCCAAAAAGTGAGCGGTTTTCCGGCAGAGCGCGGTCCGGGCGGTAAAAGGGTGACAAAGGGACGGGGATGATGTCGCATTCTGCAAAGCGGCAGGATGCGACAAGTCTTTTGGGAGTGTGACATCATCCCCCCCCCCCC
>NZ_PPEL01000113.1 GCF_002899695.1 Rubneribacter badeniensis
CCTCAGCCCCCTTTCCCGCCTCCGCTCCCGCTCGGCTGGGCGACGCGGACGCCCCCGCCGAGCAGACGGCCGCCCCGCTCGCTTCCCGCGCGTCCGAGCAGGATCGGCGGCCGAAAGACTCCGTGCGATCGCGGTGCGAGCGCCTTGCCCGCATCCACGGTTTGTCCGATCGCGAGTTCGACGTGTTGGAGTTGTTGGCGAAAGGACATACGCGCGTATCCGTCGCGAAGAGGCTCTACGTTTCCGAGAACACCGTGCGCGTGCATGTGAAGAACATCTACGCAAAGCTGGGCATCCATTCAAAACAACAGCTCATCGATCTAGTCGATAGGCAGTAATACCAGGTCAAAAGCACGATTTTAAAATCACCCGTTTTGGCATCGCCCGATTCCTATACTGAATGGCGTACAGGCCGCGCCTTGGGAGGCAGCGGCGCGGAGGGGAGCGCTTCGGGCGCGAAACGGAAGGGCGCTCCTCCGTCAATCAAGGGGATAGGAGGATTCATGGACAACGAAACGGGCATGAACGAGACGCCGCTTGGCCGGTCGTATCTGTCTCGCCGCAGCTTCCTGAAAGGAGGCGCGGCAAGCGTGGCGGTGTTCGCTGCGGCTGGCATGTTCGGGTGCGCTCCCCAGACGTCCACGACCGCCAGCACGGGCGGTTCCGAGGGCGGCGCGTCTGCCGAGGGCGGCGCGGGCGGTTCGGAAGGCGGTGCAGGCGGTGCAGGTGGTCCGGGCGGCCCGGGCGGCAATGCGGGCCCTGTTGATCGCACGGCTGCAAAAGAGGCCGCCAAGGCCGAGGGCCGCGTGTTCGGCTACTCCGGTCCTGGCGACTGGCTGGGCGAGAAACCCAGCGTGACCGCCGACGAGACGGTTGACGCCGAAGTGGTGGTCATCGGCCTGGGTCACTCGGGCACGCAGGCGTTCCTCGCGGCATGCGAGACGATAGCCGAAGCCAATGGCGGCAACGCGGACGGCAAGGTGGTGGCCGTCGAGAAGCAGATCGAAAGTTCGATGAGCTGGTACGGCGAAGACTTCGGCTGCTTCAACTCCAAGTTCGTCACCGATCAGGGCTTCGGCACGTGGAACACCGGCGACATCGTGAACGAGTTCGTCACGCGCGGCGGCGGGCGCAACTACCCCGACATCGTGCGCTCCTATGTGGAGAACTCCGGCGCGACGCTCGACCATATGCTCGAGGTGGCCAAGGAGATGGGCGTGGACGAGCGCTGCTACACCTACGACAACACGCAGGACGGCTGGGTGCTCGTGCAGGCCAACATGGATTACGACAAGATCCAGTCCGGAGCCGACATCTACGACTGCCTCAACAAGACGAACTATCCGCTTGCGCCGGGAACGAAGACGTGGGTGGGAGCCGTGCAGTTCATGGGCGAGTACAATGACGAGCCCATCGAAGGCGTAGCGGCGAACTCCGTGCTGCCGAAGATCAACCAGGCGTGCCTCGACAAGGCCGTGGAGCTGGGAGGCACCATCCGCTACGGCAGCACGGCCGTTGTGCTGGTGCAGAACGACAACGGAGACGTGACCGGCGTGATCGTCGAGGAGAAGAATAAGAACGTGCAGATCAACGCCTCGAAGGGCGTGGTCTTGGCCGGCGGCGACTACTGCGGCAACCCGGATATGTGCTGGGCGCTGCTCAACGAGTACATGGAGCGCAACGAGCGCGAGGGCGGCCTGAAGGCCGACTTCTACAGCTTCATGGGCGGCCGCGACGGTTCGTCGGTGAAGCTGGGCTGCTGGGCGGGAGGATTCGTGGAGCCGGCACCGCGCGGCTGCATGATTCTCGGCGGCGGCCTGGGCGGCCCCTGGGGAGCGAACGCCATGCTGTGGCTCAACAGCAAAGGCGAGCGCTTCTGCAACGAGGGCAACCTCACGGGCGCGCAAACGGCGTGCGCGCGTCAGGCAGAAGGATCGGCGTGGCTGGTGACCGATCAGAAGTGGATGAAGAGCGTGTGCGCGTCGGGCATCGAGCACGGCGGCCCCAACGGCGGCCGTCCGCAGTACTACCAGGACATGCTCGACGGCATGGCCGCCATCGCTTCTGGCCCTGAGGGCGGCCAGGTGAAGAACTGCACCATCGCCGAGCGCGGCTACACCACGGTGATCGCCGCCGACACCCTTGAGGATCTTGCCGATTACCTCGAGGTTCCCTCCGACGTGAAGGAGACGTGGCTTGCGTCCATCGCTCATTACAACGAGCTGTGCGCGGCTGGGGCCGACGCCGATTTCGGCAAGGACCCGTCGGCCATGATCCCCGTCGACGAAGGCCCGTTCTACGGCATCAAGGGAAGTGTGGGAAGCCGTTCGGCATCGCCGTCCATGGTGACGATGTCCGGCTTGATGACCGACAAGCACCTCAACGTGCTGAACGAGGAGTACGAGCCCATCAAGGGTCTGTACGCCTGTGGCAACAGCTTGGGCGGCCGCTACGGCACCGGGTATTCGACCCCGTGCGCCGGCAACTCCATCGGCATGGCGGGCACGCACGGGCGCGTCGCCGGTTTGGAAGTGGCCTCTCAGGAGTAACGCGCCACGCGACGGGTGCCGTCGCAGAGCGGGCCGCCTCCCTTTCGGAGGCGGCCCGTCGGTGCCGGTCGGCATCTGTTTCGGAACAAGCGGAGCATGCCAAAACGGGCGGCTTCGCGCGGGGAGAAACAAGGGAAAGGGGAGATACGTGGCCGAGAAGCGCGACAGGGTGCTGAAAGCCGTGATGGCTGCGTTGGAAAACGATTATGCGGGCATGCCGGAGAAGGCGCTGCTCAACGACACGAAGCAATGGCTGACCGCGTTCGGCGAAGCGTGGAAGGCCGGCCGTTTGGACGATGCCCTGTTCGTGAGCTATCTCACGCAGTACTTGGCGACGTTCCAGGATCCCAATCTGGCGCTGCTGGTGAGCGACGTCTGCCCTTGCCAGCCGTGGAGCTGCGGCTTTTCGGTGCGCCGTTTCGGAGACGAGCTGTACGTGACCGAGGTGCGTGAAGACGAGCGCTTCACCGTGGGCGATGCCCTCGTGCTTTTGAACCGCAGCATTCCGGACAAGCATCTCGATTACGCTATCGGCAATCCGGTGAACGGCGACGATCCCGACCGGCAGCTGTGGGACGATCTCGTTTCCCGTTGCGCGCATGTGCTCGTCAGGCATGCGGACGGCACCGAAGAGGATGTTGCCGTGCGGCGGTTTCGCCGTTCTCAGGTTGCGCCGATGGGCTTGCCGGGTGCTCTTCCCGACGGGGCGATCGTCGAGCGCGGGGATGCGGTGGTCGTCGATCTGCGACGCGTTCCCCGCGTGCTCGACGACGCTTCGTGCGACCGGGTGCTGGCGGCGTTGCTCCCCGAGCGCTTGAGCATAGCCGACCTTATGGGCGACGAGGCGGTGTTCACCAATTACACGGCTGACAACTGCGCGATACGGCGCAGCCAACTGGAAACGCTGCGCAAGGGCGCCTCCGCATGCGAGCGCGCTTGGGTGGATGAGGAGATCGAGCGGATCGGCTCGCTTGAGGGAGCTGGAATGGTGCGCGAGGTGGAGCGCGACGATCGCGTTGCGGGCGGTGCGAACGCCGGCAGACCCGTGGTGCTGCTCACCGACGTGACCACGTCTGCCGCGGGAGAGCGTATCGTGCAGGTCGCGCGCGCCGCCGCCGAGCAGGGGCTTGTCGAGGTTCACGTAGTGGGACGTGCCACGAGCGGGGCTATCGACTACGCGAACCCGCTTGCGGTGTCGTTCGATGAGTTCTACACCTTCGTGTATCCCATGAGCAAATCCGAAGCCGCCGCCCGCGGCGAGGGCGTGTCGGGCCGAGGGGTCGAGCCCGACGTGGCGGTGCCGTTCACGCCCGACGAGTGTCGGGAAGATCGGGTGCGGAAACGGGCGTTGGACCTCGTCTGCGGATGACGGCCGCCTGAGCGACCCGCGGCCCGTCCGTCGCCGCCTTGCCGTGCGCGGCCGTCATCCGCTTGCCTTCACACGCTGAGGTCGCGGCGCGTGAACACGGTCACGGCTGCGGTGAACAGCGCGACGGCGCTGACGGCAAGGACGACGGCTCCGCCGATGGCCGACGCGTCTCCGGTGGCCAAGCCGTAGTAGTCGAACAGAGTGAGTGGGTTGATGCTCTCAAGTAACTCGAAGTCATCGTCTACCTGAGACACCATCTGCATGAGGAAGAACAGAATCCACAGTCCACCGCCGGTCCACAAGGCCGCCGCGGCGTTCGAGAACAGGCAGGCCGACAGAAAGCACGAGGCCGCCATGGCCAGCCAGAGCGCCAACAACCCGGCGTTCACCCACGCGAGGGCCTCGAAATCCAGCTCGCCGGGGAACAACGCCTCGGCGAACCCCATCTCAAGGGCCGTGACCAGCACCGCAAGCGCCGTCAAGACGGTTGCCACCACGCCGATCATCGTGCCCGCGATGCGCACGCGGCTGTTCGGCGTGGCCAGCAGATACGCCATCGATCCGCGGTCGAGGTGGCGCACCATCAGCTTGTTTGCCATGATGAGCACAAGCACGAGCACGAATGCGGTCAGCAAAAATCCGTACAGGTAGTTCAACATGAAATCGATAAGGGTAGTGGTTTGCGTGGACATGCCGAACGCGGCGAACACCTCGGGCATGCTCTGCATCATAGCGTCGAGGCTTTCGCCCAATTCCGGATCGAACATGCTGATGATCATGCCGATGTACAGGGCGAGCACGGCGGCGATGATGCCGCTGACGAACAGGCTGGCGCGCAGCTCCTTCGCGAACAAGGTTTTATTCATGGGAGCCCCCTTTCTCCATCGTGCCGTACAGGTGCATGAACAGCTCCTCGAGCGTCTGCTCGTGCGCGGTCAGGTCGACGATGTCGTAGGCGGCGAGATCCTTCACGAACGCGTCGAAGTTTCCTGCAACGGTAACTTCGACGCTGGCGGCTCCCTGCGGCTGAGGCGACGCGTCGACGTGTGCGCGGGCGTAGCGGTCGCGCGTCGCGGCGTCGGCGAATGTGATGACGAACACGCGCTTGCGCGACTTCCGCACGTCGTCCATGCGCATCGACCCGACAAGCCGGCCCGCGCGGATGAAGGCCACGCGATCGCACGTGCGCTCCACTTCCTCGAACAGGTGCGACGACAGCAGGATGGTGGCCCCGCGTCGCTTCTCCTGCAGCACGAGGTCGATGAAGCGGCTTTGCATGAGCGGGTCGAGGCCGCTTGTGGGCTCGTCGAGCAAGATGATGTCGGGCGAGGCCATGAACGCGCACACGAGGCCCACCTTCTGCTTCGTGCCCTTCGACATCTTGCGGATGCGCCGCGCGGGGTCGAGCTCGAAGTACTCCACCAGCTCGTTCATGCGCGTGCGGTCGCGCAGCTTCTTCATGCGTGCCATGAATTCCAAAAACGCCGCGCCGGTCATCTCGTCCATGCAGGCGATCTCGCCTGGCAGATAACCTAAACGCTCTTGGATGCGCGCGCGGTTGCGGAAGCAGTCGAGGCCGTTTATGCGCGCATCGCCCTCGTCAGGTCGGATGAAGCCCATGAGGGTGCGCATGGTGACGGTCTTGCCCGCGCCGTTCGGCCCGAGGAAGCCGAACGTCTCGCCGCGTTCGACGGCGAAGGACACGTCGAACACGCCGCGTCCCTTCCCGTACTCTTTCTTGAGGTCGCAGATCTCGATGGCGGGGCCCGTTTCGGGGCCGCTCGGATGGTTCATCGGTACTCCTCTTTGTATGCGTAGGTTTTCAGCATTTCGCACCAGCAACGCATTTCGGCTATCATGTCGTCCATGTCAAGGGGCCGGCGCAGCGCGCGCTGTTGGTGCAGGTAGCCGTCGGCAAGCCATATCAGCATGTCCAACACGTGCCTCGGATCGACGTCGTCGCGAAACCGGTCGAACCGCACGTTCTTGAAGTACAGGGCGAACATTGGCTCGATCTGGCTTTGCATCCAGCTGTTCATCGCGTCGCGTATGTCTTTGTGCTCCGGATAGAAAGCCCGAACAGAGAACTCGAGCAGATGCGGGAAGGCTCCCAGCACCTTGCCTTTGCTTTCGGCCGCGTAGATGAGCAGGTCGAAGAAGTCGTCGATCTCGTAGAACGCGTCGTCCACAACGATGCGCGCCACCTTGTCCGTAAGGTGCTCCATAAGCGAGAGGTACAGCTCCTTTTTGTTCTTGAAGTAAAAGAACAGAAGCCCTTTCGAGATGCCCGCGCGCCGCGCGATAGCCTCGGTGGACGCGCTTTTGTAGTCGTTGCGCCCAAACGTCTCTAAAGCGGCGTTGGCGATGGCTTCGCGCCGGTTTTCGGGCAGGGCGTCGAATGTGTTGCGCCGTTTGTCCAAGAGGGCCTTCTTTCGTGGGTTGCGTGCTGGTTTGTCGGTTGGCCGGCCATGTCCGTTGACCGTTCGGTCAGCGGATTGCGCTTCATGCTACGCCGTTGACTCTTTTTTGGAAGGGGTGAAATGCGAATTTCGGAAGCGCTTCGGCGATGCGGGGGTGAATTGCAATCTCGTCCGAACGCCTCGGATGAGATTGCAATTCAATCAATGCGAGGGGAGGGGGTGGCTGGCGAAGGCGCAGGGCGCGGGCGCGGCCTTCGAGACGCAGCGCTGGGCGACGGGTTGGGACGTGGCGGGGGCAGCGGTGCGAAGGACGCCTCTTCGGGGATGTTGGAAGGATGCTCGCAAAGAGGGGCGTACTGACGTGGGGGCGCTGACGGGCGCGGACGACGGGCCTTTGCCGCGCGCGGAGGGGTGCGCGCCTGTATGCTTTCCGGGGCGCGGGTAGCCGGGGGGGTCGGCCGACGGGTGCGGGAAGGGCGACGCGATGGCCGGGTGCCGCGGTGCGAAAAAGGTGCAGTTGCGTGAGGCGCACGCGGACCGCCGAGATGGGCGGGGTGCGTGACGCTGCGGCACCCTGTCGATCCCGGTTCGCAGAAAGCCGCTCTCTCCTGACACAAAACTCGCCAGATTGCTACCGGAGTTCGACGAGAACGGACCTTTTTGCTGCGCCCGCTTTCCATCCGACCTGCCCTGCCTCAACGTTTGCCTTCACGACCAAGGGAAACGCTGCGACTGCTTTTCCGCACGGTCTTGCCGTGGTAGCAGTCTGGAAAATACTGCGAGAAAAAAGCCCCACTTTCGCTGCGAAGTCGAGTTTGGCGTGGCCTCCTCCGTTCAAAGGGCGCTCTTCTTTCGTTTGCCGTCTTCGCTGATGTCGGGATTGTTTCACGTGAAACAATTGTCGCAATGTAGTGCGATATCGGAACAAATGTTTCACGTGAAACATTCGGCAGTACGGAGGCGTTCCGGCTGCGGACGGCGCAAAGACGCCTCGGTTGAGGGCGGCGAAAAAGTGGGACGTGCCAGCCTCGCGCGAAGGGGGTGGGCAACGGCGCACGGGGGG
>NZ_PPEL01000114.1 GCF_002899695.1 Rubneribacter badeniensis
TCGGCCGCCTCGGTCAGGCTGAACCCCGCCGCGACGGCCTCCACGGCGAGCTCCCTGGTCTCCAACGGGTACATGCGGACTCCAATCCGGACACCGGAGTGTCCAACTTTTTGTCCGCACCCCCTTTCGTGGCCAGAAATCGAAAGTTTTCCCGCACGAGAAGCGAACGAGCACAAAGGGAACCAGAGATGAAAAAGCAACCCAACCATGCGCACAACACCGAAAAGCAGATCAGGCTCGGACTTCGAATCAAAGACCTCCGGGAGGAGCGGGGTCTTTCGCAATATGCGTGCGCACCTCGACTTGGCATGTCGCGTACCTACCTCGCCGACTTGGAATGCGGACGCCGCAATATCAGCTTCGCTCGACTGGCCGCCATGGCAGAGGGGTTCGACATCACCCTGGAAGAACTTTTTAAAGGGGTGTAAGCATCGGTCAAATCCACAAGGAGACACGACAGAAACGCGACGAGGCACCGCCCGATGCGAACGGTTCCATGCGCAACTGAAACCATCTGCCATGTTCAGATGCGCACGAGCAGCAACTTCGCAGAGCAAAGCGACACCTTCGTCAAGCTAGGGCTGACGCAGCCGTTCAACTTCTTTCCATCCAAGAAGCGACCCTTTCCCGTACGCAACTCGATTCAGCGAAAGACGCTGAAAGCCCGCTGCATCAAGCAACCTCTCTTTGGGGACACTGCGGAGAAAAGCACCGCTCAGAGACAATCGAGCGGCCAACGGCTGCTTGGCAAGAAGAAGCGCCACTCCACGATGAGCCATCGCCGACATCGCAAAGCGCCATTCGTGGCGGAAAATGACGGAAAACCGCTGCCGCATGCGCTGCCTCTCGGCTAAAAGGCATCGGCGAAACAAGCAGACCAGGTATTATACGACGCAACTCCGCTCTAGCCGCTTCGCCGGCTTTCTCGAATAGCGGTTTTCCGTCAAAACCCGCCACGAAGCCGGCATCTCAATGTCGATGCCGATATCGGCTGAACGCAAAATGCTCCTGAGCTCATCGTCGAATCGCCAACCGTCCCACACGTCTCCACCTTTCTTGCGCCCCTACACCAGCCTCCCTTTGCACCTGCGCAGAAGCGTGAATGAAAACCATCACAGAGGAAGCCGACGTCAAAGAAGAGAGCGCAGGGCATCCTTGCGCAACGCCCGATTTTCAAGGTGTGGCGTGCAGCGCAGAGCCGCCTCCGGACCGCTGAGGCCCGGTACGCCCGCGCTGGGAGCGCCCGATTTTCAAGGTGCGGCGCGCAGCGCAGAGCCGTCCCTTGCCCGGAAGCCGCCAGCAAATGCCGCGAACGGCCGTCATCGAACGCTTCCGAACACACTTCCCTCCCCAAGAGCCGCCGTCTCCGGCAAGTGAAACCCCCGTCAGCGCCGCCGCGTCCAGAAACGCGACAGACCTCCCAGCCGACGCGCCTTCTGAGGCTTTATGCGATACGCGGGATGATGGCGCAAAAACACTGCGCGGCAGATACGGTTGACCGCCAGCCCCACGAGCGCCGCAACAAGGAAACTCGCGCCGAGGTCGAGCACCGCCTCGTTGCCGTCGAACCACGCATACAGACATACGATCAGGAAGAACGCCGACAACGCCCCGGTGACGATCGTGAACAGGCGAATGAGCACCTCCTTGCCGCGGTTCGGCGAATACCGCCACGCGACTACAAGGTACACGACCAACGCCACCACGGCGAGCACCAACAGTAACGGCACCACACGAGAAAGACGAGCGATCATCGACAGCCTTCCTTTCCAAGACAACCCGCCGCGTAGAACGGAGGGCGGTACGCCCGCATCATACCAGACTCCCCGCGAACAGCGATCGTTCATCCACGCAAACGCACCCGCCAACTCGTTCGCCCATCCGCGCAGGCCGCCCGTCCGCGCGCACCGCCTCGGCTTCGCGCACCCCTACTACGCGCGCCGCTCGCTCGCCGCCTCGCGCCTCGCCCGCGCCCTGCACCCATTTGCCATATGCGTCATCCATACGCGCGCCGCCCGTCCGCGCTACGCGTCCGTCCGCACGTCGGGCCCTGCGAGAAGAGCACACATCGCCCAACCCGTGCAATCCCGCCCCCGCCTCACGCCCTCTTGCCATCAAGCGGCACATACGTCCTGAACAGCTTGAATATCTCCTCTTTGTCGATAGGCTTCACCGCATACCCGTCCATACCCGCATCGTAAGCACGCTTGCGATCCTCCACGTACGCGTTCGCCGTCATGGCGATGATGGGTGGATGGGCACGTCCGGAACGCTCGCAATCCGCAACGATGGCGCGCGCCGCCTCCAAGCCGTCCATGCGCGGCATCTGCACGTCCATGAACACCAGATCGTACGTTCCGGCCGCAGCGCGCTCAAGCGCCTCGACCGCCTCCGCACCGTCCCACACGCGATCGATGGTCGCCCCTGTGCGGCCGATCAGCTCTTCGGCGATCTCACCCACGATCTCGTCGTCCTCGGCCAAAAGAACGCGCGCATCAGACCAGGCACCCTCAAGCTCCGAAAGCGAATCGCACCGGCCGCCTTGCGCCTTTCGACGAGAAACCGCGGCCGGGTCCAGCCCGCTTCGCGCGCCTTCGCCTCCCTCGTAGTGCTCGACCGGCAACAGCAACGTGAAGCGCGATCCGCGCCCGCGGGCGCTCTCCACGTCGATGGAGCCTCCCATGCGTTCCACCAGGCTCTTCGCTATAGCCATGCCAAGCCCGGTGCCCTCTTCTGAAGAGCGAGACGGCACGTCCTCTCGTTCAAACGGATCGAAGATGTGCGCGACGAACTCTGGCGACATGCCCACGCCGTCGTCTTCCACTACGAATTTCATCACCCGCAAAACGTGCCCCTCGGCAATGGCGGCGCGCGCATCGCACAGCCCTTCGGCGCACACGCGCTCGGCCTCGTCTCCGTCAAGTTCCGTAACAGAGAACCGCACCGTCCCGTACGGCTCGGTGTATTTCACCGCATTGCCCAGCAGGTTGATGAGCACCTGGCTCACGCGCACTTCGTCGCCCACCACCAAACCCGGACGAACATCGCAGCGGCCCACGACGAAATCCAAATGCTTCGTATCGGCTTGCGGCCGCACGATCGAAACCAGCATCTCCACCAAATCGCACACGTCGAACGGCGCGTGGCCGATGTCGATGCGCCCGCTTTCGATCTTGCTCATGTCGAGCACATCGTTCACCAAGTTCAGCAGATGATGCGACGAAAGCTTGATCTTTGCAAGCGATTCGGACACGCGGTCCCGCTCCGCTGCGTGCTCGATCGAAATGTCCGTCAGACCGATGATGGCCGTGAGCGGCGTGCGGATGTCGTGCGATACGTTGGATAGAAAACGCGACTTCGCCTCGTTCGCCTCCTGCTCGCGCTCAAGCGCATGGCGCAGGCTCAACTGCAAATGCTCCTGCTGCAGGTTCTTGCGACGTATTACGATGATGAACAGCGCAAACGCCCCGACAACGGCAACCATGAGCACCGTGGCCGTGAGCAGGGTGTCGGCCCGCGTGTCGGCCGCCGTCTCGTACAGCTGGTCGAACGAACGCGATGCGCCCGCGATGACGTCCGCATCGGCAGCCAGCATGGAGTCCAACAGCGGGTCGATGTCCTCTTCCAGAAAACGAGTCACCTCTTCGGTGCTCGACGTAGCGGCAAGTTCGATAAGCCGATTCTGACGAAGCCGAAACTCCTCGTATTGCTTGGCCAAACTTTGCGCTGTCGCGGCATCAATGCGATGGCGCTCGGCGATGACGGCCAACCTCTCGCGCAGCTCGCCGTCGATCTCCTCGAATTCCGATCGCACGCTGTCCACCGTTTCGTCCGATCGCGTGAACGTGAGCCGGTCATCCAGCGTGCGCAGCTGCATGAGCAGGGTTTCCGCACGGCCAGCCGCCACCGCCACAGTGTAGGGGCGCTCCTTCAAAGCTTCGGTCTCGGCGCTGATCTCGTCCATATTCATATGAAGCATGCCGTAAAAGCACACGAGCAGCGCGGTGATCACGGCCACGGCCACGCCGAAAACGGCATTTGAATTGAGCAAGCGATTGAGGAGGCTTTCCCGCTTGAAGCTCGGCGCTGAAGTCGATGGAATAGTCATAGAGCACTCCGTTACAGAGCGAACGAGTAGGATCCGCGCTTCCGCGCGTAAAAAAGGGTTGCGTCCCAACCGAGACGCGGTATGCAACTGATATGGCTTAGAAACGCACCTCGGGAGCCACGTCGGCGGCGGCAACCGCATCGAAGCTCTGACGCTCCCTGAAACCCATCGCCCCGGCGATCAGCACCGCCGGAAACGTCTGGATGGCGGTGTTGAACTTCATGACCGTGTCGTTGTAGCTCTGCCGCATGTAGCTGATCTTGTCCTCGGTGCTGGACAGCTCGGATTGCAGCTGCTGGAAATTCGCATTCGCCTTGAGATCAGGATACGCCTCGGCCACGGCGAACAGATTCTTCAACGCGCCGGTCAGCAGGTTATCCGCCCGCATCTTCCCCTCGGGCGAAGGAGCGTTCATGACGGCTGTGCGGGCCTGCGTGACCCCTTCAAGGGTGCCGCTCTCATGCGACGCATAGCCCTTCACCGTCTCGACAAGGTTCGGGATAAGATCGAGACGCCGTTGCAACTGGACGTCGATCTGCGCCCAGGCGTTGTCCACCATGTTGCGCAGTTTAACCAGGTTGTTGTAAAGCCCGATGACGGCCACGACCAGCACGACGAGGACGACAAGGACAACGATCACTGCGATGCTCATACCTTCTCCTTTGCCATTGCGTAGCCACCATTCTAGCATCGTACGCTCGTCTGGGAATAGGGATGAACCAGACGGTAACCCATAGCATAGCGCTCATAGTTGCAAAAACGTAACGTATACCTGACAAATTGGATAACATAAGGCTCATACGCCCTCAACGAGCCCCCAAACCGTCAGCGTGCCCCAACCATAGCAGCGCGCACAGGGGCGAACATCGTCGCGCGCGCCCACCAACCGCGAGCCTGGGCCTGAGCGGCCACGCGCGCAGCCGCGTCAAAGGAAGGGCAGACCGCGAACACAGTCGATCCGCTCCCCGACATAAGCGCCGCTTGCACGTCCGCATGGCCGCTCGCCCACGCGCGCACCTCGGCGAGCACGGGAAGCAGCTGCTCGGACGCAACCGTCAGGTTGTTGCGCAGCGGCACGTCGGCAGCATGACGGGCGTCGAGCGCGGCGCGCCGATCGGCAGGTGCGATGCGCTGCGGGCAAGCGTCGAACGTGCGGTATGCCGCCGACGTGGACACGCCGCCTTCGGGCTTGATGAGCGCGACGCATGCGTTCGAAGGCGCAAGCTCGTGGGAGAACACGTCGCCGACCCCGGTGAAGCACGCGCAGCCGCCGCGCAGGAAGAACGGCACGTCGGCCCCCAGGGAGCGGGCGACCTCCTCGATGCGCGGATCGTCTTCGGGCACGCCCCATAAGCGCGCAACGCCCACGAGCGCCGCCGCCGCGTCGGACGACCCCCCGCCGAGGCCGGCCTGCGCGGGGATGCGCTTCTCCACGTGCACGGCCACCGTCTCGTCGACGTCCCGCTCAAGCGCTTGCGCGAACCGGCGAACGGCCTTCGTGACGATGTTATCCTCCGGAGCCACGTCAAGCGGTGCGACGCCTCCACGCGAACGGCACGTAAGGTCGACGGAAAGGCCAGCCTCGCGCGCAGGAGCAAGGCGCAGGTGCAGCACATCGTGCAGCAGAAGCGCATGCATGATGCTCACGGCTTCGTGGTACCCATCCGATCGCACCTCGCCGATGTCGAGGAACAGGTTCACCTTCGCGGGCGCGACGACGCGCACCGAACCCGGCCCGCGAAACCGCTCCGTCTCCACCTGCTGCGCAACGCGCGCCACATCGAGCAGATCGACGGCGCAGGGGTCACCGGCACCCGAGCCTTCGGACGGCGCACCCGCTGCGGACGGCGCGGGGATCGACACCGCTGCAGACGAGGCAGACGTTGCAGCCGTCGACGAGCGCGACAGCGTCGTCGAGGCCGTCTCGGATAAGCCAGGAACGCTGGGGCCGCCGCTTTTATTCGCCATGTCTTTCGCCTCCTGCTTCTGCGACTTCTTCGCGCGTTTGCGCGAGAAGAAGTCGCGCAGCATACGCGCGCACTCGCCTCCAAGCACGCCGGGGACCGCTTCGAACGTGTGGTTGAGCCGCTTGTCCTCGTTCACCGCGTACAGCGTGCCGAGCGCGCCGGCTTTCGGATCCACCGCGCCGTACACGCACCGGCGAACGCGCGCCTGGTGCATGAGGCCCGCACACATGACGCACGGCTCCAGCGTCACGTACACGGTGCAGTCGGTCAGCCGCCACGCGTCCAGCACTTCGGCGGCGCGCTTCATCGCAAGGAACTCCGCATGCCCCGCCGGATCCTTCGTTGTCTCGCGCAGGTTACATGCCCGCGCAATGACCTGCGGCTTCTCCAACGAACGCCGCGTGGCCGGGTCGATGGGCTCGTATACGACGACGGCGCCGATGGGAACCTCGCCCAGCCGTTCGGCGCGGCGCGCCTCGTCGATGGCCATGCGCATGTAGTCTTCGTCGGTCATGCCGCCTATTATATGGTATCCTACCTGTGCGTTCGGGAATGCAGAGCGAAAAAGCACGAGGCGAGCCGTCCGATGGGCAACGTGCGAGCCGCCGCAAGCAGGCTACGCAAGATTGGCGTTGTTCGCAGACGACGATGCTGCGCGAAGTCGGCATCGTTCGCAGACGATGCGACGCGCCGATGCCGTCACCTGTCGCGCTTTCCCGAGCCGTTTGATGCGGAGGCGTGGCCGAGTGGTTGAAGGCGGCAGTCTTGAAAACTGTTGACGCTCGCGCGTCCGTGGGTTCGAATCCTACCGCCTCCGCCAGTTTTCTCTATTCAAACCACCTGATAGATGGCGAATGTTTCACGTGAAACATTCGCCACGCACGCAACGACGACCATATCGCCCTCAGATGCCGCGCCGCAGACCGCTGCACGCCACGTCCTCCCGCGCCGTACGCCGAGTCGTCGAACCTTTCAGATCGCTGCACGGACCGTCGCGCGAGCACGTTGCCCCTTACCCTACGGTGCGGCGCGGGATACTGCCGCTCGTCATTTGACCGGCCATCATCCACTCGTGCATCCAGAAGCAAAGGGGGATGTTTCACGTGAAACATCCCCCGCCAAACTCAATGAACGCTTCCCGTCCGCAGCACCTGGGCGGGACAGCGGGGCGGGGATAATGTCACATTCTCGGAGGGTACACAGCAATCGAACGCTATCGAGAATGTGACATTATCCCCGCCCCGCTGTCCCGCCCGTCCCGCCCCAAACGCCCCC
>NZ_PPEL01000115.1 GCF_002899695.1 Rubneribacter badeniensis
GGGGTGGGAATTTGGGGTTGCCCCCTCAAGTCGCCTTGCTCAAGCCACCTTCTCTGCCCCCTCGTCCACGACTGCGTGCGATCGTTCCGCGTCTGACGAAACGTCGCAATCGCAGCGAGGATCCACAAGCGCAGACGAAACCACCTGACGCAAACGGATGTTTCACGTGAAACACTTGTCGCAATGTAGTGCGATATCGGAACAAATGTTTCACGTGAAACAATCGACCGAGCGGACGGTCTTCGAGAACGCGCGCGAAACGCCCTCCTGCAAGCACGGCAAGCCGTGTGTCACTGTCGCCATTCGCGGCGCATTCCAGGCCGCGCCACCGCGCATCCCCCACAGCGCATTCCACAGCGCATTCCAAGCCGCATCTCCGCGCATCCCACAATGCATTCCAACCTGCGGAATCGCGCATCCCGCGGCGCATCCCAGGCTGCGTCACCGCTCATCCCGCGGCGCATCCCAACTCGTAGCACCGCGCATCCTGCGATGCGCGCGACGCATCGCGCCCTACCGACGGCACACGCACAACCATGCGGCGCCGGT
Source organism: Rubneribacter badeniensis (assembly GCF_002899695.1). Taxonomy (GTDB): domain Bacteria; phylum Actinomycetota; class Coriobacteriia; order Coriobacteriales; family Eggerthellaceae; genus Rubneribacter; species Rubneribacter badeniensis. Next base: position 550 of record NZ_PPEL01000115.1, read on the forward strand.
GGAGGCGGCGTGCTCGCAGCCAACGCAGGGGCCCTCGCACGAGCGCTGGGAGCGCGGCGCGCCCGTCGCGGCCACGGCCGCATCGTCGGCCAAGCCCATCGCGTGCAGAACGAGCGCGGCGAGCTGGCGCATGCCGCGCGCCGTGGGGTGCGTGCCGTCCACGGCCTCGTAATCGAACTCGAGCGCCGCGACGTCGGCGACCGCGCACCCCGTGCGCGCAGCGGCGGCCCGGATGGCGTCGTTGTAGCACTCGATGGGCACGCCGCGCAAATTGTAGGCGAACGTGGAGCGGTCGCAATCGGCCACGCGTCCGGGGCAGAGCGTGCAGCATCGCACCGTCGTCTGCGGATACGCCCTGCGAACGCGCGCGAGCATGCGCTCATAGGCCGCCCCGAACCGCTCGGCGGCGTCCGCATCGGCCAAACCGGGCATCTGCGGTTCGACATCTGCCAGGTCAAGGCATGCGGGAACGGCGTTTCCGCGCCCCGCCGCCTGGGCCGCCGCGCCGCCCCATCCGTAATCGTTGACACCCATGAACACGAGCACTTCATCAGGCGCGACGCCGTCGCGCGCAAGGGCAGCCACGCGCTCGGCGCTCTCTCCCGCCGGAAATCCCGCGCCCTCCACCAAGCTGCCGGAGTACGCGCCCACGCGCCACGGCACGCCGCCCATGCCGGAAACCACCTGCGCCCACCAGGTGTCCGATGGCAGCTTGACGCCCGTCGCGCGCCGTCGCGCCCCCTCGTAGTACACGCGGAACCCTTCAGGGACGCACCCTTCGAACGTGCTGATGGAATCGCCCAAGATCGAAACGCGCTTCATCGCTTCCCCCTGCATTCCGCAGCCCCTCATGCGCCCGCGCCGAAGCGCGCCGCGCACCAGAGGGCCGCCACGACCAGCGACAAAAATAGCACAAGCTCGCCGAGGGCGCGTCTTTGCCGCACGGTGTCGCCCAACTTGCGTTCGCGCTCGGTGGAGCCGGGGCGACTGTTCGCGACGACCGCGCCCGTCGCGCCACACCCCGCAACGCCCGTCGCGCCCGCCGCGCTACGCCCCGCAACGCCCGCCGCGCTACTCCCCGTCGCGCCACGCCCCACCGCGCCGGAGCCCTTGAAGAGCAGGTACGCCGCCACGCCCCACATGAGCAGCAGGGCAAACGCGAACAGGATGTCGGAAACCCATTGGCCCCCGCCGTTCGCCATCTGGGCCGTTTCACCCGCAGCCGCACTCGCGCCCGCAGCAGCCGCGCCGATCTCGCCCGCTACCGCACCCGCCCCAGCACCTGAAGCCGCATCCGCACCTGCGCCCGCAGCCACATTGAAGCCCACCAGGACGCCCTGCACGGCCGCCATCACCAGCAGCACGGCAACCAACAGGGGGAACGGCGCGCGATTGAGCCCGCCGTAGTCGTCGAGCACGAACCAGTCGTTGTTGTTCGTCGCGCGCAAATGCTCGTAGAGCACCGCAAGCCCCACGCAAAGCAGGTTCACCGCCGTCACAATGCCGGCTGACACGAACAAGTGAGCCTTGCCCTCCCATTGGTCGGGGCCGCTCACGCCGAAGTGCACGGCCACCACATCGGGCAGGATCGGCTGCGCCACCGCCGTCAACGCGAGCGGCAGCACCGCGAGCGCCACGAGCGCCGCTTTCCTCGCGCGACTCACAGCGACACCCCCAGCCGAGCGAACGCCGCATCGGAGAGCGTGCCGCCCGGCACCTGGCACACGGCACCGGCCACGCGGTTCGCCAATGCGAGCGCGTCCTCCCACGTCCGTCCGGCGGTGCGCGCCGCCACCAGCGCGCCGAGATGCGCATCGCCCGCACCGATGGTGTCCGCGACGTCCACCGGCTCGGCGGGCACCAGCACGTGCCGACCCTCTTCAAACAGATGCGCGCCGCGCGCGCCCTCGGTCACCACCACCGCGCTCCCGCACTCCGCAGACAACGCGAACCCGGCCTCCTCAAGCGACGCGCGCCCCGTGTACGCGCGCACCTCCGCATCGTTGAGGTGCCACACCGGATGCAGCGCGTTGATGCGCGCCGTGCGCTGCGCAGCCACCTGCGTCACGCGCGGCCCGGGCGCGTAATACAAACGCACCTCGGGATGCGCCTCGAAGAACCCCACGATGGCGTCGCCGCCCGCGCCCTCCACCTCGTAGCCGCTGGCGAAGCCGCATGCGAAGTCCGTCGCGTCGAGCTCGTCGAACCAGCTTGCCGCGAAATGCCGGTCGATGCCCGGCAGGGTGAGCATGGTGCGCTCCCCTTCCGGCTCCACGAAGCAGACGCATCCGCTGTTGTCGTACACGGCTCCGCCGTCGCCGCGGCCTTCGGGCACGCGCAGGGCCTCCATGCCGCGCGCCGCCAGCTCGCGCTCGACGAATCCGGCGAACACCCCCTGCCCCACCGGCGCAAACAGCGTGTACGGCACACCGAGCTGGCGCAGCACGTTCGCGGAATTGAGCGCGCAGCCTCCCGCGGCGGCCCGCACCTCCTCGGCCACGACGCCTTCGCCCGACATCGGCAGCCGAGGCACCCGGCACACCAGATCCGCTATCACGGCACCCACGGCCAGAATCGCACGCCCCGTCGTCTCCATCCGCATCGACCTCGCTTCCCGCCTTCGTCCCAGCCTTCGCCGCCGCCCTGGCCTCGTCCCAGGCGCCACCCCGACCTTCGCCCCGGCCTTCGCCTTCGCCGCCATCGGCGCGCGGACCCGCCCGCCCCATGATACGGCATGAGAAAGCCGCAATGCCACGCAGATCGAAAACCGACTTCCCAAGCGACAAAGGAGCGACAAAAAGGGACGGGGATAGTGTCACATTCTCCGGGGCGACGCTTCTCGCTCCGACAAGCGACAAAAGGGCGACAAAAGGGCGGGGATAGTGTCACATTCAAAGCGCCGACGGGGCTCGCTTGGCGAGTTGATCTAGCTTATATCAAACCCGATTTGGCATAGGAGCAGAGAGATGTCCAGCACAAAATGACGGTTAAGAACGATTTTTCAACTGAGCGGATTTTCACGACCTGGTATTTCTCCAAAAATTGTCTCGAAAGGAGCGAAAAAATCGTTCTTAACCGTCATTTTGTGCTGACGCAATCGCCTGGTCTATGTTAAACCACCATTGACATAGGCCTGGTCGGCCCCGCCGTACGCGAATCGCCCAGGCGCCTCGGAAGCCCCCTATCCGCCAGGAGGGAGCCTTGCGGGGCGCCCGGCCAGAGGGGTCCGGCTCGGAGTTGGAAGAACATGGGTTCGTGTCAATCCTGGTTTGACATAGGCCAGGTCAGCCCGACGGGCGAGGCCCTGCCAACACTTCGGAAGGCCTCGCCCGACGGGCGAGGAGGGGCCTTCCGAAGCGCCTGGTCAAAGGAAGCTCGGCTCGATATGGGGCGAACGTGGGTTCGTGTCAATCCTGGTTTAACATAGAGAATCGCCTTCTGCTGTTAAACCGAGATTGACTTGGGCCAGGCCGGCTCGACGCGCAAGGCTCCACCTTCGCTTTGGAGGTCCCGGCCGGTAAGCGGACCCCCCCCCCCCCGAAGCACCCGATCGGGGGCTTCGGGGGACGATTCGGCGAACGCGGGTTCGTGTCAATTTTGGTTTAACAGCGGAAATCGCCTTCTCCTATGAGCCGTCGGAGGCAGAGGTTAGACGGCTCGCCGCGCAAAATCTGGCGGCGGCGTGAAAGATTCCCTCACCCGACGAGCCCTCCACCTCGTCTAGTCGCAAGGATCACAATCCAAGTCCCAGCCAACATAGGTTCCGATTCCGCCTCAACAAGGACGAGTGAGTTTTCGGCGCAAGCATCACCAGATTGCTACCGAGAATCGCCCCAAGCCGGACGAGAACCGGCTTTGCCTCCAACGCGGCCCCCCCCCCGACCTGGTAAAACGCCAAAAGCGCTCGTCGCGCTCGCAGAAAGATCCTCCCCGCTTTCGGCAACAATCTGGTGATGCTTGCGCCGCAGACCGCCCCACGCCGCGCATGCACCCGCGCCCCCGCCCGCGTCACACGCGCGCCCTCGCCTACGCCCACCTGCAATGACCGCGCCGCCCATCACAGGCCACCCCACATCACACACTGCCCACCACCCGCGCGCCACGCCCACGCGCCCGCGCACCCCGCCTCCAAGCCCTCTACGAAAGCCGCCCGTCCCCGCATTCCGAGAAACGTTCGCGATGATACCCTCGGAACCGCACCGTCTGGCCTCCCTGCCCCAGCAGGCGCGCGATTCCACGGCGCTCGACCGCTTCGAAGCAGCACTCCACGCTCTCCTTCATGGCCGTGTGCGCGTAGTTCCAAAATGAGTCGATCTCGTCTTGCATGATGAACTTGTTCGTCTGCGTGAAATGGTAGCGCAAGCGCCCGAACACGCCCATGACATGGTATTCGGCAATGAAGTCCACGACGATATCGGGCATTTGCCGTCCATCGAGGTAGTACCTCACATCCTCGCGAAACGGCGGCAGGAACAGCGCGATGATGTAATCGAACAAATCCAGGTAGCACGAGCTCGAAAATACGATGGAGTAGTAGCGCCGATGGTTCTCCCAGTGGTACGCCATCGCTTTGAAGTACGGACCTTGACACAGAAGGCCCTTCTCGCGGCGGCGCGCATAAAACGGAAGCTCGGGGTAGGGATCGAACGCGTCAGCAGAGGGCTTCTCCTTCTCCCAATCATCGAAAAGAGCATCTTCCAGCATCTTGGCGAGATAATCGCGATAGATCCAGATCATGAGGCTGTCGATGTTGTCGAAATAGTTGTAGAACGTCTTCCGATCGACGTGAAGATACCTCGTCAGCTCTGCCACCGTGACGCGCTTGGTGGGCGTTTGCGGAACCAGCGTCATGAACGCGCTCGCAAACCTCTGCTGGACTGAGGCCTTCGACATATGCATCCCTCTTTTGTCTGCCTGCACACGGTCAACGCTGATTAACTTACAAGGACGAGCGGTCACCTGAGAATACCCCACAAATCGGAATGTGGGGATGCGCGCGTTCCAGTTTTGCGAAAACGTGGACATGTCGCAACGAACAGGCACGTCAGGCGACTGTTCGACAATGGTAAGCCGGCTTTTTCGCGCCATGCGGGCGGTCGGCTCCGGAGATGGCGCTTGCACGCATATTCACCTTCGAAGAAGGGCTTCATCCCTGCCGAACCAAGGTCGACACGAAGCCGCGCTCGCCGGATTCCAAGCCGAGGTGCCGGAGGGATCCAAGCACAGCAATCCAACCCAGCCTCTGCCAACGGCAGTTTGGAAGAGAGGCGATCCTCTACATTAAACCAGGATTGACACGAACCCGCATTCGCCGACCCCCCCCGAAGCACCTGATCGGGTGCTTCGGGGGGTCCGCTTGCCGGCTGGAACCTCCAAAGCGATGACGGAGCCTTGCGCGACGAGCCGACCTGGCCCATGCCAATCCCGGTTTAACAGCGGAAGGCGATCGTCTCTGCGAAACCAGGATTGATACGAACTCATGCTTGCTGATCCTTGAGCCGGGTTTGCTCTGGCCGGGGTTTCGGAAGGCCCCCGCCGCGCGCGGATCGCCCAGACGCCTCGGAAGCCCCCTATCCACCAGGCGGGGGCCTTGCGGGGCGCCCGACCGGAGGGGTCCGGCTCAGAACTGGAAGAACATGGGTTCGTGTCAATCCTGGTTTAACGGAGACAGGCGATCCCCTTAGCACAAAATGACGGTTAAGAACGATTTTTCCGTTCCCTACAGGAGCATTTTCCGAGAAACACCAGGTCGCGAAATTCGCTCCAACCAGAAAATCGTTCTTAACCGTTATTTTGTGCTATCGCATCGACGCGTCTCGGCCAAACCGCCGTTGGCACAAACCCGCGTTCACCGGATTTCGAGCCGGACTCCTCTGACCGAACGTTTCGAACCCCCTCCCCGCCCGACGGACGGACCCCCCGCAGTGCCGAAAGGACCTCGCTCGGCGGGCCGATCCGGCCTACATCGGTTCCGGCTCAACAAAGTCCAACCAACCTCTACATTAAACCAGAATTGGCGCGAACTCATATTCGCCAATCCTCGAGCCGATCCTACCCTGGCCGGACGCTTCGGAAGGTTCCGTCCCGCCCGTCGGGCGGGGCCCCTGCGTCACCGGTGGGGCCTCGCTCGGCGGGCCGATCCGGCCCGTGCCGATCCCGGTCTGGCAGAGGGTCGGCAAGCTCTGGACAAAAACGAACTGTTTCTCTATTCACGTTTGAGGATAGAGAAACCGCCCCCGCCTTCGACCAGGAGCTTTGCTCGAACGTTGGCCGCAGCGCGCAAGCAAAGGGCCCCTTCAAGCCGAAAAACCGGAGAAACCGTCGCTTTTTGTCCATGACCGCCTGCATCATGTTCGCAGGGATCGGGAGGGCGGGGGTGCCGCGCCCTGCCGCAACTTCGACCTGCGCCCTGTCGGTTACGTGCCGCTCGGCGCCCTGCGCGCCGCCGCCCACCACCCGTCGCGAGCGCGTCACCTCGCCCGCGGCCCCGTGCTCCCCGCCTGCGCCCCCGTCCTTGCCTGCGCCCTCCTCGTTCCCGTCCCCGTCTGCACGTTTCGCAAGCGCGCCCCGCCCCATTACTGTTTGGGCCGACCTTCGGGTCGGCTCCTTTTGCATCGAACTCGACATGGAGATATGATTGGCGCCGGCCCTGCGGGGTCGCCGGCCGACCACCCCGGACAGCCGTTTCGCCCCCGCGCGCCTCGTCCGCACCCACCCG
>NZ_PPEL01000116.1 GCF_002899695.1 Rubneribacter badeniensis
CCGCGTGCGCCGAGGCGCGGGCCGCCCTCGGTCCGGATGCCGTCGTGGGCGTGTCGGTGCAGACGGCGGCGCAGGCGCTCGCGGCGCAGGAGGCCGGGGCCGACTACCTGGGCGCGGGCGCGGTGTTCGGCACGCCCACGAAAACGGACGCCGTCGTCACAGGCGTGGACGGGCTTTCCGTCATCTGCGCGGCGGTGACCATCCCCGTCGTCGCCATCGGCGGGCTGAACGCGCGCACGCTGCCCGCGCTCGCGGGCAGCGGGGCCGACGGGGCGGCCGTGGTGTCGGCCCTCTTCGCGGCGGACGATATCGAAGACACGGCCCGCCATCTGCGCGCGGTTGTGCGGGAGGTGCTGGGCGCATAGCGCTTCGCGCCTTGTGCGGCGCGCCTCGAAGGCATCCGGGCGTTCGCCCGCCTTCGACCCTTCTGCTCCGAGCGGCCGTGCGAATCGGCCGAAGAAAGGACGACATCATGAAAGCAGTGCTGAGCATCGCGGGATCCGATTCAAGCGGCGGCGCCGGCATCCAGGCTGACATCAAGACCATCGCCGCCCACAAGCTGTTCGCCGAAACGGCCATCACGGCGCTCACGGCGCAGAACACCCTCGGCGTTGCCGGCGTGCGCGAGGTTGAGCCGACGTTCGTGGCGGCCCAGATCGACGCCGTGTTCGACGACATCCGGCCCGACGCCGTGAAGATCGGCATGGTGTCGTCGGCCGCTATCATCGAGGCCGTGGCCGAGCGGCTTGCGGCCCACGGCGCGCGCAACGTCGTGGCAGATCCCGTGATGGTGGCCACGAGCGGTGCGCGCCTTATCGACGAGGACGCGGTGGCCGCCCTGCGCGCCCGCCTGCTGCCGCTTGCGGACGTCGTCACGCCCAACATCCCCGAGGCCGAGGTGCTGTGCGGGTTTCCCATCGCCGACGAGGCCGCGATGGAGCGCGCTGCCCGCCAGCTGCTCGGGATGTGCGGCGGGGCCGCGCTCGTGAAGGGCGGCCACGGCGCGAACGACGCGAACGACGTGTTGGCCCTTCCCAACGGCACGGTGCGGTGGTTCCGCGCGCCCGCCGTCGACACGGGAAACACCCACGGCACCGGCTGCACGCTGTCGTCGGCCATCGCGTGCGGGCTGGCCGCGGGGAAGGGCATGGCCGAGGCCGTGGCGGGCGCCAAGGCGTACGTCACCGGCGCGCTGGCCGCCGGGCTCAACCTTGGGCGCGGCAGCGGCCCCCTCGACCACATGTGGGCATGGGGAGGGAGGTAGGGCTTCCATGGACGTTGCGAGCGCATGCGCGTTCGAGGCGCGGCATCCCGAAAAGGTTCGAGACGTGAGCGGTTCGTCGGGCGCCCTCACCGTGCGCCTCGATGCCGACGACGGCTGTTATTACCTGAAGTCGGGAGAGGCGGGCTCTTTGAGGCGAGAGCACGAGGCGCTTCGCTTCTTCCATCCGCTCGGCCTTGCGCCCGAGGCATTAGGCTACGAGAGCGGCGAGCGGGATCGTCTGCTCATGCGCCCGCTGCCGGGTTCGCCCGCCGTCAGCTCGCAGCTCATGTCGCATCCCGATCGCCTCGCCCGCGCGCTCGGCAGGGCGTTGCGTGATTTCCACGACCGCGGCATCGGGGACTGCCCGTTCTCCAACAGCGCAGCCGACATGCTCGCGCGCGTGGAGCGGAACCATCGCGCCCGCGAGCTTGACGAGGTCATGGCGCGCGCCATCGGAGAAACGGACATCGACCGCATCTACGAGCGCATCCGGGCAGGGGCCCGTCTGCTTGAAGACGACGTGGTCGTCCACGGCGATTTCTGCCTGCCGAACGTGTTCTTCGACGGCGAATACCGCTTCGCCGGGTTCATCGACCTGGGGATGGCCGGCCGGGGGGATCGGCATTACGACCTGTACTGGGGTCGATGGACGCTGCGCTACAACCTGGGCACCGACGCGTACGGGGATGCGTTCTTCGACGCGTACGGCGCCGCCGACATCGATCCCGCGCGCATAGAGGTGGCGGGCCTTATCTCCTGCCTGGACGGATGAGGCCCCTTTCAGATCCCGATCACGCCTCGAACACGCACCGCCCTCCCGTGAACGTGGCCAGCACCCGCGTCCTCTGCACGTCGTCGGGCGCGCACGAGAGCACGTCGCGGTCGAGCACCGCCACGTCGGCCAGCATGCCCGGCTCGAGCATCCCCAGTTCGTGCGCGCGTCCGGCGGCCGCGGCGCTGCCCTGCGTGTAGGCGCGCAGGGCCTCGGCCATCCCGATGCGCTCGGAGGCCAGCCATCCGCCAGCCGGCTCGTGCGTGGCCGGATCTTGCCGCGTCGTCGCGCTGTACAGCACGTCCATCGAGTTCACGTCCACCACCGGCGAGTCCGTTCCGAACGCGAGCGTCGCGCCCGTGCCCAGAAGCGTGCGGAACGGCCACATGAGCTTCGCGCGCTCGGCTCCCAAATCGCGCTCGGGACCGCCGGGATCGAGCGTCATGTGCGGCGGCTGCACGGCCGCCACCACGTCGAGCGCGGCGAGCCGCTCCACGTCGTCCGGCAGGAAGTTCTCCACATGCTCCAGGCAGTTGCGCCGTCCTTCGGGCAAGGGGCCGTACGTCGCGCGGGCCTCCTCGAAGATGTCGAGCGCCGCGTGGATGGCCGCGTCGCCGATCGTGTGGATGCGCACGGGGAATCCCTTCGCCGCTGCGGCCAGCACGAGCGAGCGCATCGTCTGCGCGTCCACGGTGGGCCGTCCGCAGTCGCCGTCGAAGCGCGCGTTCGCGTACGGCTCGGTCACCCAGGCCGTGTGCTGGCTCGACACGCCGTCGAAGAACTGCTTGAAGCCGGACGCCTGAAGCATCGGGCCCGTGTACGCCTCCCGCATGGCCTCGAAGCGCCCCATGTCGGCAAGGAGGGTGGGGAAGAGGTGCACGCGCGCCGTCAGCTCGCCGCGAGCGAGCAGCGCCGCATGGACGTCGTCGCGGATGAAGTCGAGCCCGGGATGCGCCATGAGCGACATGTCGCATACGCTCGTCACGCCGTTTCGCGCCAGCTTGGCGAGAAAGCCCCGGTAGGCGTCGGCAACCTCGGAATCGGAGAAGGCGCCCATGATCCTTGGCATAAGCTCCATGGCGGCCGCCTCGCGCACGACGCCCGTCAGCTCGCCGTCCTCGAAGCGGTCGTACGACCCTCCTGCGGGCGGCTCGCTCTCGCGCGTCAGGCCCAGTTCGCGCAAGGCGGTCGAGTTGAGCCACAGCGTGTGGGCGTCGCCCGAATACAAAGCCACGGGGCGCGCGGGGAAGGCCTCGTCGAGCGAGCGCTTCGTGGGCATGACGGGAGGGTTCCAGCGGTACTCGCGCCATCCTTGGGCGAGCAGCCAGCCTGTCGGGCGGCGCTCGGCGAAGCGCTTCATGCGCGCCACGCAGTCGGCCTCGCTCTCTCCCAGAAACGTGGTTGCAAGCGCGGACGCGTACACGGCCGAGTGGAAGAAGTGCAGGTGCGAGTCGTGGAAGCCCGGCACTACGAGCGCGTCTTCGAAGTCGCGCACCTCGGGAGCCGCCGCGTTGCCGTTCGTCTCCCGTGCGAGCGCGCGCATCTCTTCGCGCGGCCCGATGGCGGCGATGCGGTCTCCTGAGATGGCCACTGCCGCCGGCATGACCGCGTCGCCGCCGGTGAACACGCGCTCGCTCTCGATGATCGTGTCGATGCGCATACGTTGCTCCTTTCCGAACGTGCCGCTGCGCGTTCGCATCGTCGTCTTGCGCTCCGCTCATCATCCGAGCCTTCCGCGTCGCGCAGCCGCCATTGTACGCCTCGCGAGCGCGGGGCGAAACGGCATGCGGGCCTATGCGAGGGTTTTCGGTCTTCGGACGGCGCTTCGTCGAGGCGAGCGGCGTGGTCGTACGCCTCGGCGGGCGCAAGGCCGTGCACGCTTACGGTCTTGCGTCCGGCACTGGGTTCGGACGGAAGGGCCGAAAGGGTTTTCGGCGGCTTTCTGAAAAAAATCGAAAACAGGGCTTGACGATTCGACGCGCACCCCGTAATATACTTGCTCGCGCTCGCACCTTGCTTTTGAAGTGGCAGGATGCGCATCGGGAATCCGATGGGGTGTCGTCTAATGGCAGGACAGCGGTTTCTGGTGCCGTATGTGAGGGTTCGACTCCTTCCACCCCAGCCATTTCCGACAAGAGAAGCGCAATGATGTGGCTCCGTCGTCTAGCGGTTTAGGACGCCGCCCTCTCAAGGCGGAGGTCGCCGGTTCGAATCCGGTCGGAGCTACCAGAACATTACAGGCCGGAAGCGGTTTCGCTTCCGGCCTTTCCTTTTCACCTTCGTCTGCATCACGGGGCAAGGCTTTCGCGTTCGCTCAGCGTTTGCGCGCGTCGTCTGCGGGGTCTTCGGACTCGGCGGCCCGTTCCTCCAATCTGTCGTCGAATCCGATGGCCGCGTGCATGGCGTTGCAGAAGGGCTTGTTCCCCGAGGCTCCGCAACGGCATAGCGCATAGCGGTTGCGAAGCTCGTACTCCGACCCGTCCGCGCTCGCAAGCGGAATGCCGCCGCGCACGAACAGCGGGCCGCCGACGCCTTCCTCCACGTCCTCGAGCACGGCGATCGACGGCTTGAGGCGCGGCTCGTACCTGGTTCCCTCGAGGGCGTCCACGTGCACGAGGCGTCCGGCCGGGCAGTCCGAGGACGCCTTCACGGCTTCGCGTTCGAGGCGCTCGTCGAAGGAGAGCTCGGTGAGGGTCCAGGCGTCGCCGTCCTCGCGATGGCAGAAGCGGGCGAACGCGCAGCGGCCGTCGTCGAGCAGCGTCACGCGGGGTCCGGGATAGACGTCGGCGCGCTCGTCGAACGGCGCTCGCGAGGCCGTCTCGGCGCCGTCGAAGACGACGCGGCGGTGCGTGCCGTCGCAGAACGGGGCCTCGTTCGAGCGCCCGCAGCGGCACAGCGCGTACTCCTCTTGGGGAGGAAACATGCGCACGGTGCGGTACTCGTAGTGGCCGCCTGTCGGCATGATGGCTTGCTGGATCAGGGGGACGCCCCCGCTCACGAGGTACGGTCCATCAGGCGAAATGGCAATGCTCATGCGCTGCTCTGCGACGGGCTGCCGCTCGGCGGTCGGGCGCGTCGCTGTCGGTGCGGAGGTGGAGGGCATGCGTTCCTCGCTTTCGCTCGTTTGGGTTGAACGAGGCAAGTATAGGAGGGACGGCGCGTCGCCCTTTGCTTTCGAGGGAAAGCGTCAAGGCCCGGTCAACCTGCCGTCACGACCGCGCTTTGTCGGCGTGCTCGGCAAGCCATTCGGCGAGGAAGGCGCGCAAGGCTCCGGGGTCGTTGGGCGCTTCGCCGTCGATCACGGCGTCGAGCGCCGCGTCGAGCGCCTGTCCCACGATCGGGCCGGGCTCCGCTCCGAGCGCGAGGACCGTCCGTCCGTTCACGGCGAGGTGTCCAAGCGAGAACGCCTCGTCGGCTGCGAGGATGTCGTCGAGCAGCGCTTCGACCGCGTCGACCTCCTTGATGCGGCTTCGGCAGAAGGGTGCCTGTCCGGCTGCGTCGCCGCGCTTGAGGTCGCACAGCGCGCGGAACAGCTCGACGTCGCCGCCAAGGCTTGCAAGCATTCGGCGCACCGACTTCGGCGTGGGGGAGAGGGCGTCGTCGTGGCGCCTCACCAGTTCGAGCACCCGTGCGGCGAACGCCGAGGAGAGCGAGAGCCGCGCCATCGCCCCGCGGGCCATCGACGCGCTGAGGGCCGGATGGCCGTAGAAATGCCCGATGCCGCGCGCGTCGGCGAAGAACAGAGCCGGTTTGCCCATGTCGTGGAAGAGCGCGGCCCAGCGCACGAGCGGCTGCGGCGGCGTCGCATCGACGACGTGGGCCGTATGCTCGAGGACGTCGTGCACGTGGTAGGGGGTGCGCTGATCGAACCCCTTCATGGCCACGAGCTCGGGCAGCACCGCGGCCAGCACGTCGACGCACGAGAGCAGCGCCGATCCTGCGAACCGTCCGACGAGCAGCTTTTCGATCTCGCGCGTTGTCCGCTCGGTCGACACGCGCACAAGCAAGCCCTTGTTCGCCAGCATGCCCTCGAAAGTCTTCTCCTCGATGCGAAATCCGAGTTGCGCGGCGAACCGGCAGGCTCGCAGGATGCGAAGCGCGTCCTCAGAGAAGCGCCGCGCCGGATCGCCGACGGCTCGAATGATTCCCGCATCAAGGTCGGCCCGCCCTCCGTACGGGTCGAGCAGACCACGCCGGGGGTGGTAGGCGAGCGCGTTCATGGTGAAGTCGCGGCGTGCAAGGTCCTCTTCTATGGAGCGCACGAACGACACGGACTTCGGATGCCGGGCATCCTCGTCGTAGGGTCCGTCTGCGCGATAGGTCGTCACTTCGACGGGGGAGCCGTCTGCTATCACCGTCAGCGTGCCGTGTTTCGTCCCCGTCTCGTGCGTGCGCAAACCCCGCGCCTCGAAGGCCCGTTGCGCCTCGCGCCATGTTGCCGAGGAGGCCACGTCCACGTCGCCGCTCGGACGTCCAAGCAATGCGTCGCGCACGCATCCGCCCACGGCCCAGGCCTCGTGCCCCGCCCCCTCGAGGACGTCCAGCACGCAAAGGGCGGTCGGAGGCAGTGCGATGACGGCGGCGGGCTGCGCAGCGTCTTTCTTTTGGCTGGCGGGTTCTGGCATCGCGGACGCTCCTTCGTGTTCGGTCGGCTCTCATGCTCCTTATACTAATAGAAGCGAGGCGTTTCGTCGCGCTGGGGCTTCTGCTTGCTCTTTTGGAGCGCCTTGCCGACGACGCAACTGTTCTGTTGGCGCAGAGGATCGAGTGGCAGCATCTGCCGGACAAAGCCACCGGCTTGTCTGTTCGTGGTTTTCGCAGTTCAAAGAGGCGAATCGCGTGCTTCTTCGGTGTCGCCCAAACTTTTTTCAAAATTTCGCAAAATTGGGTCTTGCGCTCATAGGGCCAAGTGAGTATTATATTCGAGCTGCGTTTTTCGGGGAGAGAAACGCAGAGCCGGTTCCCCGGCTTTTCGAGAGAGATGTTCAACGGATCGATCGAAAAAAACTTCCGAGGACTTGGAAAAAAGTTCTTGACAGCGGGGAGGCGGGCGGGTAACATATCTCCTCGCGCTTCGGCGGAAGGCCGGAGCGGAGGGGCCCCAAGGGCCCCGCGGGAACCTTGAGAACCGGATACTGAGGAGCAAGGAAAAGCCAGTCGACGACGAGTCGATTCCGAGACGGCC
>NZ_PPEL01000117.1 GCF_002899695.1 Rubneribacter badeniensis
GCTCGGCCGCCTCGGTCAGGCTGAACCCCGCCGCGACGGCCTCCACGGCGAGCTCCCTGGTCTCCAACGGGTACATGCGGACTCCAATCCGGACACCGGAGTGTCCAACTTTTTGTCCGCACCCCCCATTGCCTTCGCAACTCACCAAAACGGTACTATATCGAAGAAAAATTCCGAAAAGATGACCGTAGCAAGGTGATGGCAGTAACGCCGTCACTGAGAACGTCGGCTTCGCCCATCAGAGCCGCGTCGGCCTCGCAGGTGCAACCTCCCAGCACGCTCGCGATCTCGCCCACCTTGAGCATCAGGACCACGCCGGCCTCGCAGGTGCAACCATTCGACAATTCGTCCCATCGACACCGCGTCGGCCTCGCGGACATCGCCGCTCGAAAGCGCGTCGCCGCGCGTTCGGGCGGCGACCGATCACCCGTAGAACGCGGCGTCGGGGGCGGGCGGCTCGAGCGCGCGTTTGAACGCGGTCGCCGCCACGCGCGAAAGCACGCGCTCCACCAAAGCCGCGTCGAAGCCCTCGCCCACAAGCGCCTCGGCATCCAAACCGCGCTCGACGTGCGCGAACAGCAGGGCATCGAGTGTGGCGTAATCGATGCCCAGGCTCTTCTCGTCCTCTTGACCGGGCGCGAGCTCGGCGCTCGGAGGCTTCGTGAACACGCGCTCGGGAATGGGGGGCACCGTGCCTCGGGCGGCTGCCGCACCCGCTGCATCCGCCATCAGGCCCGTATCCACCGCGTTCGACGCTGCGCCTTCGCCCATCGCTGCGCCAGTATCAGCGCTTGCCGCAACCGCATACGCGAGCAGCCCCTCTTCCCCGTTGCGCCAGCGGGCCACTGCGTACACGTCGGTTTTGTACAGCCCGCCGAGGGGGGCGAACGCACCAGCCGTATCGCCGTACAGCGTGCTGTAGCCCATGTACGCCTCGCTTTTGTTGCCGGTGTTCACGAGCATCCAGCCATGCGCGTTCGACAGCGCCATGAGGCACACCATACGGCAACGCGCCTGGGTGTTCTCAGCCGCAAGCCCCTCAAGCGCACCGCCGCACGCGGGTGCAAGCGCCCGCGCGAACGCCTCAAACGGCTCCACGATGGGCACGGTGTGCGCGTCGATGCCCAGGTTGCGCGCAAGCACCTCGGCGTCCTCCACGGAATGAGAGCTGGAATAGGGACCCGGCAGCAGCACGCCGTGCACGTGGTCGGCCCCCAGCGCGTCGACGCACATCACCGCCGCGAGGCTGGAATCCATGCCGCCCGACAACCCGACGACCGCATCGGAGAACCCCGCGCTCTCCATGAACGAGCGCAGCGCTTCGACACAAGCCCTGTACTGGTCTTTCGCTTCCACAACTCTCCTCTCACAGGTCGTTCGCGTCGCCAACAAAGGCGTTGCAGCGCCTACGCTTGGCGCGGACGGACGCAGCCTCGATGAGCCCATTCCGTAACCGGCAAACGAGCCGACAGCCCGCCCGTCGCCGCATCACCACCGCACCTGCTTTCGCGGCCGGTGACCGAGCCACCATGCGCGTCCGACGTTGACCTTTCGGCCCCACGATCCTTCTCTCGCAGGCCCGCTAAAATCAGCGAGATACGCCTAGGTGCTCGCGATCACCCCGTCCGGCAGCAGACGAACAAACCACCGGCTTGCTCGCTCTCACGCTCTGCGACCGAGCGACCGCGTTCTGTGCAGGAAATCTGCGCAGAACCACGCAAGCGGCAAACGAAAAAAGGGGCAAGACCCAATGCATTGGCGCTTCGCAGCGTCGAGCCTCTCCGACGGCTGACAAGCCGTCGGAACTAGATAGCCCGAACGCGCTCGGCCAGCCACGTGGCCCACTCCTCCACACCGTCGCCCTTCGTGGCGGCGATGGGGAAGATGGGGGCGGTCGGGTTCAGCTGGCGCACCGACGCCTCGAACGCCTCGCGGTCGAAGTTGAACACGGGCAGGGTGTCCACCTTGTTCAGCACCACGGCCTCGGCCACTTGGAACACGCCGGGGTACTTGAGCGGCTTGTCGTCGCCCTCGGGCACCGACAGGATCATCACCTTGGCGTTCTCGCCCAAATCGAAATCGGTGGGGCACACGAGGTTGCCCACGTTCTCCACGATGATGAGGTCGAGCCGCTCCAAATCCAGCACGTCCACCGCGCGCTTGATCATGGCGCTTTCGAGGTGGCACGCGCCGCCCGTGTTGATCTGCACGGCGGCGATGCCCTGCGCCTTGATCTTCTCGGCGTCCACGTTGCTGGCGATGTCGCCCTCGATCACGGCGATGTTGAACTCGTCGCGCAGCGCGTCGATGGTGGCGAGGATGGTGGACGTCTTGCCCGATCCGGGGCTTGCCAAGAGATCCAGCACGAACACGTGATGTTCGGCGAAACGCGCGCGCAGCTCGGCGGCTATCGCGTCGTTCTTTTGGAGGATGGGTTGCTTCATATCGATCTTCATAGCCGCTCCTTTACGTTCTTTCGGCATGGCACGAGCCGTCCGTCGGCGATGCGCGCGAAGCCGCGAAATGCGCTCCGAGCGTCGTCAAGCATCGGGGGCATCCGCTTCATCAGGAACGTCCGCTTCATCGGGAATGTCCACCTCGATGCTGTCGATGTGCAGCTCCCGCCCGGCGACAAGCTCGGTGGCAAAGCTGCCGCAGTGCGGGCACAGCATATGGAACCGGTCGTGTTCGTACTCCGCACCGCATTCGAGGCATCGGCTCTTCGGCTTGATCATGGCGATCTCAAGCTCGGCCTCTGCGCACAGCGCGTACTCCCGCTGCTCGCCCAGCGCCTCGAACGCGAACACGAGCGCGTCCTCGATGGCCTCGGTCATTTCGCCCACTGCCAGGCTCACCTTGAGCACGCGGGTCGCCCCGGCCTGCCGAGCCGACTCGACCACCGCGTCCATCACGCCCGTCATGATCCCCAGTTCGTGCATCGCGCTCCTTCATCGTGATCGTGCTTGCGTGTCCGTGCCCATGGTAGCCCAACCGCGCCGCTCGCGCGCACAGCGTTGCGCGAACGGCACGCGAACACCGACCGGCATGCGCACGACGGCCCGCCGCACTGCGACGGGCCGCATTTCGCTCGAATAGGGCCAGCAAACCGGTGCGAAGCGAGGGGTGACGCCCTCGAAACGCACGCGCTACTTCTTCGCCTTGCCCGCCTTCTTCGGTTCCTGCTCCTCGGCCTCCTCGGCATCGAGCCTCTCGTTTTGCTGCTTGATGCGCTTGGCCAGAATAAGGCGCGACAGCAGCAAGCTGACCTCGTACATGGCCACCATCGCAGCGAACAGCAACAGCATGGTCACCGGCGATGCATCCGGCGTCACCATGGCCGAGATGACCATGAGCACCACATACACGGTGCGCCATGCGCTCCGCAGCTTCCGATAGGGAATGATCTCCCACACCACCAGGAAGAACACGACGATAGGCAGCTCGAACGCGAATCCAAACCCAATCTCGAACTTGATGATGGTATCGATATACGAACTGGCCTGAGCCGTCACGACCGCAAACCCTTCGGCCTGGCCCGTGAGGAACTGGAACGCCGGATCGAGAATGACGAAATAACAGAACACCGCGCCGAACACGAACAACGAAACCGCCGCAGTGAACGTGGGGATGAACCACTTGCGCTCGCTCGGCTTGAGCGCCGGCAGGAAGAACGCGAGGATCTGCCACAGAATGACGGGAGAGCACACCACCGCCGAAACCCACAGCGCTACCTTGAAGCGTATGGCGAACGCCTCGAAAGGACTGAGCACCGTAAGCGACTCCGCACCCCCTTGCGGCAGATACGGCTCGATGGGAATGGTGAGAATATGAATGATGGTGGGCGTGGCCCAATAGAACACCATGACGGAAATGAACAGGCAGACGACGATGCGCACGAGGCGCATGCGCAGCTCGCCCAGGTGGTCGAACAGGGGCATACGTGCCGGTCCGATGGGCATGGCTTACTTCTCCCCCTTCTCGGTCGTGGATGCGGATTGGGCCTTGGCGGCCTCTTCGGCGGCCTTCTTGCGATTGGCGGCGCGCGTCGCAGCGGCCTTCTTCGCCGCCGCCGAGCGGGCAGCGGCCTTCTCCGCGTCGGTCTTGGCCGCGGGTTTGCGCGTCGTCGACTTGGCAGCTGCGGGCTTGGCAACCGGCTTGGACGCAACGGCCTTAGCAGCTGCGGGCTTGGTGGTCGCAGCCGAGGACGCGGCGGGCTTGGTGGCCGTGGCCTTGGCAGCTGCGGGCTTGGACGCAGTCGGTTTATTCGCCGCAGGCTTTACAGCCGATGACGCTTCGGAAGATGCAGTGGTCGGCTTGGCGGCTGCGGGCTTCGACGCAACCGAGGAAACCGCGGGCTTGGACGCTGCCGACCCAGAGGCGGCCGGTTTGGACGCCGCCGTGGGCTTCGCCGTCGATGTCGCAGCTTTGGGCTTCGTGCCGTACAGCTCGTCGGGAGAGGGCTTCGACTTGGCGGCGGGCTTCTCCGCTGCCTTCGCCGCATCGGCCTTCTCGGCGGGCTGCGCAAACGATCCGTCGGGCTTCGCGACCGCCTTCGCTGTTGCGGCCGTAGCGGTTGCAGCCGTCGCTTTCGATGCTTCGGCCTCGGCCTTCTTCGCTTCGGCAGCCTTCTTCGCAGCGCGTTCCTTGTCGTACTTCGCCTTGCGCTCGGAGAAGCTCTCGGTCTTCTGCTGCTTCTTCTCGCCCTCGGCCACCTTCGACAAGGCTTCGAGCGGGTTCTTGAACGGCTCGTCGGAGTTCGGGTCGTAGACTTCCGTCTTGATGACCTTGTTCATCTCCTCCTGAGCACTTCTGAACTTATTGATGGCCTTCCCCAGCGTCTTCGCCATCGCAGGCAATTTGTCGGGCCCGAAAATGAGGAACCCGAACAACAAAATGAGGAAAAGCTCGAATCCACCGATTCCAAACAAAGCAAACCCCTTTGTGCGGTTTCTCTACTCTCCACCGCGCCCCGTGCGCGGCAACGATTCATAGTATCACAAACCCATCCGGCCAAGCTGCGTGAGAATCCTTTACAGAAAAAGCATGGCGAGGCGATCGCGCCCGCAAGGCGATAGCGCAGTCAAACGGAACGCACGGCAGAGGAGCGCTGCGACTCCACCACCGTGAATCTAAAGGAAACGCGAACTTACCGCGCCACAGACGAAACCGCGGCGCATACGGCCCTACGACGCTCCCCCACCCAAAAACGCGAGGCCCACCGTGGGAATGCCGAGCGCCAGCACAAGGATGATGCACACGACAACTGTGAACACCCTCTTCGTTCGCTCGGCGGCCTCCCGCCGCTCCTTCTCGCGCCGTTCGCGCTCCTGCGCCGCCTTGATGCGCTCGCTTTTCTGCTTCGCCGTTAGCTTCTGGTTCGCACCCATTGCCTACATCCTCAACTTGCCGCGAATCTCGATGACGCGGGCGATGTTCTTGGCAACCTCCACGCCCACGTTCCACTTGCTCTTCTCGTACAGAACAGTGCCATCCACCATGGTCATGAGCACGTCGGTGCCGCTGCAGGTGTTCACCACCGCCGACACGGGGTCGGTCGTGGGCGTCTGATGCGAACCGGACAGGTCCACCGCCACGATGTCGGCGCGCTTGCCGATGTCGAGCGAGCCGATCTTGTCGTCCAGCTTGAGTGCGCGGGCACCGCCGATGGTGGCCATCTCCAGCATCGTGGCCGAGTCGAGGAACGTGCCCACGTTCACGGCGCGCTGCACGAGCATGCCGATGCGCATCTCCGTGAGCATGTCGGTGGAGTCGGTGGCGGCAGGGGAATCGGTGCCGAGGCCCAAGCGCAAACCAGCGCGCAAGAACTCGTTGAGCGGCGCCACGCCCATGCCCAGCTGCGCGTTGCAGCGCGGACACGAGGCCACGGCCACGTCGTACTCCTTGAGTTTTTGCACGTCCTTGTCGTCCACGTGGACGCAATGGATGGCCAGCACGTTGTCGGATTCAAACGCGCCCCAGTTCAGCGCGTAACGCACAGGCGTCGTGCCGGTGGGCAGCCACGGCGGGATCTCCACGTAGCCGCGCTTCTGATCCATGGTGTGGACGGAGAACGGCGAGGAGCCGTACTTGATGAAGTTGAACTCCTCGCGGTTGCCGGCCATGTGCATGGCGACGGGCACGTTCTCGCGGCGCGCGAACTCGGACACCTTCGCGAACACCGACGGATGGCACACGTACATGGCCGCCGGGGCGATGCCGATGGTGATGCGGTCGCCGTCGACCTCCTCGCGCCAGTGCATGATGTCGTTTTCGGCCACGCGCATGGCGTAGTCGACGCGGCGCTTGTCCATGGCGCCCACCTCGCGGTAGATGACGCTGCGCATGCCGAGCTTTTGCGTGGCGGTGCAGGCGGCGCCGGTGGTGGTGATGTCGGCCACCGTGGTGATGCCGCTTGAAAGCGCCTCGAGGCCGCCGAGGATGGCCGAGTCGTACCAATCGCTCACGTCCATCTTCGTGCTTTTCTCGAGCATCGACGTGATCCACGTGGTGTAGGGCACGTCGTGCACAATGCCGCGCATAACGGAGTTCTCAAGGTGAGTGTGCAGATCGACGAGGCCCGGCATGAGCGCGGCCTGACCGTAATCGACGACTTCCTCGTCGGGATAGCGCAGCTTGAGCATGTCGGCGGCACCGACGTCGCGGATCGCGCCGTCGCGGACGAGCACGGCGCCGCCCCTGAACGGCTCCGACGTGATGGGAAGAATGTATTGTGCGCACAGTAGCATAGCCGCCCCGCCTTTTCTCCCGAACCTCGTTCGTTTCGTATGGGCCGTATCATAGCATTCCCCATCGCATCTGCGGCAAACGCACACAGGGGAATCGGCGGGGGCCAGCGAGGGAAGGGCGCGGAGGCAGAGCGTAATGTGGGAGAACGCGGGACGTAGGATGCGGAGGCAGAGCGCGATGCGGGGCGCGGATGCGGGCCGCATACGGGGGATGTCTGGGCGCGGGGCGCGGGCGGTGACGCGCGGGGG
>NZ_PPEL01000118.1 GCF_002899695.1 Rubneribacter badeniensis
GCCGCGCGCCGACCGCCGGCGCGTTCGACGCTACCTCGCCCCCTCGCCCTCGGGCGCGTCGGAGGAGCATGCGCCGTCACGCTCGAGGGCGCGCATGCGGCCGAACTCGCCCAGCATGAGCACGACGGCGATGACCGCCACGCATCCGTCCGACAGCGCCGACGCCAGCCAAACGCCGTGGATCCCCAGGCCGGCCAAGCGAGGCACGACGACAACGAGCGGCAGGAACACGATGAGGGGACGGGCGAGCGTCAGGACGGCGGCCTTGCCTCCCTTGCCGAGCGCCTGCAAAAGCGTGACGGCGATGATCATGAATCCGAGCAGGACGTAGGTGGAGAAGAACACCCGGAAGTCGCCCGCGCCGAGGGCCACGATGGCCGGATCGGTGATGAACAGCGACAGCAGCGCCTCGGGAGCGAGCAGCGCCGGGATCCAGAACACGAGCGCAAGCGCCGTCGCCCCCAGCGCGAACGTCACGGCGATGCGTCGGACGCGGGCGTAGCGCCCCGCGCCGTAGTTCGTGCCCGCCGCCGGCTGAAAGCCCTGGCTGACGCCCCACAGGGGGATGAACGCGAACGCCTGCACGCGCAGTGCGGCGCCGAACAGGATCTGCCATTCCGCCCCGCCCCATTCGGCCGCGGCCCGGTAGATGACGGCCTGCTGCACGAGCGTGAGCACCTGCATGAAGAACGCCGAGAAGCCCACTTTCAACACCTCGGAGAACAGCGCGCCGTCGAAGCGCACCCCGTGAACGCGCGCGACCTTCTCGCGCTTGGCGAACCACCAGGCCATGAGGGCTGCGAGCGCCGCCTGGGAGAGCACCGTCGCGCATGCGGCCCCCTCCACCCCGAGGCCCTGGCCCCTGAGCGCGAGGATGAACGCCGGAGCCAGCACGATGTTGAGCACCGCGCTCGAAGCCATGATGAGCATGGCCTTGACCAGCTCGCCCTCGCCGCGCATGATCATGTTGGAGCTCTGGCCGAAGTTCACGAACAGGCTGCCTGCGAAGATGATGCGCAGGTAGCTCGTCGCAAGCTCGAGCATCTCGCCCTCGGCGCCAGCCAGCATGAGCAGCTCGCGCGCGAACACGATGCCGAGCACCGTGACCGCCGACGACAGGACGATGTTCATGAACACGAGGTTGCCGGCCACCCGGTCGATGGTGCGCTGATCGTTCGCCCCGATGGCGCGCGAGAGCACCGAGGCCGACCCCATGCCGATGAGGGACGAAAGGCCGCTGTTGACGAACGTGAACGGATAGGCCACCGCCACCGCACCCATGGCCGTGGCCCCGACCAGCTGCCCCACGTAGATGGCGTCCACGAACGTGTACAGCCCGACCACCACCATGCCCACGATGGCGGGCAGGCTCAGGCTCACCATGAGCCGCACGGGCGCCTGCGTCAAAAGCATCGCGCGCTTCGATTCCTGTTTCTGCATCATGTCGCTTCCTTGTCGCGTACGCGGCTCGGTCCGAACCGCCCTCTCGATATGTTATCCTTGCACAACTTATGCGCCCGCCAACGCGTCCGCAAGGGCCTGGCGCGCGTTGCGTCGAATCGGGAGGAAACCATGGCGAATCAGGAGGCCCGCCCCGCCGGCCGCCGAACCGGCGACGCCCGCGGCAAAGGGCGGCTCGAAGAGAGGGAAGGCGCCCGCGCGCACGGCAGCGGGCAGGTGCCCGACGTCATGCGCGACATCCAGCTGCCGTGCATGGAGGATCTGGGGATGCGCCCCGTCAAGGCCGACGAGCCGATGGCCGCGCTTTTGCCGAAGCGCGCAGGCGTCTACTACCGTTTTCCGCGAGACACCGCCTCCGGCTACTACTGGACCTTCGCCGACGGCGACTTCGCCGTGTCGGTGACCGACATGACGCTCAAACGGGACTTCCGCGAGCGATGCCGCCACCCGCGCTTCGTGGGCGTGCGCTACTTCGAGTCGGTGAGGGCGGAGGAGTTCGTCACCGGCAAACGCTACGAGGGGCCGTTCCTCGAAGGACACGTGATGAGAAGCGAGCGCTGGGACGCGCTTTTGTACGCCGAGGTTCCCGCGCGCAGTGTCGAGATCATGCTGGCCCCGGCGTTCTACGAGCGCTACCTGCGCGACGAGTACGCCGACGAGGGGCTGGACGTGGAGGCGGCGTTCGCCAGCATCGACGGCATCGCCCAGTTTCCGGAGCTCATCGTGGCGCTCAAGCAGATCGAAGCCTACCGCGGCCAAGGGGCGTCGGCCAGGCTGTACTATCGCGGCAAGGTGAACGAGGCCGTGGCGCTCATCGTGGAGAAATCGCGCGAGCTGTCCGGCGCGCACGCCAACGGGGCCGAAACCGGCGACGGCGGCGGGGCCGGCGGGGCTGCGGCGGTCGAAAGCGCGTCCTGCGCGCGTGCGCTCGGGCGCGTGATCGAGTACCTGGACGCGCACGCGCGCGAAGGTGCGGACGCCGAGACGCTCGCGCGCATCGCCTGCATGGGGCAGACGAAGCTGCGGGCCGAGTTCAAGCGGGCCTTCGGCTGCACCATCACCGGCTATCTGCAGCGCCGGCGCATGGCCGACGCATCGCGCCTGCTCGCCGAAAGCGACATGCCGCTCGCCCAGGTTGCCGCCGCCGTGGGATACCGGACGCCCGAGCGCTTCAAGGAGCTGTTCGAGCGCGAGATGGGCTGCTCGCCCGCCGCCTACCGCAAAGCCCTCGCCCCTCGCGCCCGCTAGCGAGCGGACGCGAGGAGGGGCCCGCCTTGCGCCCGCCCGCTCGCAGACAGGTAGAGCTCGGGCAGGGCGCGCATCGCGCTCACCTTTCGCCTTGCGTCTGCTCGCTCGCGGACAAGGCGCGCGGCACGATCCCCAACCGCTCAGGCCGCTTCCGGCGCTGCGACCGCCCGCAAGGACGCGCCTTGCGGGCGAGCGCCTTCGCGGCGCGCCAAGGAAGGGCGCGGGCGCAGCAGGCAGGGAGGCCAGATGCGGCGCGCCCGATCACGCGCTGGCCGCGGTGCCCGCCAGCTTCCAGCCGATGGTCTTCTCGCGCATGCCCACGAAGTCGGCGTAGATGCCGCCTTCGGCCATGAGCTCGTCGTGGGTGCCGCGCTGCGCGACGCGTCCGGCGTCCAGCACGACGATCTGGTCGGCGTCGCGCACGGTCTTGAGGCGGTGCGCGATCATGATGACCGTCTTGTCGCGCGTCAGCGCTGCGACGGCCCGCTGCAGGTCGCGCTCGTTCTCCGGGTCCACGTTGGCCGTGGCCTCGTCGAGGATGACGATGGGCGCATCTTTCAGGATGGCGCGGGCGATGCTGATGCGCTGGCGCTCGCCGCCCGAAAGCGCGGCGCCGCCCTCGCCCAAGCGCGTGGCGTAGCCCTCCGGCAGCCTCTCGATGAACTCGTGGCAGCACGCGGCGCGCGCGGCGGCCTCGACCTGCTCGTCCGTGGCGTCGGGGCGACCGAACGCGATGTTGGCGCGCACGGTGTCGTCGAACAGGTACACCCCCTGAAACACCATCGAGAAGTTCGCCAGCAGATCGTCCACCTTCCAATCGCGCACATCGACGCCGCCGAGCCTCACGCTCCCCTCGTCCACGTCCCAAAACCGCGCGATCAGCCGTACGAGCGTGGTCTTCCCCGCACCGGAGGGCCCCACGATGGCGCAGGTGGTGCGCTCGGGAATGGACAGCGACACGCGGTCGACGACCGTGCGCCCCTCGTAGCCGAAAGACGCGTTGTCCACGACGATGTCAAGCCCACGGGCACGCTGCGCGCCCGCGCCCGTCCCCTCGGGCAAAGCCGGCGTGGCGATCATGTCGTTCACCTTGTCCATGCACAAATCGATCTGCCGCAGCAGGCGCGCGAAGGCGCCGGACATCTCCAGCTTGCCGTACACCATGAACGACGCCACGACGGCCACGAGGCACACGCCCGCGTCCATCGTGCCGGCCAGCCAGCAGCCCACCGCCACGAGGCACATGAGCACGCTCGAGGTCTTCACCACGAGCGTCTGCAGGATGTTGAACACGAGGAAGCGCAGCTCCATCGTCACGTTCGCGCGCTCGCACTCCGCGATGGAGTCGTCGAGCTTTTTGCGCGCATCGCCCACCAAAGAGAACGCGCGCACCACCCCCATGCCCTGGATGTACTCGAGCACCGCGCCCACGATGGCGCCCTGGGCCGCCACGCGCCGGCTCGACACATCGCGCGCCTTCTTCTGCATACAGGCGTTCACCAGCAGAAACACCGCTATGGTGACGATCACGACCGCGCCGAGGCGCCAGTCGAACGCCAGCAGGAAAAGCGCCATGATCCCCGAGAACACGAATCCCGAGATGACGTTCGTGTACACCTGGCCGCCGGCGTTCTGCACGTCGTCGAGCGTGTTCGTCATGGTTCCCGCGATCTGCCCGAGGCTGTTCTCGTTGAAGTAGCCCATGGGAAGGTAGCGCATCCTGTCGCCGATCTGCGTGCGCTTCTCGCCGGTCATGGAGAAGTTGCCCTTGCAGAAGTTCTCGCTTTTGAAATGCGAGGTGATAAAGCAGCCGGCGATGCTGAGCAGCATGATGGCGAGCGCCGTCAGCAGCGTCGCCTCCGACAGCGTGCCGTCGGCCAGGGCGAACAGGACCACGGCAAGCGCCATCATCTGCCACGCCTCGAAGAACGAGTTCAGCACCGAGAACGCCATCCCGCGCTTGAGCAAGCCCGAAAAGCTGCCCCCGAACGCGAAGTACTTCCTGAACGTTGCGAACATGGCGGCCTCCTACGCTGCGTCTTTCGATTCCATATGGGCGTTGTACATGCTCGCGTACAGCGGGCAGCCGGCCATGAGCGCATCGTGCGTGCCCTCGGCCTCGATGCGCCCGTCGCGCACGACCACGATCTTGTCCGCATCGCGCACGGTGGACAGCCTGTGCGCGATGACGACGAGGGTCTTTCCGGCCACGAGCGCGCCGACGGCCCGCTCGATGGCGGCCTCGCTCTCCGGGTCGGTGTAGGCCGTGGCCTCGTCGAGCACGACGATGGGCGCGTCCTTGAGCATGGCGCGGGCGACGGCGACGCGCTGGCGCTCCCCGCCCGAGAGGTGCCCGCCCGAGCCGCCCGCCGCGGTCATATACCCCCGCTCGAGGCCCTCGATGAACCCGTGGCAGCCGCTCGCCTCGGCGCACGCCACCACCTCGTCGTCGGAGGCGCCGGGGCGGCCCATGCGGATGTTGTTCATCACCGTGTCGTCGAACAGGTAGTTGTCCTGCTCGACGAACGAGACGCATGCCGCAAGCTGCGACGCGGTCAGGTCGTTCACCGACACGCCGCCGATGCGCACCTCGCCCGCGCTCGCGTCCCAGAACCCGGCGATGAGGCGCGCGAGCGTCGACTTCCCCGAGCCGGACGGTCCCACGAGCGCCGTCACCTGGCCCGGCTCGATGGTCAAATCGACGCCGTGGATCACCTCTTCGCGCCCGTAGGAGAACCGCACGCCGGAAAGCTCGATGCGCGTGCCGGACGGACGAGCGGGCGCGGCGCCCGACGAATCCGACGCGCGGCGCTGCTCCGGCTCGTCGAGAATCGACGATATCTGCTCCACCACGGTGCCGATCTGGGCCAGCGTGTCGATGAAGTTCATGGCCGCGTACAGGGGCGGGAATATGGACAGCGACAAGACGGCCACCATGACGAGCGTCGCCGGCTCGAGCGTGCCCTGCAAAACGAACAGGCATCCCACCGGCAGCACGGTCACGAGCGTGGCCGGCCAGATGGCCAGGCCCAGATCCTGGAACACCTGCACGTGGTGCATCCAGTCGATGAACGAATGCGCGTAGCGGTCCACGGTCTTCGAGAACTTCTCGTACGAGCTGGCCGACTGGCCGAACGCCTTGATGACCTCGATGCCGTCGACGTACTCGACCGAAGTCGAGCTCATGTCCTCGCTTGCGCGCACGGTTTTCTCGTACCAGAGGTTGTAGTCCTTCATCATGCCCATGTAGGCGGCGAACCCGACGGGCAGCGTGACGAGCGCGACGAGCGCCATGCGCCAATCGAGCGCGAACATGAACGCGACGACGGCCAGCGGAACCAGCAAATTCGACGTCATCTCCGGCAGCAGGTGCGCGAGCGTCGTCTCGATGCTGTCCACCTTCTCCACCATGATGTTCTTGAGCTTGCCCGACGGCGTGTCCAGCACGTAGCCGAGCGGCACGCGCGTGAGCTTTTCGGCGATGAGCCGGCGGATCCTCGAGATCGTCGAGAACGCCGCGACGTGCGAGTGGGCCGTCGAGGAGTAGTGGAACACGAGGTAGGCCCCGTAGCCTGCGGCGGCCGTCGCGCACCAGCCCAGGTAGAATCCGAAGTCGCGCACGTTCCCCAGCACGCCGACGACCATCTGGCCGGCGGCGTAGTAGGGCACGACGGTGCCCGCCACGCCCACGACGGCCAAAAGCACCGACAGCGCGAAACGCGCCCGGTTCGCGCCGCCCGCCCACTCCAGCAGGCGCGCGACGGGGTTCGGCCCCTTGCGCCCCTCCGCCCGTCCCGACGAGGCGGCGCCGGCCTCGGCGGAGGAGGCCCTGAGCGCGGCCGCGCCGTTCGCAGCCGCGCCGCTTGCGGCCGTGTTGCTTGCGGTTGCCTCGTTCGCTAGCGTTCCGCTTGCGGCCGTGTTGCTTGCAGCCGTGCCGTTTGCGGTCGCCTCGTTCGCTAGCGTTCCGCTTGCGGCCATCTCGTCCGCGACTGCCTCGTCCGCAACCGCGCCGCTCGCAGCCATCCCGTCCGCGACGGTTGCATTGCCCGCATCCATACGCAGTCCTTCCCTCAAGTTACCTTTAGGTTACTCAAGGTAGTATAACACTGTTATATAACGTTGTTACAACCGATTTGCGAAAAGATGGGGCGAGAGGGAGGGAGGGAGGGAGGGAGGGAGGGAA
>NZ_PPEL01000119.1 GCF_002899695.1 Rubneribacter badeniensis
GTACCGGGAGGGGAGGCTGAAGGCGTTCGACGAGGGAGGGCGCAAGGTGTACGATACGATAGCCGGCCGCAGGAGGCGGCTGGGGCTGGCCGCCTAGGCCGTCCGGAAAAACGTCCGCACCCCCAAGAAGCAGGTCGACGGTTCGCTCCCATACGGCGATCGTGTCGACATCGGCGTTTTGCGCTACGAGCGTGCTGAAACCCGAGGTGATCACGAACAGATACTGTGCCGCGCTCTCGATGTCGTAGTCTTTCGGCAGCGCTCCGATATCCACGCCGTGCCTCAGGACAGCGGCGAAGGCATCGATGGTGCTCCTCGTCAGCCTTTGCTGATGCTGGGCGACGGCAGGAATCCTCGTGGCTTGCATGTCGATCTCGGCGAGGACGCGGCGACGCTCTTCGTCTCCATGGTAGTTGGCGAGGATGGAACGGCCCATCTTGTACAGGTACGAGAAGTACTCGCTTGTGTCGACGATAGCGACGAACCCTTTGTCCTCGGGGTCGAGCACGGGGTAGAGGCTTTTCACCATGTCCAGGAACAACTCTTCTTTTGATGCGAAATAGTAATAGAGCGCCGGTTTGGAGATTCCGACTAGGGTGCACACCTGGCTCACCGAAGCTTTGTCGTAGCCCTTCTCGGCCACCAAGGAGTACATGGCATCTCGTATCTTGTCTTTGGTGCTCGGTTCGCTCACGGCCAAACCTTTCTTTGAAAACAGTTCCCTTACCACAATAGCATATACGTGAGCAGGTCGGATATAGTTCGGAGACCTCATGCCCTCCGTCGATCCTTCTCCTGCTTCTCCACTCTGCTCGTCTCCCTTGTTTTCCGTGTTGACGGCGGTGGCTCTGCTTGCTATAGTAATACTTACTTACCGGTAGGTAAACACCATACACAGTGTTGGAGGAGAACGAACACGTTCGCTTCCCAAAGCACGGAGGAGGAACCCGTGTTAGAGAACTATCGGCATCCAGGGGAGTTTGAGCCCCAGTCAGACGTCTTCATGGAATGGATCCCCGACGCCTACCAGATGAAGGGTTACGACAACAGCCAGTCGTGCGCCGAGATCGTGAAGGCGCTCCAAGAGCACGGAGACGTGACGCTCCATATCAACTGCGGCGCTGAGGGTGTTCTCGACCGCGCCAAGGCGAGTTTGCTGGAAAGGGGCGTTCGCGTCGAGGAAATCGAATTCGTGCAGTTCAAGGATCCCAACTTCTACGTGCGCGACAACGGGCCCACGGTTGTGGTGGACGATCGGGGCGGCAGGATCCTCGTCAACCCGAATTGGAGCTATTACGGGACGCTGCCGGCCGATGATCCGTACTGCGTGCAATCGCGTATCGCCGCCGTGCAGATGGGCGTGTCGTTGGGAATCTTCGACGTGGTGAATTCGGACATCGTGTCGGAAGGGGGCGATCGGGAGTTCAACGGCCAAGGCGTCATGATGTGCATCGAGGACACCGAGGTGCGCAAGCGCAATCCCGGGCTTGCGAAAGAGCAGGTGGAGGCAGAGTTCAAACGTCTCTACAACGTGGAAAAGGTCATCTGGATCCCGCGTCCGATGCTCGAGGATGACGATTTCCGCAATGGGCCTTTGGAGTATCGCGATGGCGTGCCGTACCTCGGATCGAGCTTCGCGGCCCATATCGACGAGATGTGCCGTTTCGTGGATGCAAACACGATCCTGCTCGCTGAAGTGACCGATGAGGAAGCGCGCGCGAGCGAAGTCAACGCGGAGAACAAAAGGCGTCTCGATGCCGCTTTCGACGTGCTTTCCAAGGAGACGGACGCTCAGGGCAACCCCTTCGTCATCAAGCGCATGCCCGTTCCCATTGCGATCGACTACGTGCTCACCGAAGACGATGAGAACTACGGGCTGTACGAAGGGCCCATCAAAGAGATGGGTGGATCGTTCGCCGATGGCACGCCGTGGCCAGGGGGCGACATCCACCTCATCGCTTCCACGGGGTACTGCAACTTCCTCATCTGCAACGGCGTCGTCATCGGCCAGCGCTATTGGCGCGAGGGAATGGACGTGGCCATCAAAGAGAAGGACGAGGCTGCGCGGGCAGTGCTCGAGGAATGCTTTCCGGATCGCACGGTGGTGATGGTGGACAGCCTGGCGCTCAACATGACCGGCGGCGGCGTGCATTGCTGGACGAAGAACGTTGCGGCCTCCGGCCCGGTTCGGGACGGGGCGTAAGAGAAAACGCGCGCCGCGCGAACGATCCTGGCAGATTTCGCGCGGCATGCGGACAAACACATTCATGATATCAGAAAGGAACGAAGCTATGAACAGCAACCTTGTCGGACGGGACGTCTTGAATCTTCGCGATCTCACGCCCGATCAGTTTCGCTATCTGATCAACCTTTCCTGGGAATTGAAGGCGCAGAAGAAGGCGGGCGTCGACCAGCGGCACTTCTGCGGCAAGAACGTCGTGGCCAACTTCATGTGGAGCTCGACGCGCACGCGCTGCGCGTTCGAAACGTCTTGCAACGACCTCGGCATGGGCTTCACCTACCTCACCAACTCCCATATGGGCTACGACGAGAGCATGAAGGATGCGATTCGTGTGCTGTCCGGCATGTACGACCTGCTGGTCATCAGGGCGCAGCTGCGCGAGGAGTTTTTGTACGAGATCGCCGACTATTGCGACATCCCGGTGATCAACGCGCTTACGCTTGACGACCATCCGACGCAGATGCTTGCCGATGCGCTCACCATGGAGGAGCAGTGGGGCGGCCTGGGCTCGAGCCGCCACAAGACGATGGCCTACGTGGGCAACTGCTCCGGCATGCCGTACTTCTACGGACGCCTGTGTGCCATCTTGGGCATGAACCTGCGCGTGATCGGCCCCGAGAACCCCCGCTATCGCCTTCGCCAGCCTTGGATCGACGAGATCGCCGAGCTGTATCGCCGCTGGAGCCCCGACTGCGAGTTCACGGTCACCAGTGACGTGGATGCGGTGCAGGGCGCCGACGTCATCACCACGGAGGTATGGCGTTATCGCAGCCCCGACGTGAGCGATCAGGTGCTCGACCCCGAAGAGTACGACTCGTGGATGGGCGATGTGAACGACCTCTTGCCGTACCGCGTGTCGAGCGAGCTGTGCGAGCGCGCGGGGAATCGCGACGTCTTCTGCATGCACGAGCTTCCCTCCGTGCACAACGCCGACCATGAGATCGGCCGAAAGCTGCTCGCCCAAGCACCGAACGACTTCGAGCGCACGGTTATCGAAGAGGGGCTTGAGATCACCGACGAGTGCTTCGAGAAGAACGCCTCGGTCATCTTCCGCGAGGCGGAGAATCGCCAGCACACCATCAAGGCCATCATGGCGGCTGTGCTGGGACTGTAAAAGCGCTTGCCGGGGCGTCGTGCCCTGCGCTTCGCGTCCGCGGCGACACAGGGAGGGAGCTCGCAGACGCCCCGGCTCATCGTTTGAAGGGAAACGATACCTATGGAACATGCGCATGACTTGAAAAGCTCGGGCAAGTTCGCCTGGGTGCTGGTGCTGGGACTGGGCCTTATGTCGGCGGGCACCACCGGCTCTTACAGCGTTGTCGCGGGCTGCTTCATGACGCCGGTTTGCGACGATTTGGGAATCGACTACAACATGTTCTCGTATTACTTCACGGCGACGCTCGTGGGGATCGCCGTGGCGATGATGTTCGTTGGCAAAATCCTTCCGAAGGTCGTCGGACGCTGGACGCACGTTGCGGTGGCCGTGGTTCTTCTGGCAGCCGGAGCGGCTATGGCGTTTTATTCAAACGTGTGGCTGTTCTTGCTTTCGGGGCTTGTCATCGGGTTCGGCATGTCGTTCACCACGGGCTTGTGCATGTCGGCCGTCATCGACCAGTGGTTCAGGAAAAAGGCGGGCCTCGCCATCGGCTTGGCCTGGGCGGTCAACTCGGTGTACATGGTGGTGATGAGCCCGGTTATAACTGCGGTCATCGAATCCGTCGGCTGGAGGAACGGCTATCTGGTGCTGGCTGCTGTTTCGGCTGTCCTGGTCATCCCTTCGATCATGTTCATCATCCGCTTCAAGCCCTCGGACAAAGGCATGCTCCCGTACGGTTACGGAGAGGAGTCGGATGCGGCCGAAGAGGGCGGCGCGGAGGTGGCTGCCACGCGGGGCGTGCCGTTCAGGATGGCGGTGAAGTCCCCCGCATTCATCGCGTGCGTGCTGTTCTTGTGCTTCGTGCAGATCACCGTGTGCATGAACCAGCTGTTCCCGACGTATGCGGTCGAGGTTGGCCTGGGGGCGATGACGGGGAGCATCATGGTGTCGTCGGCGTCCCTGTTCGACATCTTTCTCAATCCCGCCGTCGGCTCGGCGTGCGACAAGCTGGGTTCCTTCAAGGCCCTTGTGCTGTGGACGGTGGTGAGCATCGTCTCGTTCGTGATGCTCATCTGCTCAGCGGGGGTGCCGTGGTTGGCCATCGTCGGCGCAGGCGTGAACGACGTCATGTACGTGGTGGCTGGCTCCGGGTTGACGTGCCTGCTCATGAGCGTGTTTGGGTCCCGCGATTACGGGCGCATCTTCGGCATCGTGTGCGGGGTGGCCTACATCGCCGGAGCGTTCGGCATGCCCATCATGACCGCCGTCTACTCGGCCACGGGCACGTTCAACGCGGTGTTCGGACTGTGCATCGCCATGAACGTCGCCATCATCGCCCTGCTCTTCGTGATTAAGGCGACCAGCAAGAAGCTGCAATGGGTGGAAGGGGAGGACGAGAAGCCCGTTGCGCTCGGATAGCGGCAGGGCGGTGCGACTTGGCGTGTGACGCGCTCGTTTGCACGGTGCGCTCTGAAGGGGCGTTCGCTCGCGCTCGTCCGTGACATCGATTGCGGAAGGGCCCTTCGCCGAAGGGCCCTTCCGTGTGTTCGATCAGGGGGTTGGAGGGCCGGGGGGCGGGCGCGAAGGGCGTCAGCCCTCGGCGAACTCGTCGTCGTCCCAGGGGCGGTTGGCGACGTGGCGGCCGTGGCGGGCGCGGCCGCCGGCAAGGTCGACCGCCTCGTCGCTGGGGACGTTGTCGCGCGGGTTCGTATCCCATTTCGCATGCACGCGCTCGCGGCGCTCGCGTTGGGCGCGGGCTTCGCTCGGACGCAGGTGGCGGCCCGTCGCATGCGCCTCCTCTCGGGCGGCATCCTCGCGCGCGAGCGCCGCGCGAATGCGCAGGTACTCCCAGAACAGCAGCACGAGCAGGATGCACATGACGATGAGGTAGCCGATGACGGCGCCCGGCAGCCCGGTGAAGTTCACGAGCAGCACCGGCACGAACAACGAGAATCCGAACGTGATCAGGTAGAGCTTCGTCACGGCCCGCTGCCTTCTGAGCACGGTGATCACCTGGTAGAGAAACTCGATGGCGGCCGTGACGCCGCCGGCGGCCAGCATGATGAGCGCGAGTTCCCGGAATTGCTCGAAGTCGAGCCCGTACAGAAAGCCCATGACGGGGATGCCGATCCAGCTCATCAGCAGCATCACCGCGCCCGTGAGGACGACGATCATGGCGAAGATGGCCACGATGATGATGTTGAACTTCTTGCGCTTCGAGGGGTCGGCCCATGCTTGGGCCATGCGCATGGTCAGCGGCTTGTACACGAATCCGGCGGTCAGCAGGATGGCGTGGGCGGGGAAGTACAGCGCGTTGAAGTACAGCTGGTTGTCGTACGAGAGCACGCCTTCCATGACGAACTTCGGCATGTTGTCGATGAGGTTGTACATGAACAGCGCCACGAACAGCGGGAAGCACTGCTTGAAGAGGGTCGCGACGCTCGACAGGCTGGCCCGCCGCGACTTCGGCGTCTCGAACAGCGTGAGCGGCAGCGTGAGGAACAGAAACGTCGCAACGGCGACGACGGCCATGATGACGCATGCGATTGGCAGGTTGCGCGTGACGAGCAGCGCCAAGCTGAACACGAACAGCACGGTCAGCGAGCGGAACGCTTGCGAGATGCCGGCCAGGTACAGCTTGTCGGCTTGCTGCAGACGCCCTTCGTACACGTCCGCGAGCGCATCGATCATCTTGTACACGTACACGCCCCCGCTGATGACGAGCATTTCGCCCGCATAGCCGCGAATGGAGCAGTAGGCCGCCCCCGCCGCCAGCATGAGCGCGCAGGTGATCCAGCGGTTCACCTGGTAGTCGGCGAACGAATGCTCCTCGTCGAGGTCGGAGGCCTGGTAGGTGCGCACGCCGTAGTTGCCCACGAACATGAGCATGAGGGCGGTGATGAACGCGAGCGAGAACATGCCCGCCTGCTCCACGCCCGCAAGCTGCGTGACCACGATGGTGAGGATGGGGAACACCATGCCCCACGTTCCCACGCCGACGGTGTTCCATACGTAATCGCGGGTGGTGCGGTGCGCGGCGTATTCGGCTTCTTGGCCGGTCAGCGAGCGTTCGGACACGGCACCGAGCAGTCGGTTGCACCAACGGTTGACGCTGCGGGTGATGAAGTTGGGTCTGCGCGGCGGTTTGCCGGACGCATGGCGCTCGCGTTCGCGGGACGACGCTCCGAGAAAGGGCGTGGAGTCCGAAGGACGGGCGGCGCTGCCGATGGTGTCCGCGTTGGGAGAGGTGGGGGCGCACCGGTCGTTTCGCCCGTGTTTTCCCTGATGGACATGATCTTTTGGCGTGCGGCTCATGATGCGAGTCCTGTTTCTCCTTCATGCGATGCTCGGTTTGCCTTGCCCCATTATAGAGGTCGCGCCATGCGCGCTCTACAAGATTCATAGCGAAGGCAAACGGGCGTGGCGGGCCGCGAGGGGGCTGGGGCGGGCGGCACGCGGTGCGGACGGGGT
>NZ_PPEL01000120.1 GCF_002899695.1 Rubneribacter badeniensis
TCGGCCGCCTCGGTCAGGCTGAACCCCGCCGCGACGGCCTCCACGGCGAGCTCCCTGGTCTCCAACGGGTACATGCGGACTCCAATCCGGACACCGGAGTGTCCAACTTTTTGTCCGCACCCCCTTCTTGCGGTTTGCCCCCGCTCTTTCGGTGTCTGCCACGTTTTCGGGTGAACCCGCATTGGCGCACCAAGGTCCTCCCAATCCGGCGTTCGCGGCCCGAGATGCGCCCGGCCAGAAAGGGCGCGCTGGCAGTGGGCGAGAGGATGGCGCAGCTCTATGGCCTGACATGCGCCCGACCGGGAAGGGCTCGTCGGATTGCGGAATGGGCTTTCACGCAAAAAGATAGAATCAGTACAAATGTTTCACGTGAAACATCGATCGCTCATCTTTGCTGGGGGTTCGTCTTTCTGCATCGAGCTTCGCTGTCGGTCATAGCGGGACTTCTCGCATCCCGATGGCGGTTGGCGAGAACGTTTCCCCTTCGTTGGCGGCAGGAAAGGGCGAGGGAGGCGAAGGGGAGCGGCTGGAGAAGCGCTTCCTGTTGCGATCTCAATGTGATATCATATCGATATTGGTAAAGAGAAAGGAACCATCATGTCCGTGCAGAAGACCTCGTCCATCGCCACGACTTCCCCGGAGGCGGTCGCACTTGGGGCGGCATCCGTCGAGAAGACCGTCCGGGTGAGAAGCGGCTGGCCGATGCTGCTGTTGACCGCGGTGGCGACGGCGGTCCTCGTCGCGTGCATCGTGGCAGGAGCCGCCATGCTTCCCGCGTCCGACGCGCCGGTGGCGACGGCGAGCGAGGCTGCCGGCGTCACGCTGCTCGCCGTGGGCATCGTCGGCATCTGCGTGGTGCCGCTCATCCTGCTCATGGGTTTCTTCACCATTCAGCCGAATCAGGCGCGCGTGCTCATCCTGTTCGGCGACTACAAGGGCACGGTGCGCGAGGAGGGCTTCCATTGGGCGAACCCGTTCTTCTCCCGCAGGTCGGGCTACACGAACGTCGACGGTAAGCCGGCGGCTCTCTCCACGAAGGTGTCGCTGCGCGCCCGCACGTACAACGGCGAGCACCTCAAGGTGAACGACAAGTGCGGCAATCCCATCGAGATCGCTGACGTCATCGTATGGCGCGTGGAGAACACGGCGAAGGCCCTCTTCGACGTGGACGACTACAACTCCTACGTGCACACGCAGAGCGAGACGGCGCTGCGCCATGTGGCCACCACGTACGCCTACGACCAGATGCCGGGTGCTGCGGAAGGCGAGATCACGTTGCGCAGCAACATCGAGGAGGTGTCCGCGGCGCTCAAGGAGGAGCTGTCGGTGCGTTTGGAGAAGGCCGGCGTGGTCATCGACGACGCGCGTCTCACGCATCTGGCCTACGCGCCCGAGATCGCCCAGGCGATGCTGCGCCGCCAGCAGGCTGACGCCGTCATCGCCGCGCGCGAGAAGATCGTGCAGGGCGCGGTGGGCATGGTGGACATGGCGCTTTCCGAACTGTCTACCAAGCAGGTGGTCGACCTTGACGATGAGCGCAAGGCGGCCATGGTGTCGAACCTCATGGTGGTGCTGTGCGGCGAGTCCGATGCTCAGCCGGTCCTCAACACGGGAACGCTCTACCAGTAAGGGAGGGCGCCCGCCTCGGCTGATGCGCCGAGGCGGGCGCGGTGCGAAGTCATGGCGAAACGCAAACAGTATCCCCTCCGCGTCGATCCGGACGTTTGGGAGGCCGTGGAGAAGTGGGCCGCCGACGACCTGCGCAGCGTGAACGCGCAGGTGGAGTTCATCCTGCGCCGCGCGCTCAAGGATGCCGGCCGGCTGCGGCCGCCGAAAAGCCCAGGAGGCGAAGGGGAGGTGGAGTAACAAGCGGCGTGACAGCGGCGTGACAGCGGGACGGGGATATTGTCACGTTCCGCAGCGAGATAAAA
Source organism: Rubneribacter badeniensis (assembly GCF_002899695.1). Classification (GTDB taxonomy): domain Bacteria; phylum Actinomycetota; class Coriobacteriia; order Coriobacteriales; family Eggerthellaceae; genus Rubneribacter; species Rubneribacter badeniensis. The sequence continues at coordinate 1,932 of NZ_PPEL01000120.1, forward strand.
TGCAAGTGGGTAGTCCGCGGAACGTGACAATATCCCCGTCCCGCTGCCACGCTCAGACCGGCCACGACCTCTCTTGTTGTCGTCCCGACCGAGCGCAGCGAGCGGAGGGATCCCGTTCGGTGCCAGCCTTGGCGGCCTTCGGCTCGCGGGGGATCTCTCTGCGGCGGCTGCGCCGCCTCCGGTCGAGATGACAGCCGGAGGCGGCCGTTTCGTGCCGAAGGTTTACGCCAGCACGGCTTCCTTGCTCTCTTCCCTCGCGGCGTCCTTGCCGAGGTCGTGCCCGGCGCCCTGGATGCGGCCGAGCTTCGTGTTGTCCTCCGTGCGGCTGCGAAGCTCGCGGATGGGGCTCTCCCCGTCTTCGAGGCGGTAGTCGCGCCCGTCCTTCTTCTGCGCCTCGCGAATGACGCGGTGGCTCGGCACGTCCTGGACGCGGCCGTTCACCTGTGCGTTCCACGTGAAGAAGCGGAAATCGTTCGGCAGGTCGTCCACTTCGACGAACTCCTCCTCGCGTGCCGTGAGCGTGGCCTGCTCGGCCAGCACCTCGCGGACGTAGTCCTTCGTGGGATGGAAGTCCAGAAGCTCGGGGAACTCGCCGCTGGGGATAAGCTGCTGCCATTCCATGCCCTCGCGTTTCTGCAGCAGCTCGGCGGCTTTGTGCAGGTGCGCGACCTCCTGCTCGAAGTTTCGCTCCCAGATCTTCTTCACGTACGGGTCCACCTCCGTCTCGTAGAACGAGTAGTAGAGGTAGGTCTCCATGTACTCGCGCAACAGCAGGTTCTCAAGCCACGTGCACGAGGGGTCCAAGAGCGCGCCGTAGTGCGTGACATGCTCCTCCTCCACCATGCCGATCTCCAGGTAGAGGTCGCGCGCGACGCCTTCCGGCTGCGTGTTGCCCAGGTTCATGTAGTAGTTCATGGTCTGCTGCTCGCCGGCGGTCAGGATGAGCGCGCCGAGCGTCGTGCGGATGTCGGCCGTCTTGGCGTTGCGCGGTGCGCGCACCGAATCGATCGGATGGCGGTGATGCGCGATGGTCGGGCGGCCCGGCGTGATCTCGATGGTGTCCTGCACAAGCTGGTGGGCGGGCAGGTCCTCGTCCATCTTGAGCAGGTTCGCGTAGCGGTACAGGTGGTCGAAATCCTCGAGCAGCGCGAAGTCCATGCAGGCTTTCGCGTACGCGTCGGGCTCGTGCATGGCGAGCCACGCCGTGAGGTCGACGGCCAGCTGCTCGTAGCCGATGGTCGTCTCGAGCGGCGTCTCGTCGGAGGGCGACAGCCAGTTCACCTGCTTCTGCTGGCCCGCCTCGATGCGGCGCACGAGCGCCAGCTCGCGGCGCAGGTCGTTGTCCTCGCAATTGCGGTTGAAGTTGTGGTCGAACATCACGGCCTCGACCTCGATGCCGTTCATGAGGATGATGCGGGCCTTCGTGTAGGGGTCGGTGTCGAGCTTCTTGTAGGGGCGCGGGGAAAGGTCTTTCCAGTCGAGGGCCATGTCCTCGATCGCCTTCGCCGGTTTCTGGTCGAACGGGTTCATAGAGCCTCCTGTTCATCGTCGTCGGTTCCGCGGGCAACGTGCGCGCGGCGCCCGCGCGGATCGAAGGTGCCGAGCGCGGGTGGATGACCATGCTAGGCACCTGCAGGATACGTTCGGGGGGCGGTTGGCGGCCGTTGCCGAGACGTCGCCGGGCCGGGGGAGGGCGTTTCCCTCGAACGGAAGGGCGCGCGTTCGAGATCGCAGTCTGCGTTCGCTCCTTTCCGATTCGCGGCTTTGCTATACTGTTCGCTGAAACAGGCGCGTGCGAAAGGTGCAGAGCATGATCATCAAGAAGTCCCCGGCCGAGATCGAGGCCATGAAAGAGGCGGGCCGCGTGTCCGCCAAGGCGCTGCGCGAGGTGGGGGCCCATGCCCGTCCGGGCGTGTCGACGCTCGAGCTGGACGAGCTGGCGGAGTCCGTCATCCGTGCCGAAGGGGGCATCCCCGCGTTCAAGGGCTACGGCGGTTTTCCCGGCAGCATCTGCGCGTCGGTGAACGAGCAGATCGTCCACGGCATCCCTTCGGCGGGCGTCGTGCTGAGGGAAGGCGACATCATCTCCATCGACACGGGCGCCATCGTGGACGGTTGGGTGGGGGACAATGCGTGGACGTACGCGGTGGGTCGGATATCGGCCGAGAAGCAGCGTCTGCTCGACGTGACGGAGAAGTGCTTGTGGGCCGGCCTCGATGCGGCGAGGCCGGGCAACCGTCTGGGCGATATCGGGCACGCGGTGCAGTCCATCGCCGAAGAGGCGGGGTTCGGCGTGGTGCGCGAGTACGTGGGGCATGGCATCGGCCGCGACATGCACGAGGAGCCGAACGTCCCGAACTTCGGCCGCAAGCACACCGGCGTGCGCTTGGAGGCGGGCATGGTGCTGGCCATCGAGCCCATGATCAACGTGGGAACTCACAAGACGCGTCTCATGCCCGACGGCTGGCTGGTGGTGACGCGCGACGGCAAGCCATCGGCCCACTTCGAGAAGACGGTGGCCATCACCGAGGACGGCCCGGTGGTGCTCACCTGCGAGGAGGGTCGCCGCCGCCCGGTGTAGGCCGGGAGGTGTCCTTCTTGCATCTGCCTGCGAGACGGGAGCGAGCGTTTTACGAGCGGGGCGGGGTGATGCCCGCATGGGAGGGGGCGTTGCGGCGCCCCCTCCCGCATGTGCATGCTAGAGCGCGCACGCGGCCAGATAGCCCTCTTCCACAGCGCGGTTGATGTCGGCGGCTTCCCTGTTGCAATCTCCTGCGAGCGTGACAGGCACGCCGGCGGCTTCGAGCGCTGCCGTATCGAAGTCGACCGGCGCGGTGCCCAATGCCAGCACGACGAAGTCGCAGGGGATGCGCACGTTCTCGCCGTTCGCGTCGGTGGCCTCCACGGCGCCTTCGACGATGCGGTCGACCTTGGTTTGCGTGAGCTGCGCAACGCCGTGCTCCTCGAAGTCGGCCATCATGAACGGCAGCACGGTGGAGGATTCCTCGGCTGCTATCGCATCGAGCATCTCCACAATGGTCACCGTGCAGTCTTGCTCGGGTTGGGCCAGGTATTCGGCAGTCTCTGCGCCCACAAGGCCACCGCCGATGACCACCACGTTGCCATGGGGCTTCGCTGCGCCCGCCAGCACGTCCCACGAGTCCAGCACGAACGGCCGCTTTGTGCCGGGAATGGACGGCACGATGCTGCGCCCTCCCACGGCCACCACTGCGGCGTCGGGGCGCTCGGCCAGTACGCGTGCGGCGTCGGCGGGCTGCCCCAGCTCCACGCGCACGCCGACGGCGTCGAGTGCGGCGACGAACCAGTCGCGCGAGCGCGTCATCTCGTCCTTTCGCGGCGGCACGCTCGCTATGCCCAGCTGCCCGCCCAGCTTATCGGCTTGCTCGAACAGCACCACGTCGTGTCCGCGCAGGGCGGCCACGCGCGCGGCCTCCATGCCGGCGGGGCCGCCGCCCACCACGACCACTTTCTTCGGCGCGTCGGCGGGCTTTACGGCGCGCTCGTACTCGTAGCCGTTCTCGGCGTTCAGCACGCACGAGAGGAAGCGGCGGTTTTGGATGGCGTCGGTGCAGCCCTTGTTGCACATGATGCAAGGGCGGATGAGCTCGGGCGTGCCCGCTTCGAGTTTGCGCACGTAGTCGGGATCGGCCAAAAGCGAGCGACCGAGGCCCACGTAGTCGCACGCGCCGCTTTCGATGAGGCGCTCGGCATCGGCGGGGCTCACGATGCGGCCCACGGTGGACACCGGCACGCTCACGGCCTCCTTCACGCGACGGGACGCCTCCTCCATGAAGCAATACGGGCGCGTGCCCATGGCGGGGATGGTGTCGTTCAGGTTGCCGGTGTGGTTGGCCTGTCCCACATGGAAGGTGTCCACGCCCGCCTCCTCCAGAAGGAACGCTAGCCGCACGGCTTCGTCGATGAACAAGCCACCGCGTCCGATCTGGGGATTCTCGGAGATGATAGGCAGCTTGTAGTCGATGCAGATGTCCGGCGCTCCTGCGCGGATGGCGCGCACCACGGCCAGCGCGAATTTCGTGCGGTTCTCGAATGAGCCGCCGAACTCGTCGGTGCGCTGGTTGATGAGCGGCGAGCAGAGCGAGCCCACCAAGCGGTCGCCATGCACCTCGATGGCGTCGGCGCCCGAGCGCACCGCGCGGTCGGCGAGCGCGGTGATGCTGGCTAGGATGGCGTCGAGACGCTCGGCATCCACCTCGTTCACGTAGTGCCGCATGTCGTGGTGGAGCTTCGCGCGGGCCGCTTGCATGTCGCCCTTGGCGAACAGCTCGGCGATGGCCACCGTATCGTATTCGGGATGGAACACCTGCAGACCCAGCTTGCAGCCGAATTCGTGCACTGTTTCGGCCAGCTTGGCGAACGTGGGGATCTGCTCGTCGCAGAACAGCTTCGGCGTGGGAGACACCGTGTTCACGGGCGCCACGTCGCCGATGACGATGTAGGATGCGCCGCCTTCGGCGATGCGACGGTAGAAGTTGAGGCTTTGCGTGGTGATTGACCCGTCGCGGGCTTCGTATCCCGTGGTCATGGGCGGGAGCATGACGCGGTTCTTGAGGGTCATGTGGTTGATGGCAAGCGGTTCGAGCAACAGCATGGCGTCACCCTTCTCTTCGAGGGACGGCCGCACTTGGGGCCCTTGTGGATCCTGCCGACCGTCCTGTCCGTCCTCTCATTATACCGCTAATGACTGTTCTCTGGTAGCAGATATGGGGTGCAGTTGACAGGTGGGAGGATGCGGTGGGCGTGGGTGGGCGTGGATGGCTTGGTAGCGCTGGCGGCCGGGGG
>NZ_PPEL01000121.1 GCF_002899695.1 Rubneribacter badeniensis
TAACTACCGCCGTGCTGATGCGCCACGTAGCCCAAGCCGCCGCAGCCCAAAGCTAGGCTGCTCTTGGATGAAGATCGGGTGCCATGATAGGCGTCATGATAAGGGGCGGGGCAACACCGGGTTTCCAAAAGTTGACTTGAGAGAGCACGTCAGAGCGAGAAAGCCGGTATTCCCCCGCCCTTATTAAGTTCCCTCCCTCCGGGCCCGGCCGCAGGCGGCGGCTGGGCCCCTTTGCGAGAGAAATTCCCCAAAATTTGGGAATTATGCGTTGACATCTGCTCAGAACTGGGTAATATATCCTTTGCTGTTTCGACGTGCGCCGTTACCTCAGCTGGATAGAGGGACTGACTACGAATCAGTACGTCGGGGGTTCGAATCCCTCACGGCGCACCACTTACAGCACCAAGAACCCGCAACGACTGGCAGCAGCACGTGCGGTTTTTTTATTGGCCAAGGAAAGGAACGTACTTGAAGGTTCGAAAATCGAAACCTCACAGTAAGTAGTTCTCCTTCGGCTCCCTTGCTGCGGCGACCGGAGGACGGCTGCTCCGCTTAGTAAGGGACATCATCATGCTTTATCTCTCTCAAATGATGGGGAAACCCGTCACCGACGCCACGGGCGAAAAGATCGGCACGATCTCGGACCTGGCTATTTCCACCGGCGAAGTATTCCCCCGCATCACCAGCTTAGCCTTCCAAGGGCCGGGCAAGGTGCCGTTCATGATCTCCTGGCGCAAGTACGTCGAGGAGTTCGACGAAGACGGCATCATCCTCGGCGTGCCCGCGCACGACATCCGCTTCAGCTACCTGCAGCCCGACGAAGTGCTGCTCGCGCGCGACCTGATGAACCGCCAGATCGTGGACACGCAGGGCATGAAGGTCGTGCGCGTGAACGACCTCAAGCTGTCCGTTTCCGGCTCGCAGCTGCGGCTCCTCGGCGCAGAGGTGGGCACGCGCGGCATCCTGCGCGGACTGGCACCGTGGCTTGAGCGCGCCGTGGTGGCCGTGGCGCGCGCGTTCGGCAAGAAGATCGACGAGCAGATCATCGCTTGGAACTACATGGACCTGCTCGACCGCGACCTGTCCGAGGTGCAGCTGTCGGTCACGCACAAGCGCCTCGACGAGCTGCACCCCGCCGACGTGGCCGACATCTTGGAGCAGCTTGACCCCCAGCAGCGCGCCAATGTGTTCCAGCATCTTGACGACGCGCAGGCCACCGAGGCCATCTCCGAGATGGACGACGAGTACCAAGCCGACTTCATCGAGAACCTCGACACCAAGCGCGCCGCCGGCCTTCTGGGCAACATGGACCCCGACGACGCCGCCGACATCGTGCGCGATCTGTCCTACGAGAAGGCCGAGACGCTTTTGCGCCTCATGGGCATGGAGGACGCCACCGAGATCCGTCGCCTTCTGGGTTACAAAGACGGCACAGCCGGCGGCATGATGACCACGCAGTTCGTGGCCGTGCACGACGACGACACCGTGGGCGAGACGATCGAGGTGCTTCGCGAGCTGCCCGAAGACCATCCCACCGTGCACTATGTGTACGTGCTCAACGAGTACGACGAATTCGTGGGCGTGCTGAGCCTGCGCACCCTCGTGCTCACCGACGATTCCACGCGCGTGAGCGCCGTCATGTTCGACGACGTGATATCCGTGCCGCCGGACGAGACGGAAGAGGACGTGGCAGCCGACATCTTCAAGTACGACCTTCCCGCCATGCCCGTGGTGGACGAGCACAATATGATGCTCGGCATCGTCACCGTCGACGACGCCTGGGACGCCATCGAAGAGGACGTGAGCGGCGACAAAGCGAAGCTCACCGTGCTCAAAGGCGTGGGCATCGCCGTGGCAGCCGTGCTGTTCCTTGCGCTGTACACGCTCGTGCTGTTCCAGGTCATCGGCTATTCTTGGAGGTAGCCATGGTGATCAAGCGGCAGAGCGAATCGAGCGGACAGCGCGAATGGGGCACGTTCCAAACGGGACGTATCGAGAATGCGAAGCGCTCGACATCCGGCTCGCACAGAACTGAGGATCCGGCTTTGGCGTCTGCGGGCGCAACGGGCAAGCGCAACCAAAAAGCGCTCGCCCAACGCATCGAAAGCACGCCGGATGCGAAAGAGGCGAAACGCGCGGAACGCAAGGGGGGCATCGAAACAGATGCCCTCGCAACCGCGTCGGAGAAGAAGCCGAGCAAGCTGTGGCTCGTGCTGGCGGCGCTCGGCCCCGGCGTGGTCACCGCCATGGCCGGCAACGACGCCGGCGGCATATCCACGTACTCCACCGTCGGCGCGAAGTTCGGCTATGCGACCCTCTGGGTCATCCCCATCATGTGCGTGCTGCTCATCGTGGTGCAGATGACCGCCGCGCGCATGGGGGCGGTCACCGGCAAGGGCTTCGCTGCGCTCATCCGCGAGCGCTTCGGCATCCGGCTCACGGCGCTTGCCATGCTGGCGCTGCTCATCGGCAACGTGGCCACCACGTTCTCCGAGTTCGCGGGCATCGCAAGCGGCATGGAGATGTTCGGCGTGTCGAAGTACCTTTCCGTTCCCGTTGCCGCCGTGGCGGTGTGGCTGCTCATCGTGGGAGGCAGCTACAAGCGGGCAGAGAAGGTGTTCTTGGCGCTGTCGCTCGTGTTCGTCACGTACGTGGTGGCGGCTTTCATGGCGCAACCAGACTGGGAGAACGCGCTCGAGCACACCGTCGTGCCGCGCGTCATCGGCGAGACGAGCTTCATGTCGCTGGTCATCGCCATGATCGGTACCACCATCGCCCCTTGGATGATGTTCTTCAACCAGAGCAACGTGGTCGAGAAGGGCGTGTCGGTGAAGGACTTCTTCTCGCAGAAGGTGGACGTGGTGGCGGGAACCATCGCCGCATGCCTCGTGGCGTGGTTCATCATCGTCACCACCGGCGCGGTGCTGTTCCCTCAAGGCATCGAGATCGAATCGGCAGCCGACGCCGCGCGCGCGTTGGCGCCGTTCGCCGGGCACTACGCCGAGGCACTGTTCGCCATCGGGTTGATCGCCGCGTCGTTTCTGGCCGCCTGCGTGCTGCCGCTCACCACGGCGTTCGTCATCTGCGAGGCGTTCGGTTGGGAGGCAGGCGTGTCGTTCAAGTGGCGCGAGGCGCCGCTGTTCAAGAGCATCTTCACGTTCGTCATAGCGTTCTCGGCCGTAGTGGTGCTCGTGCCGAGCATCGACCTCATGGGCGTCATGCTGACCGCGCAGTTCGTGAACGGCCTCGTGCTGCCGGTGCTCTTGGTGTTCATGGCCGTCATCGCCGCGGACAAGCGCATCATGGGCGCGTACCGATCGCGAGCGATCTCGCGCACGCTCATCTGGCTGACCGTGGGCATCGTCACCGTGCTGACGGCGGCGTTGCTGGTCATGCAGGTGCTTGGCATCGGATGAGAGGGGCATGCGGCAATCGAATCGAGGCTTTGCGTTCTAACCGATGAGCCTGAAAGCTTCTCCGCTTCTCGTCTGTGTATCTGTGCGGCCTCGCCCTTTGCGCCCTTGCGGAAACGCGAAGCAGATGCGCCGTGTGAAGGGCAAGGCGATCGGACTATCTCGGATCTCGGCGAAGCCTCTGAAGCGGTTGCGATTGAGGGTTATTCGGCTTTGGCCGCCAAGCGACGGCTTTCTTCCTCAAGGCGCTTCGAGAGAAAAACGTACTTGCTCTCGCCATCGCGTACGCAATCCAGCATCATCTGCACCGTGATGCTGGACAAAAACGCGCTCATGCTTTCTCCCACCAGCTCGTAAGCCTCTTTGACTCCCTGCACCATGGCACCGTCCTTGCGCGCGTTGCGACGAGCGCGCGTCGACTGCTTGGCATCCTCGTCAAGCGCCTCCATGATCTCAAGCATGCTGATGCTGGCCGGCTCCTTCGCCAAGCGATAGCCGCCGTGCTTTCCCGGACGCGCCTCGATGATGCCCGCGTTACGCAGCAGTTGCGCAAGCTGGATAAGGTAGTCACGCGGAATGGACATGTCCTCGGCGATATCCTTCGACGAACAGGTGGTTCCCTGCGCAGCCAGGTACAATATGGCGCGCATACCGTAATCGGTCGATGCCTTCAGTTGCACTGCTGTCTCCTTACTCCGTCGTACCACCGGCCGAATTTCCGGTGACTTTTTCGATTATATATAAGTACACGAATCATTTTTCCCTTGATACAACAAAACGACGCTGAAGCAGCGTCGTTTTCCGCCTCCGACCCCCCAAACCAAGGGCCCGAGATTCAAGGTGGTTCGAGTGTACCTAATGAGGATCGATTATAGCAAGGTCAAAGACAGGTTTGCAGGTCAAATCGAATTGCAACGGTTACGTTTGCGCAATCTACCGGTGTTCGGAGCCTTGTGGAACCGAATGGTTACATCTGCTTCGATTCCAATATGCGCGGAGGTCGCCCGCCCTTGCACGCCGTCTTCCCATGCCCGAACGTTTCACGCAAAGCGCGCGGGCGCGGAAAGCGCGGCCTGTCGCCTCAAGCGCCCCCGATGATATACTTCCTTCCATGAACGAGAAAGCCCTTTTGCGTGCGGAAGTCCTCGCCCGACGCGACGCCATTCCCCTTGAAGAGCGCACTCGCAGAAGCGAGACGATTTGTCACGCCCTCGCACAGCTCGTGGCATCCTCTTGCGTCTGCGATGCCTACGCGGCAGACAGCGGCGCACCGGTCATCGCCGTGTACGCGGCCATGCGCAGCGAAGTAAACGTCGATCCGTTCGTGAGCGCCGCATATGCGCAAGGCTGGGTCGTGTGCTTTCCCTGCATGGTGCTCGACGACGGCGAGCAGAGGGCGTGCATGGAGTTCTACCGCGTCTCGCCCAGGCGCATGGCGCATGCGCGCGAAGCGTTCCTCTCCCACCCGTTGCGCCGTTTTTCCCGCGATGCGCTCGAAAGCGAAGGGTACGAGCCTGTCAACCCGCACGACCTCGACGTCGTCGCAGTTCCCCTTGTGGCGTTCGACGATGCAGGAGGCCGCTTGGGCTACGGAGGCGGCAACTACGACCGGCTGCTGCCCAGGCTGCGCCCCGATGCGCTCGCCGTGGGAGTGGCGTTTGAAGAGCAGCGCGTAGAGGCCGTCCCGCGCGATCCCCACGACGCCCTGCTGCCCCGCGTGGTGCGTGGCTAACCGCTAAAACGCCGCAACCTCGCCCCTCCTTACGCCGTCTGCATGCTCCGACATGTCAAACGGCGAAAGCGCAGGACGGGAACAGCGCTTCGGGCAGCGACCGCCCAACCACCGGCGCACCTCTCCCATCGCGCCGCATGCGCCGAACAGGATCGCGACCTCTTGAAGCAAACAAATGTTTCACGTGAAACATTCGGACCGCGCAGACAGGCGCAGGCGCACCGGGGATCGCCGCTCCCCTCGGACCAAAACACGCCGAGCCCCAAAAGCCCGCAAGATACCCGAAAGCGCAAAACGAGAGCGCGTCACCGAGCCAGCAGCGAGCATCCCGACGGCACGAGCCACAGCACGAAGATCAGGATGATCGGCCACAGGTGCGCCTTGGTCACCGCCGCGAACTCGCGGATGAACGCGGAGGGACGGAAATAGCGCGCCGTCTTGCTGCCCACGCCATCGGCGACAAGGCCGATCTTGTGAGCGTACTCAGCCGTGCGGAACACGTGGTAGTCGCTCGTCACCACGGCAGAACGGTACGACCCCGCGCCGGAGCGCGCGTCCATGATGGCCTTGCTGTTGCGCAGGTTCTCCATCGTGGTGGTAGAGCGGTCCTCCTCGATGATGGCGTCAGCGGGCACGCCGCGCTCCTCCACGAGGTACGTTTTCATCGCGAACGACTCGGGAACCTCTTCATCAGACCCCTGACCGCCCGAGACGATGATGACCGCGCGCTTGCCGTCGGCCTCCCACAGCTCCACGCCTTTGTCGAGGCGACCGGCCAGAAGCGGCGTCGGCTTCGTCCCCGAAAGCCCTGCGCCGTGCACCACGATGTAGTCGTAATCGCGGCGCTTCGGCAGCTTGCGGTACAACCACGAGTACAGAAGCAGCGCGGCGAACGTGAACGCCAGATACGACCCCTCCATCACCACCAGCAACGCGAGCGCGACGACGATTCCGGGAGCGGGCACCAACATGAGCCACGGCACGCCCACGCATATGGCGATGATGCCGAGCGCAAGGAACGCCGGCAGCAGATGCGCGAGGGAAAGCCCTTCGCGCCGCACCACCACAAAGGCGTTCGCCAGCAAAAACACCACGAGCGCCACCGTGCCGAAGGGCACGGATACGAATCCCAGCAGCACGAGCCATGGCAGGTTGAACTGAACGGACAGCCCCCACAACGCAAACAGGCACAGCAGCAGAAAGTATAGGGAATTGCGGAATTGGCGCGGCTCCTTGCGGTAATTCTTGATGAACAGGAGGCCGAACACCAAAGCGGGAAAGTATATGAACAGCAAGGTGAGAAACATCGGAGACTTTCGAGGCCTTCCAAGGAGTGAAACAACGTCAGGTGACAGTATAGCGTTCGTACCTGTTTCGTCGCCAAATTGTTCCCTGAACCCCGCTTCGGAGGGCCCTCTCCCCGCTTCCGAGCTCCCAAACTCCCCAGCCTCTCCCCGCCTCCCGCCTCCCGGCTTTCCGGCCCCCGGGCCCTCTCCCGAT
>NZ_PPEL01000122.1 GCF_002899695.1 Rubneribacter badeniensis
CACCCCGCCCGCACGACGCTTCCGCGAACGGCGAAGCCTCCCGCCCCGTTCGCGCCTTCTCGCGAGATCCCGCAAAACTCTGCTATACCCAAAATCTTTTTGACATCTATATATGCCTTTTATATTGACATAGAAAGTATAAATAAGTATAGTTTTGGAATCGAAACCCTCGAGACAGGAGCGCTCATGCCCGCACCGCTTCCGCTTATACGCCCGATCAGCGATTTGCGCACCAACCTCAACGAGGTGTGTGACCTGGCGCGCGAAAGCCAAGAGCCCGTGTTCATGACCAAAAACGGGAAAGCGAGCCTCGTGGTGATCGACTGCAAAGCGTACGAAGAGCAGCGGCAGCACGAGCGCTCTGTGCAGAAACTACGCGAGGCCGAGATAGAGGCGCGATACCGCGAGGAAACCGTCAGCCAAGCGGAGCTGGACGAGGGGATGCAGCGCATCTTTGCCCATTGGGGCCTCTGATGCGCGAGATACGTTACCGCCCGCGAGCCACGTTCGATCTGGAATCCATCGTCGTTTACCTTGGCGAGGTGCAGAAGTCCCCCGCCTCCGCGCAGCGCACCTACCAGAGCGTCCAGGAAGCCATTGCCCTGCTAGGCGACATGCCCACCCTCGGAAAACCCTTCTCCGACGATTCCCTTGATCGAAAGAACTACCGCTCCTACCTAGCGGGTTCCTACCGCGTGTTCTACACCTTCGGCGAGGAATCCCTCACCGTCTGGCGCGTTGTCCACACCCGCCAAGACATCGACGACTACGCCTTCGTAGATTGGGAGTGAGATCGCGCGAAATCGTCAGATGCCCCGTTCGTTCCGCACCTCCCACATGAGGTCGGAATTTGCTTGCTCGTATTCGTTGAGTAGGGAGGGCAAGGCGTCGTATTCCTCGGGAGTGTAGAGCCGAACGTACCAACCGCATTGGGAGAAGTGCTCGGCCAGATCGTCTTGCAAAAAACCTTTTCCATGGCGAGCGTATATCTCGTTATGCCCCACGTACAACTCCCAATCGGAAAGCGCCTCAAGCTCCTCTCGCGAATAGTATCGGCTATCGCTGTCGGGAAGGACGTACTCCGACGAAGGTGCCAGTGCGCCCAAGCATGCCGGAACCAGTCCTCGGAGAGATATAGCCGCAGAAGACAGAGGGGCGAAGCGCATCACGATCAGTGCCAAAGCAAGAAAAACCCCGAGCAGCCCAACGCCCACCTGAAAGGGGCCCCAGAAGGCGTCACGGGAAGCCCACATCGAAACCGGAGGATACGTTCTGCAGGGAGGGAGATCGGGAGGATAATGAGAAGCGACATCTTCCATGGAGAGCCGCCACTCCCCAGGAGAAGTTCTGCGCCTCTTTTGCCGAGCTTCTTCAACCAGACGCGATAGCTGATTCCCATCCACGAGTTCCAAGTCGTCTTCGATCTCCCGAACCCATTGCCTAGCAGTCGGCAAAAACTTGCCAGTCGTGATGAAGACCATGCGATCGGCCTTGCATTTGCGATTGGCTCCGGCAAGCTTTTGCACGGGTTCACGACCGACAGACCGATCAGGAGCGTAGCATTTGCACTCGACGATCGCCGTCTTCCCGTCAGGGTACACAAGCTCTATGTCGCGTCCTTCGTCGTTCGAGCTCGGCGTGCGATGAACCTTGCAACCCATCCGCTCGTACAGCTGTGCACAGAATCCCTCGAACGCGTCTCCGGCCGATTTTTTGTCACATTTCCCCTGGGAAACACACCACTGGTAAATCGACTGAGCGTGAAAAGCCGAATCCCATTCGGCCCTCTTGCGAACAAACCGATCGTAGCCGTCTTTCTCTTCAAGGCATCGCGCAATCGAAACACCCTTTTCCCGTAACTCCTCAACAAGGCGCAGCAGGTGCCACGGGCTTGCGCATACAACAAGAAAACGCCCGACCCGCAGCTGACAAGAACCCCACTGCACGCAATTGCCGCTACGCCTTCCGTCCCTTGAGCCATCTTTGTTGGAAAATGTCCAGCGTGGGAAGTCGAGAACGAAGATGCCAGCTTCTTTTCTCCTTCTTCGCATGTGAACGCAAAAGAGAGGCGAGAGCTTTATCCCATGTTCTTTGCAAAACTCTTCGCGCATGCGTCTTCGATAAAAATCGCTTACCAGCCAAAATGCGCATACGCAGAGGGCCAGCGCTGCAAGGATCAGCAGCAGCGCCAGCCCTATCAGAAGAGCACTATCGAATACCCCCCCCCATCGCCACTCCGGGCATCAGAACTCCAACCCCTCCAAGCGGTTGAACACCACGTCTTTGCGGGTGAGGAAGTCCCACGGGTCGAAGATCTCGTCCAAAACCTCGGTAGACAGGTTCGCCTCGGGGTCGGCCTCCAAGCGCTCGCGGTAGGTGGGGCCGTCCACGGCGTTTTGGATGTCCTCCCACACCTTCATGGCGTTGCGCTGCACGATCACGTAGGCATCCTCGCGCGTGATGCCGGTGTCCACGAGCGCCAGCAGCACCTTCGAGCTGAAGATGAGGCCGCGCGTGCGCCACAGGTTGTGCTCCATCTTGGCGGGGTAGGTTTGCAAGCCGTCGAGCATCCACTGCATCTTGCCGAACATGTAGTCGAGCGCGATGAAGCTGTCGGCCAGCGCCACGCGCTCGGCGCCGGAATGCGAGATGTCGCGCTCGTACCACAGCGCCACGTCATCGAAGGCCACCTGCGCGTTGCCCTTCACCACGCGTGCGAGGCCGCACACGCGCTCGGCGGTGATGGGGTTGCGCTTGTGCGGCATGGCGCTCGAGCCCTTCTGCCCCTTCGTGAACGGCTCCTCGGCCTCGATCACGTCCGATTGCTGCAGTAACCGCACCTGCATGGCGACGCTCTCCAGCGTGGAGGCCGTCACCGCGAGGCCAGCCATGACCTGCGCGTGGCGGTCGCGCGCCAGCACCTGCGTGGACAGCGGGTCGGGCGCAAGGCCCATCTTCTCGCACACGTACTGCTCTACGAACGGATCGATGCTCGAGTACGTGCCCACCGCACCCGAGATAGCGCCCGTGGCGGCCACCTTGCGGGCCTCCTCCATGCGCGTCTGCGCGCGCTTCAGCGCCCACGCCCAGCTGCCAAACTTCATGCCAAACGTCATCGGCTCGGCATGGATGCCGTGCGTGCGGCCCACGCAGAGCGTGTCCTGGAATTCGAACGCGCGGCGCTTACACGTCTCGCCGAGCTGTTTGATGTCTTCGAGGATGATATCGATGGCTTGCGTAATCTGGTAGGAAAGCGCCGTGTCGCCCAAGTCGGACGAGGTCATACCGTAATGCACCCAACGGCTCGGCTTCTCCTGACCCTCAGGCACCTCGGCGTCGATGTATTCGGCCATGCACGTGGTGAACGCGATGACGTCGTGGTTCGTTACCTTCTCGATCTCGTCGATGCGCTCCACGGTGAAGTCGGCGTGCGCGCGGATCCACGCGGCCTCCTCCTTCGTGATGCCGGATTGCCCCAGTTCGGCTTGCGCCTCGCACGCCAGCACCTCGATCTCTTTCCAGATCTCGAACTTGTTCTGAAGCTCCCAGATGGCCCCCATCGCGGGGCGCGTGTAACGATTGATCATGGCGACTCTTCTCCTCCGGTTTCTCGATGCGTCCACTATATCGCACCGCAGGTCGCACGGGAGATTTTCCACGGAAAGCGCGGCGGGCTCGCGGACGTTGCGCAGCATGCGAAGGCCGTCCGATCCAAACGGTCGAACAACGATGTGCGGCGAACCCGACACCCGCCCCTCCCGTGCAAGCGCCTTGGAGCGAGCCGCACGCCAGAATGGGGCGTCTCTGCTAATCAAGATTGACACGAGCCCATGTTCGCTAGTCCTCGGGCCGAGCTCCCCTGACCGGGCGTTGCAGAACCCCCCCCCGTCCAGCGGGCGGGGCCTTCCGAAGCGCCGGCGGGACATTGCTCGGCGGGTCGACCCGATCCCTGCCGACCCTGGCTTGGCGCAAAGCTCGGCCCGAAACGGCAGAGATCGCGCCTTGTGCATAAGTTTCCCTCCGAAAAGGCACCCCGAGGGGCCGGCGGCGACTCCGACGGGGATTCCGAGCCGGGAAAACGTTTCCATCGGGATGGAAAGGCAGTTGACGACCTATGCGCAAGACGCGATCCGTGCCAGTTCGGCGCGATGTTTGCGTTAAGCCAGGATTGACACGAACCCACGTTCGCCAGATCCCGAGTCGGGCTCCTCTGGTCGGGCGCAGCGATCCGATCCGACCTCTGTCAACGGCGGTCACACAGAGAGCGATGAAGGCAGTAGCACAAAATCACGGTTAAGAACGATTTTTTGATTAGGATTGATTTCACGACCTGGTGTTTCCCCGAAAACGCTCCTGAGGGGAACGGAAAAATCATTCTTAACCGTGATTTTGTGCTACTGCGTCGACGCACTCTTGTTGGACAACCAGGGTTGACGCGGACAGCGTGCGTTCGTGGCAGGTTTTGACGGAAAACCGCTATCAAAGGAAGGCCAGCGCTGTCACGCACGCGTGTTTTCCCAGGTCGGCATGATCAGCGCTTTGACGCATGCGTCCACGATGGTTTCGCAATGGCGGTTTTCCGTCAAAACCTGCCACGAAACCGAGGTTCGATGGCGTGGCCCGGGGAACATCGACAGTTACGGCGCGCCAGTGCGCGGCACCCGCGCAGAACCGCATGCCGAAGCCTACGAAAGAGCGTCGAGCGCAAAGCGAAAAGCACGAAACGGGCAGCGAGACTTTAAGAAGGGACAAGAAGAAACGTCACCAATCCCGATGAGTTTTACGCATACGCAACGCAGACGCAAGGAAAGGAGCTACGGACGCAGAAGGTGGTGTACGCGCAGAAGCGGCGCACACAAGGCCAGCCAGCACGGGGCACCCCGCAGGGCACGCGCTCGGGCCGCCGCAGTCGGAAACGCCCCTACAGCCCCTTGAACAGGGCGCGCACGTCGTCGAGCACTTCGTTATCAGCCACGACGATGGCGGTGTCGCCCGCATACATGACGGTGTCGTCGTCCACCACTTCCACGTCGTCGTCATCTTTGGGAGACACGGCCACGATCATGCTCTTCGGCGGCATGGGCACCGACGACGCGAGGATGCCCGCCTCGTTGGAATGATGGCGCATGCGCGGCATCACCACCTCGATGAGCGTGACGTTGCCGCGCGTCAGCGACGAGGCCACGCTCATGCTGCCCAGCAACGTCTCCTCCTCGATGAGGTTCGCAATGAGCGTGGTGGACGACACGCACTCGATGCCCACCTCCTTGAATATGCGGAGGTTCTTCGGGCTGTTCACGCGTGCGATGCAGCGCGGCACGTTGAACACGCGCTGCGCGATCTCGCACGACACGAGGTTGTCATCGTCCTGGCCAGTGGTGGCCACGAACACGTCGGCGCGGCGAATGCCCGCGTCCTCCTGGTACTTCGAGTCGCACCCATCGCCGTGGATGACGAGGTAGCGTCCCTGCAGCACCACCGACAGGCGATCTGCCGTGGCAAGGTCCTCCTCGATCACCGCCACGTCGTTTCCGCTCGAGAGCAGCACGCTCGCAAGGTACTCGCCGATCTTGCCGCCGCCCGCGATCACAATGTACATGGCTCATCCTTTCGTGCAAATCCAACTATGCCAGCGAGGGCGGCTGCGGTGCCGAGGCTCATGAAGCGGCGCGAGCGAAGCGCGCTTCGATCCACAAGCCCGCATCTTCGCGCGAAAACCGGACGTCCCAGCCACCCGCAGCGTCGGCGGGGCCGGCAGCCGCCAAACCGCCGGAACGATCAATCCTGGATGTACCTCGAAAACGACTCGATCAGCTCGTGACGCACGCATACCAGCACCGAATCGCCGTTGTAGAGGATGGAATCGCGCGTGGGAATGGAGCTGGCCGACCCGTCGCCGCGCTCGAACGCGATGATGCGGATGTCGTGGTCGCGCTCGATCTCCGACACGCGGATGGTGCGCTTCTCCGTCCAGCTGAGGTCGAGCGAGAAACGCAGCACTTCAAACTCGCCGAACGTGTCGAGGTGCGCCCCATGTCCGGACACCACCTTGCTGAACACGTCTTCGGCCACAAGCGAGGTGCCACACACGTAGTCGATGCCCAGCTGCATGTAGGCGCGCTCGTGGTCGGGATTGTACAGGCGCGCGATGACATGCGGCACGTCGAACAGTCGGCTTGCCACCTCGGCGCACATGAGGTTCGTGTTGTCGAACTGCGTGACGGCGGCCATAACGTCGCAGTCCTCCACGCCGGCCTTCACAAGCGTCTCCTCGTCGAAGCCGACGCCCTGCACCGTGGAGCCGTTGAAGTTGCGCCCCAGGTTGGCGAACGCATCGGGGTTGCGGTCGATCACGCACACGTTGCTGCCGTTGTCGGACAGCATGTTCGCCAGCTGGGAGCCGACGCGACCGCAGCCCACGACGATCACATTGCTCATACCGGTCCTTCCGTCAGGCGCATGCGTGCGCCGTTTCCGTCCAGCGCATAGGATACTGCAATCGGTCCGCGCATGCACGGACGATGCGCGAGAACAGATGTTTCACGTGAAACATCCGCGAACAAAGAGCAGCAAAGAAGGGAAGGAGGGGTCCGGGGG
>NZ_PPEL01000123.1 GCF_002899695.1 Rubneribacter badeniensis
CCCCCGCTCCTCTCCGCTCCCTCCCTCGGCCCCTCGCCCTCGGCTCTCGTTCAGCCCTGCACCTCAACGCCGCCTGAGAACCCTTCCCCAACGTCTACCGAGCGGGGGAGGGGACCGTCGCCGCAGGTGCGCCCGATGCGTATAATGGCCCCACCATCCGTATGTGCAGACGAATAGGAGAGCACATGGCCGATCTTCCCTCGACCGCCATCTGGGCGTGCAGGACACTGATCGGGCCATCAAGGCCTATGCCGAAATCGAGATCCCCGCAAGCCTGCGCGACAGCCTCGCGCTGTTCCTGCGTCTGGAGCGCACGGTGCTCAAGGAGTACGATCCTGCCGTCTGCGAGTTGTTTGATCGCCTTTTCAATAATTTGATCAGGGCGAACGAAGGAAACCCGGGTGCGGTCGCCGCCGACGAGCCCACGGATGCCCAGGGCGTCCCCACCGCCGACACCGCGGGCGCGCGGGCGTTTCGCCAAGCTGTTTCGCTCATCGACGCGCTGCCGCTCGATCAGGCGCAGGTAGTGGTGCGTGCGTTCGGCGCCTTCTTTCATTTGGCGAATCTGTCCGAGGAGAGCTATCGCGTGGAGACGTTGCGCGAGCAGGAGCGGATCGTCTCGATGGACGCCCCCGTCGACTCTTCGAACGAGTTGGTGGTGGCGTACAACCGTCTGCTCGACGAAGTGGGTCCCGAGCGCGCGGCCGAGCTGCTGGGCCGTCTGGAATTCCATCCCGTGTTCACCGCGCATCCCACGGAAGCGCGCCGCAAGGCGGTCGAAGGCAAGATCAGGCGCATCGCCGCGCTTTTGGACGAGCATTCCCGGTTGGGCGGCTCGGCTCTTGTGGAGAACGAGCGCCGCATGCTGCAGGAGATCGACGCGCTGGTGCGCACCTCTCCCACCGCGCTCGAAAAACCCACGCCGCTGCAGGAGGCCGACACCATCATCGACATCTTCGACAACACGTTGTTCGAAGTGGTTCCCCAGGTGTATCGCCGCTTCGATGACTGGGTGCTGGGCGAGCGTGCCGGCAGCGTGCCGCCCGTGTGCCCGGCGTTCTTCCGTCCGGGCAGCTGGATCGGGTCGGATCGCGACGGGAACCCCAACGTCACCGCCAAGGTGTCGCGCCGAGTGGCGGCGAAGTACTTCGAGCACATGGTGTCCACGTTGGCCGAGGAGTGTCGTCGCGTCGGACGAAGCCTCACGCTGGAGGCGTCGCACACCCCGCCGTCCGAAGAGCTCATGAACTTGTGGGGCCACCAGGTGGAGATGAGCGAGACGATCACTGCGCGTGTGGCCGCCGAATTGAGCTTCGAGCCCCATCGCGCCGTCATGCTGGTCATGGCCGTGCGCTTGGAGGGCACGGCTGCGCGCAATGCCGACATCCGCTATGCCTCGGCCGAGGAGCTTTTGGACGATCTGCGCACGGTGCAGGATTCGCTCGCGCGCGCCGGGGCGGTGCGGGCGGCGTACGGGCCTGTGCAGACGCTTATCTGGCAGGTGGAGACGTTTGGATTTCACTTGGTTGAAATGGAGTTTCGCCAGCATTCAGTCGTGCATGAGCGCGCGTTGGCCGACATACGCGCCCGAGGGGTCCGCGGCGCCCTCAATCCCGAGACGCGCGAAGCGCTGGACACGTTTCGCGCTATCGGCTCCATCCAAAAGCGCTACGGGCAGAAGATGGCTCGCCGCTACATCGTGTCTTTCACCAAGCGCGCGGGCCATGTGGCCGACGTGTACGAGTTGGCGAGGCTCGCATTCGCCCATGCGGACGACGTGCCCGAGCTGGACGTGATTCCCCTGTTCGAGCAGTTGGAAGACTTGGAAGGCTGCATCGGCGTGTTGGATGAGATGCTCGCGCTGCCGGATGTGCAGCGTCGTCTTGCCCAGACGGGTCGGCGCATGGAGGTCATGCTGGGCTACTCGGACTCGTCGAAGGACGCGGGCCCGGTCACGGCCACGCTCGCTCTGCATTCCGCGCAAGAGCGCATAGCGCGATGGGCCGAACGCAACGATATCGATCTTGTGCTCATGCACGGGCGCGGGGGTGCTGTGGGGCGCGGAGGCGGTCCGGCGAATCGTGCGGTGCTCGCGCAGCCGAAAGGGTCGGTGAACTGCCGATTCAAGGTCACCGAACAGGGCGAGGTCATCTTCGCCCGCTACGGCAATCGCGCGCTCGCGCTTCGCCATGTGGAAGGCGTGGCGGCGGCGACGCTTTTGAACTCGGCTCCGTCGGTGGAGCGCGTGAACACCGAGGCCGCCGAGCGCTATGCCGACATGGCCGCCCGCCTCGACGGCGAGGCGCACCGCAGCTATCGGGAACTTCTGCATGCGGACGAGTTCGCGCCGTGGTTCTCTGCCGTCACCCCTTTGGCCGAGGTGGGGCTTTTGCCCATCGGAAGCCGTCCTGCCAAGCGGGGATTGGGCGCCCGGTCGCTCGACGACCTGCGCACCATTCCCTGGGTGTTCTCGTGGTCGCAAGCGCGCATCAACTTGGCGGCTTGGTACGGGTTCGGCTCGGCATGCGAGGCGTTGGGCGATTTGGAGCTGTTGCGCCGTGCGTACCGCGAATGGCCGCTGTTCTCCACGTTCGTCGACAACGTGGAGATGTCCATCGCCAAAACGGACGCGCGCATCGCCAAGATGTACCTTGCGTTGGGGGATCGCGACGATTTGGCGCAGACCGTGTTTCAAAAGCTGCAGCTCACGCGCTCATGGGTGCTGGCCGTCGTGGGCGACGAGTGGCCGCTTGAGCATCGCCGCGTGCTGGGGTGCGCCATCCGCGTGCGCAACCCCTACGTGGATGCGCTGTCGATTGCGCAGGTGCGTGCCTTGCGCGTGGTGCGCACCTGCCGCGATGATCTTTCGGAGGAGGAGAAGGCCGAGTACCTTGCGCTCATCCTGGCCACGGTCACCGGCGTTTCGGCCGGTCTGCAGAATACGGGATAAGCGCGGGGTGGATGGAGCCCTTTCCGAAGAGTGGGGGAGGGGGTCATTTCGATGCGTTGTACGACGTATCCGCGTCAAGGGCGGTGATGAGCAGCTCTTCCAGTTGATCAAGGCTGTCCTCTGGGCAGGGGAACAGCAGGATATGAACCTTCTGCTTGTACTTCACGTCGGCGTAGACGTCGTGGTTTCCCTTCCCCGATACGTCCGCGTGGATGCTGGCTCCCATGTTGGACGATTTGCCCACATAGATATCGCGGAACGTTCCGTAGTCGTCTTTCTTGACGGCTGCGTCGTACGTCGCTATTGCGTAGCAGCCGCTGTAGCCAAGGTACCCGCCACCCGGCGTCACCCCCAGCTTATCTGAAGTGCTCCAATTCTCCAGGAACGTTTCAGCCGACATCCTGATCCCGGCTCCGTCGAGCAGCGTCTTGCGGGCTGTCTTGCGAGCCCTCTCCTGCGCTCGTGCGTCGGCGGCGCTGCGGACGGCGCCTGCCGCCTTGTCCTTTGCGGCACCCAGGGTCGCTGCTGCTCCCTTGGCGGCTCCTGCGACCTTCTCCGCCCCTGCGCTGAGTGCTTCGGGCGCTTTGCCGGCAACGGCGTCGGCCGCTTTCTTTGCGAATGGAGATACGACAGGAGCGATGGCGGGTGCCGCTTTGATTGCGCCTCTCGCGAGAGGCACGGCTTTCGTCGCAATCTTGGCGGCCTTGGTGGCAGCGGCGCCTCCGGGAATAAAGGAAACCGCGATCTCGGCAATTTCGATAACTTTGTTGGCGGCGTCTATGTAGTCTTGCGCCGTGCGTTCGGCCGATGCGTTCTGAATCTCGGTGCTCTCGTTTTCCATGACTCTCTCCTCGGTTCCCATAGGTACATGCAAGAAAGGCCGTAACCTGTTGGCCTCATTGTACAAGCCATCCTTGCTGTTCAACGCTTGAACGCCTTAACTGGATGGAGAAGGGCTCGCGCTGCGATTCTCAACGCTCGCGGCGAGCTCGCATGGCAAACCGCACTGGCTTTTCGGAGGGAAGATATGACCGCCACCCACAAATTCGCGCTTTCGGCAGCGGTTCTGTTGCTTTCGGCCTGCTTGGCAGGATGCGCGCAACAAGAGCAAGAGGAAGGCCCCGACTATGCCGATGATGAGGCCGTCGCAGCAATAGCCGACGGTTTGGAGGAGCGCTCCGACATTGCCGACGCGCACAGAGCCGAAGGAACTGATCAGACAACGAAGGCCCTCGTGGAGACCACGCAGGTAGAGATTGACGCCGTTGCACCGATGCGCAATCGGCAGTTCGAGGATTCGCGGCTCCAGGAGGCGGTGCTCGCATACGCCAATTTGCTCGATGACATGAAGACGGCGGCGGAAAGCAGCCCCATCGACGACATTGATTTCATCCAAGAGTGGACAGCTCTCTACGGCGAGCGTTCCGTGGCTATTAAAGAGTTTGTTGACGACTGGGGGCTGACGGTGGACGAGGCTCATCAGACGCACCTCGATGAAATCTTGCGGAATGCGACGGCGGTCGAGGCGAAAGCCGACGTCGAGGAGGCTGCGCAGGCGCTCGTTGCGTCCATGGCGTTCGAAATGGTGGATAACGGCTATGGTTTCTACACATACACTGCCGTCGCCGAGAACACGACGGGAATCGATTTCGGCTCGTTCAGCATCAGATTGGACCTATACGACGCCGACGGCGTCAAGGTCGAAGAGACGCATGCGTTCACCTCGTCGTGGCCAAGCGGCGAGAAGGTGAAGTTCGAGGCGTTCAGCCAGACGGCCGCTGCCGAAGCGAGGGTCACAGTCGATACATACCAAGCGCAATCTTCATAGCGCCGCTGTCACGCTCGTCTGCTCCCATGGAAAAGGCTCCGCACGGGGCCTTTTTTTCATGCGCCCTTTCTCGCGAAATTCGCAAGCCCTCTTACGGCGGGACCAAACCCCGCCGCGCAAACGTGCTCAAGAGAAAGGAAGCCAGCATGAAGCGAAACGCGCGGTTTGCAGAAACGAGGGAAACAGGTTGCGACTTTGGCGTGCTTGGCGCGTCCGTGGCGAAGGGCGGCGGTGGGTCCTTACCACGGACGCACGCCCCTGATCCGCTTGCTGTTCAAGTGTTGAACGGATTAACTGGTGCGCAGGAGGTGAGCATGGGCGGAAAAGCTTCGCGCAACGGATGGAAAATATCCCAGGTCGAGCGGCTGATAGAACTGCCCCGGCGCGATATTCAGCGCTCCTGCTACCAAGGTCAAGGCGGGGTTGCCATTCTTTCCCCGAAAGACAGTTCGTGGGGGCGGCGCTCTTATGATTGCGAAGACGTTGCCAAGTTGTTCGTGGTAAAGCAGTTCAAGAGCGACGGTCGCAGTCTACCGGAGGCGAAGCGGATGTTCGCGCGATGCGAGGAACGGGGAGAGGACTGCCGGATGCTGCTCGCATCTTGCGCCGAGACGTTGCGCGAGCGGGAGGACGAGGCGCGGCGCCAACGCGAGATAGCCGAAAGTCTTTTATGTGCGCTTTCCGAACTGCGCCAAGGGCGGGCGTTCGAGACTGCGATGGGCAGGCGTGCGGCTGTGCGCTTCGTACGCTCGCTTGGAAGCTTGGCCGAAGCGCTCGCCTTTCCCGCAGATGCAGACGGGGGATTGTGCCGATCTGCGGCAACGCGCTTCTCCGTTTCGGAGGAGGATCTTCGCGAAAAAGGCGTTGAGTTGTTGCGGCGTGCTTGGTCGTCCGATCCAGCGTCTGGCATCGCTGGGGAATTATGGGATAGCGGGATGGGTCCGGCTTTCTCGAGCGTGGCCGCATTGGGGCGACGAGGACTCGATCCCGCTTCTGACGAGGCCCTTCGTGTTGCGTCGGATGCGGTGCGGTGCCTTGCGTCCGGTGACGAGAAGGCCTCTCGTGTGCTTGCGTGGCTGTTGATCGACGGGTTCTTGGATGGTCCGGGCATGGAGCTTCTGATTGATCTATGGCTGGGAGCCGGTTCGTACGATTTTGCCAGGGAAGTGTTCTGGGCATGTGGAGCCACATTGGAAAACGGTTGATCCGTTGGTAAAAGCGCCGTCGTCAAGGTGTTTGTCGAGCAGCTTGGCGGCGGCGCATTCGGGTGGAAAGGAAACTCATGGAAGAAAGCGAAAAGCAGGCTGCCAGCAAGGGGTTGCCGGGCAAAAGGGGAGGATTTTTCCGGTTTGTCAAAGGCATGGGCGCGAAAGCGCGATTGTTTTGCGTGGGGCTGTTGGTGGGGGCGGTATTGGGGGT
>NZ_PPEL01000124.1 GCF_002899695.1 Rubneribacter badeniensis
GGCGCGGGAGGCCGCAGGGCTGACAGGGCGGGCGGGGCCGGTGGTTGGCGCGTGGCGCTGCGCGGTCGGCATGCGCCGGGTCGCTTCGTGCGTTGCCGTTCCATGATGTCGTGGATGTCGCGCGCGGATGGGTGCCGTGAGCGAGTGAACCGTAGGCAAGCGGAAGCGAGCCAGTGTGCGATTTGCCGCGTTCGGGTCTTGCCAATCGGTGTTGCACGGATTAAGATACCTACCGTTGGTATGTATGCTCGAATTGCGCAGACGTTCGCACGTGCGTTGGGCTGGTTGGCGAGATCTGCCAAGGTTTTCCAAGCCGGATGTTTCACGTGAAACATCCGTACGTGTTCGGGCGGTACGCTGCAGGAGCGGCGAGAAGACGGAAGGGGAGGTGGCAGCATGGTGCGCAACAAGCATCCCGAGGAGACGGTGGGGCGCATCCTCGATGTGGCGCTCGCGTTGTTCCTCGAAAAGGGCTACGACAACACGAGCATCCAGGACATCATCGACGGTTTGGGCGGCCTCACGAAAGGCGCCGTGTACCACCACTTCAAGTCGAAGGAGGACATCCTCTCCGCAGCACTCGATCGCGAGAACGCGGGGCTGTACGCCCAGTTGCGCCAAATCCGCGACGATGGCCGCATGAACGGGGCTGAGAAGCTGCAAGCGCTGTTCGAGGCGTCCGTCATGGGCCCGCAGATGGACCTGTGGGCGAATGTGGCTCCCAGCGTCGATCCTGTGAAGAATGCCCGCCTTTTGGGCATGGGGTATCGAGAGCTGTTCGAGGAGACGGTGCCGTTTTTCGTGCAGCCCATCGTGGAGCAAGGGGTGCGCGACGGCAGCATCCGCACCGATCATCCGCAGGAGTTCAGCGAGGTCATCGTGCTGCTGGCGAATCTGTGGGTCAGTCCGATGTTCAGGGCGAGCACGTCCGAGCAGCTGCGCCGCCGCGTGGATTTCTACATCGATCTCGTGAAAGCGCTTGGTCTTTCGCTTGAGGAGAACGGTTTGGGCGAGGTGTTGGAAGATTATCGGCTGCGGCTTCGCGAACGATCCGAGGCGATGGCGGGCAAGTGCGATGCCGAGGATGCCCGGCGGGAATCGCGCTGAGCCGCGATGGGCGCGAAGATGGGGTCGGCGGCGTGTGGCGGGCGCGCGGCGTCGCGGTGCGGGAGGCGTCTGGGCGGGCGCAGTGGGCGCGGTGGGCGAGGCTCGATGTGCGTTGCGCTCGGAGCGCGATGGGCTGCGGCAGGAGATGCGAGGGCTCGCACCGCGCGGCATCCGACGGATGGATGGCGGCGCGGCGGTGGGCGTCGCGCATGCGAAAACGAAGGTTGAGGTCGGAGTGTTTCACGTGAAACATTTGTACGCTGATAAGCCGCATCTTAGGAGCGCGCGGATGCATGGGCCGTCCGCGCTTGCTGGCAAGCTGCGGGTTCCGAGTGGCGATCCGCGCCCCGAGTTGGAGGTTTCGGGCGGTGGAGTGCAGACTGGAGTGCAGACTGAAGTGCGGGCTGCGTGTGCGGGCTGCGGAAGGGCCTTGCCGCAAAGCCCCTCCGGGGGGGGGGGGCAGTTTCTCGCCTCTCGTTCGCGACAACGCGTCGTGCGCTCCGTCCGGCGCTTCGCTCGCGATAGCGAACCGCACACTGCGCGCAACGCTACGTCCGCGATGGCGCGCCCCGCCCAACGGCTCCGCGCATGGAGCGTCCGCACAAAGGGCGGGGGTGGCGCTGCACTTGGGCGTCCGCACAAAGGGCGGGGTGTCGCTGCGTCTGCGCATTTTTGCTGCGAATGCATTTGGCGTCTCGAGGTCAACGGGCATCCTGCGCTGTCCGCGTCTCCCCGCTCTCTTTTTTTGCTGTTGAAACATACCAACCGAAGGTATGCAAAAGGAAGGAGAACTTCATGGAATCGTTGATCAGCCGATCGTTCGTCTCACTCGTCATCGTGCAGATCGCGTCGCTGTTCGGCAGCGCGGTGCTGCGGTTCGCCTTGCCGTTGTACGTGCTCGACCTCACGGAGTCGGCGACGCTCATGGCCGCGGTGACGGCGGCCGCTTGGCTTCCGTACATCGTGCTCACGCCCATCGGCGGGGTGGCGGCCGACCGCGTGAACAAGAAGCGCATCATGGCCGCGCTCGACGCGATCATGGCTGCGACGTGCGTCGTGTACCTCGGGTTCGAGGGGGCGATCGATCTCGTCGGGCTTTCGGTCTTCGCGCTTGTCGTGCTGTACGCGGCGCAGAGCGTGTACCAGCCCACGGTTCAGGCGACTGTGCCGTTTCTCGTGCCACGTCAAGGGGTGGTGCGGGCCACGGCCGTCGTGAGCCAGATCAGCGCGCTGTCTGGGCTTGTCGGGCCGGTTGTGGGAGGGCTTGTGTTCGGCCTGTTCGGCATTGGGCCGGTCGTGGCGGTGTCGGGCGTTGCGTTCGCGCTTTCGGCGGTGCTCATCGTGACGACGGTGCGCATTCCGCACGATGCTGTGGAGCGCAGCGATGCGGGCGTCATCCGCACGGTCCTCGGTGACATCTCGGAAAGCCTCTCGTTCCTGCGTCGTGATCGTCCGGTCATCCTCAAGGCCATCTTCCTTGCGGCCGGCATCAACCTTACGTTGACGGCGCTCATTCTTGTTGGCACGCCTGTTATCGTCACGCAGGTTCTGGGGTTGCCGAACCAGTACATGGGCTTTGCCGAGGGCGCGCTGGCGCTCGGCGGCCTTGCGGGCGGCATCGCCGTGGGCGCTTTGGCCTCGCGTCTGAAGATCGAGCGCGCCCCGTTGCTTCTGCTGCTGGCGACGCTGGCGCTTGTTCCCGTGGCCGCAGTGTTGGGCGTGCCGATGGATCCCCTGGTCGCGTACGGCGTGCTCGTGGTGAGCCTGTTCGCATCCATGGCGTGCGCGACGATGTTCAGCATTCAGGCTGTTTCGTTCGTGCAGATGGAGACGCCGGGACATTTGGTGGGGAAGGTGATCGCGCTCATGATGTCGCTTGCGAACTGCGCGCAGCCGGTGGGGCAGCTCGTTTACGGCGGGCTGTTCGATGCGCTGCGCGCCGATCTCGTGCCGGTGGTGCTGGGGACGGCGGCTGTGTCGTTCGCCATCGGGCTTGCGACCTGGCGCGTCCTCGGACGAGGGCTGCGCGATGTCGAGCCTGAACGATCGATCGAATGCGATTGATCGGGCATCGCCTGTAGGGCTCGGTTCGGCAGCGGGGCGGGACGGGCATGTAACGGCCAGCGGGTGATGCACGGTTGCCGTGCGAGGCGCGGGTCTGTTGCGGGTGCGGCTGCCGTGCGAGGCGCAGAGCTGCGCGGCGGGGTCGGCGGCGCGTTGCGCGCACCCGGTTTGGGCTTGCGTCGAAGTTTGAGCGCCGTTCGGCGACGCGTCGGAGGGCGGGCTGTTATGGCGGCATGGCGGTGCGATCGTCTATCGACGAAGCGGGGGCCGGGGAGGGGGCTTCGTCTATGCTCTGCTGGACTCGCGCGAGTGTCGCGGCTTCGCTTGGCGGCGACGCTTGATCAGGCGCGCCGTCGCGCTCATCAGGGCGTCCGCTCGCGCTTTCCCGCTCTACGTTCGGGTCCCTCCCGCGCTCTGCGCCCAGGCTCGCTTGCGTCCTTGCGCCGCGTTCGGTGGTCGCCGTGCGGTGCCGGGAGGAAGGGGCGTCCCCGTCAGTCCATGCCGCGCAGGGCGATGCCGGGGGCGCTTGCGCGCAGCTCGTCGGCGAGCGCGCGCAGCTCGTCGACATTCCAGGGGTGAAGGCGTCCCGCGCCGCCCAGAACGCTTTCCGCATCCCGGTAGTTCTGCAAAAACCATGCGGACGCATCCCCTATCCAGCGTGCGAGCGCGCGCAGGTCGTCGGACGCGTGCAGCTCGCGCGTCACCGTCGTGCGGAACTCGAACGGCACCGAGCCCGCGCGCAGAACCTCCATGCTCTCTTCGATGGGCGCCAGATCGAGCATGCTCGCACCGACGGTCTTGGCATAGCGCTCTGGGGCGTTCTTCACGTCCATGGCCACGTAATCGACCAGGTTCGCCTCCGCAAGCGCGCGCAGCCGGTCGGGAAAGCCGCCATTCGTGTCGAGCTTCACGGCAAATCCCAGGTCGCGCACGCGTGCGCAGAAGTCGGCGAGGTCTGGTTGGATGAGCGGCTTGCCCCCTGTGAGGCACACGCCGTCGAGCAGCCCCCGGCGCTTTTCCAGAAACGCGAGCACGTCGGCTGCGGAAAGGTCGCCCTCGTGCGAACCCGCGCGCGTCGCAGGGCCCGTCACCAGGTCGGCGTTGTGGCAGAACGGGCAGCGGAAGTTGCATCCCGGCGTGAACACGGTGGCCGCCGTTTTGCCGGGGAAGTCGAGCAGCGTGAGCTTTTGCAGTCCTGCGATGCGCACGGTCAGTTCTCTTCCGTTTCCGCGCTCGCCGATCCCGCAGCGTCTGCCGGCCTTGTCGCGCCCGCCGCGCTTCCCGACTCCGCTGCTTTCATCCCGTTCGCCGGGAGCGATCGCTTCTTGCCCGATAGCGCGTCGATGTCGAGCGCCCATACGGCTGTGTGCGGGCCTTCGGCCTCCATGGCGCGCCCGATATCGCGTTTGTGCTCGGGGACATACTTCATGCACAGATCCACGAGCGCGCGTTTGAACTCGAGGGGATCGGTCACCTCGCGGATGCGTCCGAAGGCCATCGCCGAGCGGTAGCTCGTGGAGAAATTGCCGTTCTCGAAGAACGCCTGTACGCCTGTGACGGCTGTTGCGCACACGCGATGGTCGCGGCGAAAGCAGTCCGTCTTGTGACCCCCTTCGCTCGATGCGTGGAAGTACAGCGTGTTTCCGCGGCGCACGAACGACAGTGGCACGCCGTAGGGCATCCCGTCCACGTCTGCGGTCGACACGACGACGAACGGCGCGGCGTCAAGCGTCTCAAGCGCTTCGTCGCGCGAGGCGGCGCGGTCGGCGCGTCGCAGGGGGTGCAGGTTCATAGCGGGCATCCTTTCTGTCAAGAGGCTTCATCATAGGCCCTCCCGCTCCCGCGCGCAATGGCTGGCAGATTCGCGAACCTCGCCTTCCACGATGTCGAGCAGTGCCTGCTTCGATCGCATGTCCGTCCACCCGCGCGCCCCCGCATTCCCCGCGCCTGTCTGCCCGCGCGCATCTGCATCTTCGTACCCCACGCCCGTCCGTGCACTTACGTCGCACCCCTGCGCCCATCCGCACGCCCGCTTCTTGGCCCTCTGTCTCTTATCGGGTGTTTGCTTGGATGGCAATCTTCTCGGCAGATGCAGAAAGAAACGGTGCGATTCCGGAACGACCGCGCATGGGGTTTACGCGCGGTTCGTGCTGGGGAAGGCAAGGTTATGTGACAGGGATGGCAAACAGTCTCTAGGGAGCGGCGTGCGTTGGGGCGGCGCGTGGCTTGCGCGAGGTGGCATGCAGGTTGCGGGGGCGCGTTGCTTGGGGTGGTTTTGGCATGCCGTTTGCGGCTGGGGTGTGGCTCGTGTCAGGATGGCGCGCCGCTTGCGCGGGCGCGCGGTTCGCGTTTTGCCTGGAAGTGCGTGCATGGGCAGGATACGTGCGGGAAGGCTTCCGACTGCGCTTGGGTCGCGCGGAACCGCCTCGTTTCTGGCGTTTGCGGATGCCTTCCTGCACATGTTTCACGTGAAACATTTGTTCTGATATCGCACTACATTGCGACAATTGTTTCACGTGAAACACTGCGCTTCCAAGCCTCTCAATCTTGTCCGACCCCGGAACCCCGGGACCCCGGGACCCCGGAACCCCGGAACCCCGGAACCCCTCCTTCGGCTCTCTGTGCGCGAAGCGAGGGCGGGTGTTCCCCGCGCCTAGGATGACCCCGCCATCCGTCGTTTTACGCTTCCCGCCGTCCTCGCCGTCTCCTGCCGCTTTGTCTTCTCACTCTCACCCACGCTTCCCTCTGCCCTGCCCCCGCTGCACGCCTCCACGACTCCTCCCCGCACCCCGTCGTTCGCCTCCGCGATTCTTCCTCGCTCCGCGCCTCGCGGCCGCTCGCGCTGTCTGCATCTCCCGTACCCCCGCACCGCCCGCCCGCACCTCCACACGCGCCGCGCCCCCGCATCCCCCCAGCGTCGC
>NZ_PPEL01000125.1 GCF_002899695.1 Rubneribacter badeniensis
AGTACGTGGCCGAGAGCGAGTGGGGCTCGAGGCGCTATCTGGACGTGACTCTGCTGGAGGGGTAGCCGCACCGGACGGCGGGCTTATGAGGCTGTCGGAAAAGTGCGCAAGATTCTTGACGGTACCCCCGCTCAGCATATCATGGACGAATCCGAAAAAGACCCAGCGGAGAGACGCGTCTAAGCACCGCACGGAAAAGAGGCAGACGATGAAACCAACCGACCGGATAAAGCGCGCCGCGTTCGAGAAAGCCCTCGACTACTTCCTCGCCGACCCCGAGCCCAACGCCGTCAAAATCATGGATCTGCTCGACAAGGTGGCGCCGGCCAACCTGTTCCCCAGCCAGCGCAGCGCCTTCCGCACCGCCATCGACCAGAAGAACAACTGGTACCAGCTCATCATGCGCGCGCTCGAGGACACGAACCCCGCCGTGCGCGACCGCCTGGTGAAGACGTTTCTCATCGACGGCAACCTCATGGCCTGGCCGAAGCAGGAGGCCATGCGCGAGAAGCACCGCTGCAACATCCCCTGGGCCATCCTCATGGATCCCACGAGCGCCTGCAACCTGCGCTGCACCGGCTGCTGGGCCGCCGAGTACGGCCACAAGCAGAACCTCTCCTACGACGAGCTGGACTCCATCATCCGTCAAGGCACGGAACTGGGCACATACGTCTACATCTACACGGGTGGAGAGCCGCTCGTGCGCAAACGCGATCTCGTCAAGCTGTGCGAGGCGCACCCCGACTGCACGTTCCTCTCGTTCACGAACGCCACGCTCATCGACGAGGAGTTCTGCCGCGACATGCTGCGCGTGGCGAACTTCATCCCCGCCATCAGCGTGGAGGGCTTCGAGGAGGCCACCGACGCGCGCCGAGGCGCCGGCACCTACGCCCAGGTCAGCCGCGCCATGCGGCTGCTCAAGCGCCACGGTTTGCCCTTCGGCGTCTCCTGCTGCTACACCAGCGCCAACGCCGAGTCCATCGCCTCTGAAGAGTTCTTCGATTGGATGATCGACCAGGGCGTTCTATTCTGCTGGATATTCACCTACCTGCCCGTCGGCGCGGACGCCCCGACGGAGCTGATGGTGCACGCCGACCAGCGCGAGCGCCTGTACCGCTTCGTCCGCGCCATGCGCGAGGAGAAGCCTCTGTTCACGCTCGACTTTCAAAACGACGGCGAGTTCGTGGGCGGCTGCATCGCCGGCGGGCGGCGCTACCTGCACATCAACGCGGCGGGAGACGTGGAGCCGTGCGTGTTCGCCCATTACTCCAACGCGAACATCCGCGAGGTCTCGCTGCTCGACGCGCTGCGCTCGCCCCTCTTCATGGCCTACTACGAAGGCCAGCCGTTCAACGACAACCTGCTGCGCCCCTGCCCCATCCTGGAAAACGAGGGCGTTCTGGCCGACATGGTGGAGGCGACGGGCGCGAAGTCGACCGACCTGCACAAGCAAGAGGGCGCACGCGCGCTCTGCGACAAGTGCGCGCGCTCCATCGCCGAATGGACGCCGACGGCCGAGCGCCTTTGGACCGACCCGAACGACCCGCAGCACGAGAAGCGCCAGGATCCCGACCAGGGCATGGCCGACACCGACAAGCGCAAGTTCGAACGCATCGGGCGCGAGCGCCCCTTCGCCGAAGCGACCACGGAGACGGGAAAACCCGCCGCCTGACGCGCGGCCAAAACGAGCACCCGCCCGAAAGAGCGCCGCGACGACGACCCGGCGACGGCAACCCGTCGTCCATCGCAAGCGCCAGTCGCCCGCACGTCGGCTGCAGCGAGCGCCTACCGGGCGATGCGCGGGCAGCGGCGCGCCAGCTCCGAAACGAACCGGCCTTCGTCCCGCACCGACACCATGAAGTCCTCCACGTCGTTCTCCACCATGACGCCCTGCAGCGAGCCGGCCCAGCCTCCCGTGATGAGGGCGTCTCGCTTCGGACGCACCCCGGTCACGAAGCGGTAGTCGAGCGCGCGCGTGCGCACCCCGAACGCCACGAACATGCCTTCGTCGCGCAGCTCGATATAGCTGCGCCAGAACGGTGCCAGAAGGAACGCCTCAAGTGCAATCAGCACAGCCGCACATGCCCCACCAACAATGGCGAACACAAGCCAGTCGGAATCGCCCCGCGCGTTGCGAACACGAACGTCGGAATGAAACTCACCGCGCAAAGCAGCGCCACGAGCGCCCCAGCAACGAGCCATCCCCGGTCGACCTTCCCCTCGAACCGTACGGCCTTTTCCATCCTCCGCTCCTCTCTCATCTCCGCTTAACGCGAAGGCCCGCCGGACAGGGCGGGCCTTCGCGCTTCGATTCGCCTCGTTCGCGCCTTCGCCCTTGCGGCTACAGCGTGCGCAGGCTCACTTCTTTGAGCTGGCGGGCCGTCACCGCGCTCGGCGCCCCCGTCATCGGATCGCTCGCCGAACTCGTCTTCGGGAACGCGATGACGTCGCGGATGGACGACTTGCCGGCCAGCAGCATGACGATGCGGTCGAGGCCGAGCGCGATCCCGCCATGCGGAGGAGCGCCCAGCTCAAGCGCCCGGATGAGGTGGCCGAACTTGTCGTCGATCTCCTCGTCGGAAAGCCCCAGCCTGCGCAGCACGCGGCGCTGCAGCTCGGCGCTGTGGATACGAAGGGAGCCGCCGCCTGCTTCGTAGCCGTCCATGACCAGGTCGTGGGAATAGCTGCCGCACGCGAGCGGGTCGTCCTCGATCTTGTCGAGATCCTCCTTGCGCACCTGCGTGAAGGGATGGTGCTCGGCAGCGTACTTCTTCTCCTCCTCGTCGTACTTGAACATGGGGAAGTCGACGATCCACAGCAAGCTGTGGCCCTCGCGCGGCACGTTCAGCAATTCGGCCATGCGCA
The DNA here is from genome assembly GCF_002899695.1 of Rubneribacter badeniensis. Classification (GTDB taxonomy): domain Bacteria; phylum Actinomycetota; class Coriobacteriia; order Coriobacteriales; family Eggerthellaceae; genus Rubneribacter; species Rubneribacter badeniensis. The sequence goes on from NZ_PPEL01000125.1 coordinate 2,866, forward strand.
GACGCAACGCGGAGAGCACCGCGCTCGCCACCGCGTACGTGTCGGCGGCGAACAGGACGAGGTCGCCCGGCTCCACGTCCATGGCCTGCTTGAGCGCCGTCCACTCCTCATCGGTGAAGAACTTCTTGATGGGGCTCTTCTCCTGCCCGTCGGTGGTGAAGGCCACCCACGCCATGCCCTTCGCGCCGTTCTCGGCCGCGACGTCCGCCAGCTTCTCCACCTCGCCGCGGCTCCAGTCGCCCGCGCCCTTCGCGTTGATGGCCTTCACGACGCCGCCGGAGGCCGCCACGCTCGAGAACACCTTGAAACCCGTGTCCTTCACGATGTCGGTGAGGTCCACCAGCTCCATGCCGAAGCGCGTGTCGGGGCGGTCGCAGCCGAAGCGCTCCATCGCCTCTGCGTAGGACATGCGCGGCAGCGGGAACTCGTGCTCCACCCCCGCAGCCGCCAGCACCTCGGCCATGACATCCTCCGTCAGGCTCAGGATGTCCTCCTGTTCGACGAAGCTCATCTCCACGTCGAGCTGCGTGAACTCGGGCTGGCGGTCGGCGCGCAGGTCTTCGTCGCGGAAGCACTTGGCAATCTGGTAGTAGCGCTCGATGCCGCCCATCATGAGCGTCTGCTTGAACTGCTGCGGGCTTTGCGGCAGCGCGTAGAACTTGCCCGGGTTCGGACGGCTCGGCACGATGTAGTCGCGCGCGCCTTCGGGCGTGGAGTTCGCGAGGATCGGCGTTTCCACCTCGAGGAAGCCGTGCTCGTTGAGCACCTTGCGCATGGCCTGGGCCACTTTGTGGCGCAGGTGCAGCGACCGGTACATCTCGGGACGGCGCAGGTCGAGGTAGCGCCATTTCATGCGGGTGGTCTCGTCCGTCTCGATGCCGTCCTCGATGGCGAAAGGCGGCGTCACGCTCGTGTTAAGGACCTCCACCGACGTCGCCAGCACCTCGATCTCGCCCGTGGCCATGTTCGGGTTCACGGCTTCCGCGCTGCGCTCGCGCACCGTGCCCGCGACCTTCAGCACGTACTCGCGTCCCAAGTGCTCGGCCGTGTCGAAATCTTCGGCGCTCACGCAATCGGGGTCGACGACCACCTGCGCATATCCCGTGCGGTCGCGCAGGTCGACGAAGATGAGGCCGCCGTGATCGCGGTTGTGCCACGCCCAGCCCGTGAGCACGACCTCGCGCCCCACGTCGGCCTTGCGCAGCTCGCCGCACGTGGCGGTGTGCATGCAGTACTCGTTCATGAAGTCCGTCATCAGTGGTTCCTTGCTCCTCAACGATGTCCCTCCCGCAGCGCGTGCGCTGAAAGGACGATACTCAAACTCGTTCATTGTACTGCATATGATCCGACAAGGGGAAACGGGCTTTCCCGCTTCATGCAAACTACGCGCGGGATAGCGGAGGCGAAGACGGCGAGGGGCGCAAGGGTGCGGGAGGAAAGCCAGCGGGAAGGAGCGCGAAGGGCCGAGGCGCCTGCAGGAGCGGACGGAAGGAAAGGACGGAAGGGCCAAAGCGCCGACAGGAAACGCGAAGCCGCGCCACCGGAGCAAGAAACAGGGCCGGGGCAAAAGGCGCGACAAGAGCGTCAGCCCTCGTCGACGCGCTGAAGCAGCTCTTCGCGCGACGAAACGCCCAGCTTGCGGTAGATGCTCTTCACGTGCGTGCGCACGGTGCTCTCGGAGATGACGAGCGTCTTCGCCACATACACGATGCCGTGGCCGCGGCCAAGGTACGCGAGGATCTCCGATTCGCGCGGCGACAGACCGCCCTCGCGCGACAAACGCTCGCAACGTTCCTGCAGCACGCCGACACCCTCGACGGGCGCGCAAGCGCCGTCGGCCGGCAAAGCGATCTCGCGGCGCCATGCCGCCACGAGCGGCACCCCCACGAGCAGTGCGAAGTACGCCGTGCTCAGCACGAGCAGCACCGGACCGCCCTGCTGGTACGCGAACAGCGGCAGCGAGCCGCACCAGATGCCCGCCAAAGACACGAGCGCGAACGCGGCCACGGTGAGCCCGTAGATGAGGGGAGGCGAGAACTCGCGCGCGTGCGCCATGGCGCAGAGGCTGGCCAGCGCCAAAATGCCGATGACGCCGTAGAACACGTACGACACCGAAGCCGCAAGCCACTGCGGCCCCGTGCCCACCGGAAAGCTGTTGAGCACGACGAGCGCGAGCGCGAACAGCGGAAGAAGCACCTGATAGACGAAGGGCAGCAGCGGATGGCGCGTCCCCACCACGCTGAGCGGCAGCACGACGCCGGCCGCCACGATGCCGCCAAGCGCCTCGACGTAGATGAGGTCGAACAGCATGAACTTGCGCACGCCCATGAGAAAGCCGAACACGAGCAACCCGACAAACGGCATGGCCAGGACCGAAGCCATGCGCCTGACGTTCGCCAGCAGATCGGCCGCGCCGCCGACGGGCGCAACCAGCTCCGAAGCGAGCGGATCGGGCACGGGCGCTTCGCCCTCCATCGCGTCGCGCACCGCGCAGGCAAGCTCGCCGTGCGACGCCTTCCAAAGCGGCAGCACCACGCCCAGCGCAAGCAGCAACCCGAACGCCACAAGCCCCACCTGCATCGACACGGCGGAAAGCAACAGCTCCACCAGCGAGCCCATGCCGATCAGCACGGCAAGGGAGAAGAGCGCTTGACGCATGTCGAGCGCCGAGAAGTACGTGCCCCACGCCAAACACAACGGCACCACGCCCACGGCGACGGCAAGACCCGCGGCGACGGCGATGGAGCCCACTGCGAAGCTTGGCACCGCAAGGGCGAGGGCGAACAGCACGAACCCGCCCACATAGCACGCCGTGGCCGCCGCGACGACCGGCAACCCCACGAAGGCGGCCCCGCCGCGCCTGAGCGACAGCACGGCGACGAGCAGGCCCATCGCCACCGCAGCCGCCATCATCGCGTTCACGAACCACGGCATGACCGCACCCGATGCGGGAAACAGGTCGTTGAACATGACGAGGTTCGGCGAATAGAGCGGCAGCGTCGAGAAGAACGCCACGAACAGCAGCGACTCCAATCTGAACTCCCGTGCGACGCGCATCGGCCCCTCCTTTCGCTCGCGCGGATCCATCGTGGGAAAGTATAACCGAAACCCTCCCCTTTGCGCGCCCGCCCGCATCTGTCCTCGCAC
>NZ_PPEL01000126.1 GCF_002899695.1 Rubneribacter badeniensis
GTACCGGGAGGGGAGGCTGAAGGCGTTCGACGAGGGAGGGCGCAAGGTGTACGATACGATAGCCGGCCGCAGGAGGCGGCTGGGGCTGGCCGCCTAGGCCGTCCGGAAAAACGTCCGCACCCCCAATTCAGGGCAAAAATGCACGCAAATGCTCCTTTGCGGTCAAATATGGGAAAATTTATGCGAATTCGTTACCGTGGACGATCGTGCGCATAGACGATCGTGTGCGTGGGCGGTCGTGCAGTTGGTCAGCCGGTCGAAGCGTCCACTGGCGAAGCATGAGGCCGGTTGGCGAAGCCGAAACTCGGCGACGAAGCCAGAATGTCGACCGGTGGACCGACTGACCGACCGGTGAACGGGCCGACTGATCTTCGACCGATCTGTCGCTTTGCCGATTGGCCGACATCTTGCATGAGGCGATCCGAGTGTCGGATCGGGCGCTTTCTGGGCGCGCTCTATGCGCGCGCTCGCAGCTGCCAGAAGGCCACGGCACTTGCGGCCGCCACGTTGAGGGAATCCACGCCGCGGGCCATGGGGATGCGCACGGTGTAGTCGCAGCGCGCGATGGTGTCGCGCGCGAGGCCGTCGCCTTCGGTGCCCAGCACGATGGCCAGGCGTTCTTCGGCGTTGAGCGCGGGGTCGTCGAGGGGCACGGATTCATCGGAGAGCGCCATGGCCGCCGTCTTGAACCCGAGTTCGTGCAGAAGCGGCACGCCCTCGACTGCCCAGCCGCCTGCGTCCGTGGCGCGCAAACCCGCACCCGCGGCATGCGCATCTGCCGTATGTACGCCCTTGACTGCCCAGCCGCCTACGCCCGCGGCGCGCGAGGCTGGCGCATGCGCGTCTGCCACACCCGCGCCCGTGGCACGCGCGGCCACCGCATGCACGCCCGCGACATCTGCGATGCCTTCACCCACCGCATCCGCGCCCTCCGCATCCGCAGCGCGCCCGTCCACCGCACGCGCATCTGCCGCCCGCGCATCCACGCTTATCGCGCTCTCGCCCACATCCGCGGTGCCGATGCGCGTCCACGGCACCTGGAACACGGTGCCCATCGACACCCGCACGGCGCGGCGGTACAGCGGGTCGTAGCATGCCGGCGTCACGAGCACGGCGTCCACGCCCAGCGCCGCGGCCGAGCGGAAGATGGCTCCCACGTTCGTGTGGTTCGTGATGTCCTCGAGCACCGCGATGCGTCGTGCGCCCGCCACCACGTCGGCCACGCTCGGCAGCGCCGGCCTCCGAAACGCGCCGAGCGCTCCGCGCGTCAGCTCGAACCCCGTGAGCTTCGCTAGCTCGTCGTGCGGAGCCACGAACACGGGCACCCCTTCGCCCCAGCGCGCGGCCACCTCGTCGATGATCGGCTGCATGGGCGCGCGCCATTTCTCCTCCATGAGCAGCGACAACGGCTCCATGCCGCCCGCGAGCGCACGCTCGATCACCTTGCCGGATTCGGCGATGAACAGCGCCCGCTCGGGCTCCAGCTTGCTGCGCAGCTGCGCCTCCGTCAAGCGGGCGTACGCATCGAGCCGCTTGTCGTCGAGCGTCGAGACTTCGACGATCACCGCAACTCCTCCGTTCCGGCATGGCATGCCGCGCGGGCCTCGGCGACGATGTCGGGCATGTCGGCAAGCCCGACATCGCAGAACTCCTCGCAGGAAAGGATGTGCGCGCCCACGCAGCGCATGTCCTCGATGCTGGCGGCCTGCACTTGGGGCGAGCGCGACGACGTGCAATCCTCCACGATGGCCACGTTGTAGTCGAGCGAAAGCGCGTCGTAGCAGGTGGTGCGGATACAGTTGGGAGTCGTGGTGCCCGTGAGCACCACCGTGCCCACCCCCATGCGGCGCAGCACGAGGTCGAGCTGCGTGCCGAAGAACGCCGAGAACCGCGGCTTCACGATCACGCGGTCGCTTCCCTGGGGCGCGAGCGGCTCCACCTCTGCGAGTGATCGCGGGCTTGCACACGCGCGCGAAAGCGGCTTGCCGCCCGCGATCCAGTCGGCGCGGCGCGTGGCTTCCACGTCGGAGCCGTCCTCGGCGTATTCGCGAACGATGTGAAACACAGGCATGCCCAGCTCGCGCGCTTTGTCGAGCGCGCGCGAGCATGCGGGCACCGTGGCGGCCGCGCCAGCCACGCACAGCGACGAAGAGGGGTCGACGAAGCCGTGCTGCATGTCGATGACGAGGAACGCGGCGGTGCGCGGTCGTATCATGGGATGCTCCTTTGGACGATCTCGAATTGGTTCCTCTGGAAGTCGACGAGGCCGTCGCGCTTCATGCGCGAGAGCTCGGCGCACATGGCGCTGCGGTCAACGGACAGGTAGTCGGCCAGCTCCTGGCGGTCGAACGGGATGGAGAAGCGGTTCGATCCTGCGGATTCTGCCTGGTCGGACAAGTACGAGAGCAGCTTTGCGCGCGTGGTGCGCTTCGAGGTGTGCTCGATCTTGCGCGTGAGGGCGTGGGTGCGCTTCGCGATGAGGCCGAGCAGGTTGCGGACGAGCCGCGCGTGAAACGCGCACGAGGTCGAGCACATCGTGGCGACGCGGCCCACGTCGAGGAACAGCACGAGCGCGTCGCTCGCGGCTACGACGTTCACGTCGAGCGGCAGATCGGGCTCGCATGCGTACACTTCGGCGAACGACTGCCCCGGCCCGAACGACGCGATGATGTTGCGGTTTCCCCAGTAGTCGTCGCGTTCCACCCGCACGGCCCCTTCCAGCACCATGCCCATGTGCGTGGTGACGTTTCCCCTGCGCAGCACGGCGGCGCCCTTTGAGAACGCGCGTGTGCGGGCACCGAGGCAGGAGAGCAGCGCTTCGAGGTCGTCTGCGCAGATGCCGTCGAACAGGGGAGAGCGGCCGATGAGCGGCAGATGAGGGCCGAGTGCGTCCATGTTCCTCCGCGTCCCCTTTCTCGCCCTTCACGTTCCTTTGTTGCAAATACAACGGAACTTCTCGTGCCAGTATCGTAGGGTGGGAGACGCCATGCAAGGGAGGCCGCGCAAACGCTCGGCAAAAACACAAACCAGCGCGGGCGGTGGAGAGGCGGGCGTTGCGGGCGCGCAGACGTCGGGCGGGCGACCTCGGGGCGACGCGAGCGGGAGCGCGCGGGTCGCACGGCGATGTGCGGCGCGAGCGTGCGCCGCGCGAAAACGACGAGAGAAGGAGTTTTCTATGGACACGATGTTTTGCTTCCAATGCGAGCAAACGGCCGGATGCGCGGGCTGCACGAGTGCGGCGGGCGTATGCGGCAAGAAAGCCCCCACGGCCCGGCTGCAAGACGAGCTGACCGGCGCGCTCGTGGGCCTCGCGCGCACCGTGCGCGCGAGCGAGTCGGGCGCGGCCGCCGTGCGCCCCGCCACCGACGACCTCGTGATGGAGGGCCTGTTCGCCACGGTCACGAACGTCGACTTCGACGACGAAGAGCTGCGCCGCCTCATCGGGCGCGTCCACGCTGAGCGCGCCCGCATCGCCGAGGCCGCGGGCACGGAGGCCGCGCCCGACTACGAGTTGGACGAGCTGTGGAACGCGCAGGAGGATGTTCGTTCGCTCAAGTCGCTCGTGCTGTTCGGGCTGCGCGGCATGGCGGCCTACGCCTACCACGCGATGGCGCTCGGCTACCGCGACGAGGCCGTGTCCGCGTTCCTGCACGAAGGGCTTGCCTCGCTCGCCGATGCCGAGGCGGGGGCCGATGTGCTGCTGCCGCTCGCAATGAAGGTGGGCGAGGTGAACCTGGCCTGCATGGAGCTGCTTGACCGCGCGAACACCGAGACGTTCGGCACGCCCGAACCCACGCAGGTGGCGCGCACCGTGGAGCCCGGCCCCTTCATCGTGGTGTCCGGCCACGATCTGCACGACCTCAAGCTCCTGCTCGATCAGACGGCCGGTCGCGGCGTGAACGTCTACACGCACGGCGAGATGCTGCCTGCACACGCCTATCCCGAGCTCAAGCGCTATCCGCATCTCAAGGGCAACCTTGGCACCGCTTGGCAGAACCAGCGCAAGGAATTCGCCGACCTGCCCGCGCCCGTGCTGTTCACCACGAACTGCCTCATGCCGCCCGCCAAGTCCTACGCCGATCGCGTGTTCACCACCGGCCCTGTGGCGTATCCCGGCGCTGCGCACATCGGCATGAACGAGGGAGGCGGCAAGGACTTCGGCCCCGTCATCGAGCGCGCGCTTGAGCTGGGCGGGTTCTCCGAGCCGCACGCCGTTGCGGCCGACGAGGGGTCGGAGTTCACCACGGGCTTCGGCCATGGCACCGTCCTTGGCGTGGCCGACACGGTCGTCGACGCGGTGAAGCAGGGGGCCATCAGCCACTTCTTCCTCGTGGGCGGCTGCGATGGCGCGCGAGCGGGCCGCAACTACTTCCGCGACTTCGTGCAGCAGACGCCCGAGGACAGCGTGGTGCTTACGCTGGCATGCGGCAAGTTCCGCTTCAACGACTTGGATTTGGGCACCATCGGCGGCCTGCCGCGGCTCATGGACATGGGGCAGTGCAACGACGCGTACGGCGCCATCAAGGTGGCCGTCGCCCTGGCCGAGACGTTCGGCTGCGGCGTGAACGATCTGCCGCTCACACTTGTGCTGTCGTGGTACGAGCAGAAGGCCGTGTGCATCCTGCTCACGCTGCTGCATCTTGGCATCAAGGGCATCTACCTGGGGCCGACGCTGCCGGCGTTCGTGTCTCCCGCCGTGCTGGACGTGCTTGTGCGCGAGTTCGACGTGCATCCCGTGAGCACGCCGGAGCAGGATCTGGCGGCTATCCTCGGATAGCTGTGGAGGCGTCTGTCGCATGTGCCGCGCACGCCCCGGCCCCGTCGCACATGGCGGGGCCGGGGTGCGTTGGCATGATGCGGGTGGCGGCCATACTTATGCCGCCCATTACGACCTGAATGGAGTAACATACTTCAACAACGCGCCTGAAGGGGTGCTGAATACGTACACAATCGCCGCGAGCTAGAGAAAGGAGCGGGAGGGCCGATGCCCAAAGCGACAATCTCAGCGAACAACACCGTTGGAGGAGGCCAACCGAGTTAGCCGGGCCAGCCGAAGAAGAGGGGATGCCTCGGCACCGGGCTCATCGTGCTCCTTTGGATCTGCTTCTTCCCGATCATGTTCACAATTTGGGCGGTCAAGACGCCGCGATTCGATAAGAAGGTTAAGATTCCGCTAATCGCGGCAGTTTGGGTTCTTTCTCTTGTCGTTGCGGGCTGCACATCGATGACGAACGCCCAACTTGCCAAGGACAGGACGCTAGATTTCAACGCAATCGAGATAACGGACAGCAAGGCGGTCGTGAAAGCTACCGCCACGAACAACACCGCGAGCAGCTGGTCCTCCACCGCGTACCTTGTGATCCACTATTCGGACGGCGATGAGGAAAAGCTGTCGATACACATCTCGTGCGATAAGAACTCGTCCGTAGACCTGACTTCCCCCTCGTTCTCCACTGAAGGGGTATCGAGCTTCGAAACCGATTACTCGGGAGCGCAGATAAGCTACAGCGCTGGAGACCTCATGAGCTTGCTTACCGCCGAGCAGGAGCGAGTGGCTGCAGAAGAGGCGCAAAAGAAGGCCGAGGAAGAGGCGGCTGCAGCTGCGGCTGCGGAGGCAGAAGCCCAGAAAAAGGCCGAGGAGGAAGCAGCAGCGGTTGAGGCCCAGGCCCAAGCTGAGGCAGACGCAGCTGCAAGTGCGCAGGCACAGGAAGAGGCTCGCAACAACGCGACGGTGTACGTGACTGCCACAGGCTCGAAATACCACTCGCGGAAGGGGTGCTCCGGCCTCAGCAACGCAAACTCGATCAGCGAGATGACTCGTGCCCAAGCTGAGGCAAATGGCCTGGAGCCGTGCGCTAAGTGTTATTAGCGCGCACGACCTTGATGCGATGATTAGAACCTGCCAGACTATCGACAGCGATTAGGTTCCAGATACCTGCGAAGCCTGGAATCGGGAGGAGGGCCTTCGGGTCCTCCTCTTCTCTTATCTGGGGGGGGCGTTGCGAGGG
>NZ_PPEL01000127.1 GCF_002899695.1 Rubneribacter badeniensis
GCGCCGCTCAGCGCGACGCCTCCCCCGCCGCCTCGCCTTCCAGCGCGTCCGCAACCGCCCGGTCAGCAGCAACGCTCCCTCTCCCATCGAGCCCGTCAACGCGACCCGCAGCGCCCGCCCAGCCGAGCCGCCTCCCGAACAGCGCCCCCAGCACCAGCACCGCCAGCGGGTACGCATAGCAGAAAAACGCATACGGCGCGTATTCCAGGCACCCCACGCCCAGCACCGTCACCATGTACACCGCGCACGTGTTCCACGGCACCAGAACCGACGTGATGCCCGCGCTCGAGTTCACGATGTTCGCCCACACGTCGTTGGGCACGCCGCGACGGCGATACTCCTTGCGATACATCTGCGCAGACAGCGTGATGGCGGGATACTGGTCGGGCAAAAGCACGTTGTAGAGCGCGCCCGAGAGCACCGTCGCCGCCACCAGCTGGCCGAACCGGCGCAGCTTGCTCACGATGGGTTCGACGAGCGAATCCATGAGGCCCGTGCGCTGCAACACGCCGCCATACGCCATCACCAGCACGATGATGGAGATCGTCTCCATCATGGACTGTATGCCGCCGTTGCTGAGCAACCGGTCGAGATCCTCGATGCCGGTGGCGCTCGTCACGCCCGTGTTGGCAACCTCCACCATCGTCGCCAAATCGATCCCCTGCAAAGCGACCGCCTCCACCATACCGATGGCGATGGCCACGAGAAACGACGGGATGGCGGGCACCTTCAAGGCGATGCACACGATCATCGCCAAGAGGGGGATGAGCGTGAGCGGGCCGATGTCGTAGGTAGCCTCAAGCGACATCAGCAGAGCATCCACCTGCCCCGATCCGGAACCGGCTGACGCCTCCCCCGCCGCGCCAAACCCCAACCCCATCGCCAGATAGACCGCCGCGCACCCCGCGCAGACCACCAAGACGACCACGAGAAACCGCTTGCACAGCGAGAACACGCCGCACTCCGAAATGGCAGCCGTGAGGTTCGGGCCGTCGACCAAAGGCGAGACGATCTCGCTCACGTAGGCGCCGGCGACCACCGTGCCCGCAGCCATGCCCAGCGGAACGTCGAGCGCCGCCGCGATGCCCAGAAACGCGATGCCGATCGTGCCAGCAGCGCCCCATGCGCCCAGCACGACGCCCACCGCCGCCGTCACCAGAAACGAAAGGGGAAGGAACAGCTCGGGCGTCACCACCTGCAAGCCGTAGCAGATCATGGTGGGCACCGTGCCCGATTCGATCCACACGCCCACGAGCATGCCGATGGCCATGAGGATGAGCACGGCCTCAAGCGATTCGGTAATGCCCCTCACCATGCCGTCGAGCACGTCCTCCCACGAAAATCCCAGGTACATTGCGATGCCGCCCGCAAGGGCGCATCCGACGACCATGGGAACCTGAGGCTCGGATCCCAGCCCCACCACGCACGCGAACATAACCGCCGCAAGCGACCCCAGCGCCAGCATGCCGTGGCGAAACCTCACCGTCTTCGTCTTGGCTCCCTCCGAGCCCATGATCGCTCCCTTCCGTCCTTCCCATCGTTTCGACCGACGACCCGTCCAGAGCCGCGTGCGAAGACGCGTCGCGCGAGAGCGCCGCGCCTCCGAGAGCGAAAGCTCGAAGGCCCGCGCCCAGCCCCGCCTTCGCCGCGCAGAACGTGCCCGCACCTACCCGCAAGACAGAGCGCGGCACCCCACAAGACGAGTTCCGCGAAATGTGCCCCGCAAGACGCCCCTCACCCTACCCGCATCTGCGTCCAACCCGCATGGCATCCCTCGCCCTCTCTGCGCGCCTTGCAAGACACCGTCCGAGCGACACCGCAAGATACAGCGCGTCGCCCGCCGCGCCCACCCGCGAGACGCCCGCCGCGCGTCGCACGCTGCATCTTCCGCAGACAGACGAAACGCCTCGCGCGCAAAAACGCGTTCGCAAGACGCGCACGCCACCCACCCCGCCCGCACGCCCCACGAACCGCACCTGCACGCCCCGCAAAACACAGTGCGTCGCCCGCGCCCGCCCGCGAGACGTAGTGCGTCTCCCACAGAACGCCGCAGAACGCGCCCGCCCGCCGCGCCCCCGCAGAACGCGCTCGCACCCCCTCTCCAAACGCGGAAAGGGGGCGCGGGCGCGCGGCGAGGACGTTTCTCTGCGTTAGGATTCCCGGTCGGTCTTGACCACGAAGCCGAAGTATACCACATGGGCCACCCACACGACCGCCACCACAGCGCGTCCCACCGGCACGTTCGCCATGAGAGCGAACCCAATGCCCAGCAAGATGGTCACGGGCACGAGGATGGTGAGCTTTGCTTTGACGGTCATCCGACGCCTGGTCACGTACCCTTCGAGCACCTTGTGGTAGAGCTTGGTGGACTTGAACCAGGTGTTCAACTTCTCGGAACTGCGCGCGAAGCAAAAGGCCGCCACCAGCAAAAACGGCGTGGTCGGCAGAAACGGAAGCGCCACGCCCACCATCGCCAGACCGAAGAACAGAAAGCCTCCGGTCGCCCACAGATGGCGCGTCACGCGCCGATTGCCACCGTCGGTTCCCATCGCAACCCCCTTGCCATCCTCGAACCGAGCGCCGCGCACATCGTGCGCATCGCCCGCAGCCCGCGCACTGGTCGGCCCCGACGCGCCACTTGCAGCCCGTACACCGACCGCCGCCGACACGCCAGCCGCAGCCCGCACGCCAGCCGTCGCCAACACGCCGGTCGCCGCCGGCACACTGCCCGCAGCCCGCACACCAGCCGCAGTCCTCGCGCCAGCCGCAGCCGCGCCGCCCGCAACCCGCTCGCCTCCTGCACTCCGCGCATCGCCCGCAGCCCGCGCACTGGTCGGCCCCGACACGCCACTTGCAGCCCGCGCGCCAGCCGTCGCCGACGCACCGCCCGCAACCCGCGCGCCGCCCATGCTCCGCACCTCCCGCATCGCGCGCCCCTCGACGCGCCCCTCGGTACCCATCGCCCTACACCTCCAGCACGAACGGCTTGCCGTCCACGTCCACCACGCGCAGCGAGATGCCGTACACCTGCTCAAGCAGCTCCGACGTCACGATGCGCTCGGGCGCGCCTTGGGCCACGATGCGCCCGTCGGCCAGCGCCACCACCTCGTCGCTGTAGTGCAGCGCCTGGTTGATGTCGTGCAGCACCATGACGATGGTCATGCCGAACTCCTCGTTCAGCCGCCGAACAAGCCGCAGGATGTCCAACTGGTAGCGCACGTCCAGATACGTGGTGGGCTCGTCGAGCAGAAGCACCTTCGACCCCTGCGCGAGCGCCATGGCGATCCACACGCGCTGCGCCTGGCCGCCCGACAGCGACGACACCGACTGGCGGGCGAACTCCGCAAGCCCCGTCGTCTCGAGCGCCCACTTCACCATGCGCTCGTCCTCGGCCGCATCCGCGCGCCGCCCGAGCGCCCGGTACGGGAAGCGCCCGTACTCCACCAGCTTCTCCACCGACAGATCGGCCGGAGCGGTGTTGCGCTGGTGCACAATGGCCACGAGCTTCGCGAAGTCGCGCAGCCGCAGAAGCCCCACGTCGCCGCCGCGCAGAAACACGCTGCCCGCGCTCGGCTTGAGGTTCTTCGTCATGAGGTTGAACAGCGTCGACTTGCCGGATCCGTTCGCCCCGATGAGCGTGGTCACCACGCCCTCGCGCAAAGAAAGGTCAAGCCCCTCGAAGATGCGCTTCTGGCCGTATGCGAACGACAGGCCGGAGATCGTGAACACGTTATTCGCCATAGCTGCTCCGCGCCTTTCTCAACAGCAGGATGAACACAGGGCCGCCCACGATGGACATGATCACCGCGGCGCTGATCTCGTAGGGCGCGGCGATGGTGCGTCCGATGGTGTCGGCCAGAAGCAGGCAGAACGCGCCGAGTACGACCGAGTACGGCACAAGCACCTTGTGCGACGTGCCCACCAAAAGCCGCGCGACGTGCGGCACGATGAGGCCGAGGAAGCTGATGGGGCCGATGATGGCCGTGGACACCGACGCCAAAAGCACGGCGACAGCCGAAATGAACATGCGGTTCTTGTTCACGTCCACGCCCAGCGAGCGCGCCGTCTTGTCCTCGAGCGCCAGAAGGTCGCAGCGCTTCGTCACAAGCAGGGCGATCACCAGGCCGATGGCCCCGTAGATGGCGATCGTCTGGAAGTCGTCCCAGGTCTTCATCGTGATGTTGGCGTCCACGAGGCTGGTCACGCTGCTGGAGGTGGCCCCGCCGCTCGAACTGAACGCCGACATGATGCCCGTGAACATGGTGCTCACCGCCACGCCCACGAGGATGATGCGCAGAGGCGACAGCCCGCCGCGCCACGACAGGCTGTACACGAGCAGAAACGCGATAAGCCCGCCGGCGAACGCGAACACGGGCGTGAAGAACAGAAGCGCCGGGAAGAACCCGGTGACCAGCACGGCGGCCAGCGACGCGCCGGAGCTGATGCCGATGATGCCCGGATCGGCCAGCGGGTTGCGGATGGCGGCCTGCAGAAGCACGCCCGACACCGCCGTGGCCGCGCCGCCCACCATCGCGATGAAGATGCGGGGGAAGCGCAGGTCGTAGATCGTGGACACGGTGTCGTCGTACGCCACGAACAGGCCGTTGAACAGCTGTTCGGGGGTCACCTGCAGGCTTCCCGCGTTCACGGCGACCAGAAACAGCGCGACAAGCGCCACCGCCGTGACGACGAACGCCGCCGCTTTGCGCAAGGGGCTTACCATGCGATACCTTCCTTATTCCTGTTTGTCTACGATGCTGGCCACCCCGGAGCCTGAGCCGCCCGCGCTGCCCGTCATGTCGGCGACCGCATCGGCAACGGCTTCGGCATTGCCCGCGGCCAAGGCCTCGGCCGCTGCGGCAGCCGCCTGTTCGCCCACCGTGGTGCCGTCGCTGCCCTCCTGCTCTCCGTAGAGGATGGGCTGCAAGACCTCGAGCGCCTCGGGGTAGTTGAACTCGGCGCTCATGCCGAACTTGTCGGAGGGAAGGTCGTACACCTGCCCCTCCTGCACGGCGCGGAAGTGCTTCCAAATGTCGTTCGTGGCGAACTCGTTGGCGAACATGGCCATCACCTGGGTGGGCAGGGCATGCGACGTGCGCAGGATGATGTCGGGGTCGCGCGCCTGCATGTCCTCGGTGTTCACGTTGATGAACTCCTCTTCGGAGTCGGCGTAGACGTTCTGCCCGCCGGCCAGCTCCACGAGGCTGCCCACGTAGCTGTTCGGCGTGGCCACCACATACGAGCCGGGGACGCCCATCAAGATGAGCACCGTCGGCGCTTCCTTGCCTTCGTTCTGCGCGCGATACTCCTCGATGAACTGGGTGTACTCGCTAACGAGCGCTTGGGCTTGCTCCTCGCGGCCGAACTTCTCGCCCAGGTAGGAGATGGAGTCGTACATGCCCTGCACGCTGCGCAGGTTGAGGAACACCGAGGCCATCATGGCCGAGGCGTACTTCGGTTGCAGATCGCTTTGCAGCGAGTTGGGAGAGAGCACGTAGTCGGGGCGCAGCGACTTCAAGATCTCCAGGTCAGGGGCCATGGCCGTGCCCACCTGGTCGAGGTCGGCGTAGCGCTCGGGCAGACCGCGCGACGTGGTGGGCACGCCCACGAGGTCGAGGTCGAGCTTGTCGCATATCTCGGCGACGGCGGGCGAGGTGGCCACGATGCGCGGCTCGTAGGTGCCGTCCTCGCGCGCGACGCGCTCGGGATGCTGGTCGACGCACCCCGTCAGCACGAGCGCGCACGAAAGGCACGCCGCGAGGGCGGCCGCGCCCATACGGCGCGCCGCCCTCGCGATCCTGCGCGATATCGATGCGCGCTTAGGCACGACTCGCGTCCTCGTCGGCGTCGTCGGCGGGCGCAGCGCCGCCCGCAGGCGCGGCATCCTTCGCCGCGGGCTTGCCGCCCTTGCCGGCAGCCGCGCCGCCGCCC
>NZ_PPEL01000128.1 GCF_002899695.1 Rubneribacter badeniensis
CCCTCCGCCCCCCCCCCTTCCGCGCCGCCCCACCCCGTCGCGCGCCGCCTGAAACAGGCCGAGGCCGGAAGGGAGAACCCTTCCGGCCTTGGAAACAGACACGCACGGCGCGATCAACGCTGGCGGTTCGCCTCGGCGGCTCGCTCGAGGTCGGCGGCCATGCGCGCAGCGGCAGCGCAGCCGGAGCAGCCGGCGCACCCTCCTGCGCAGCCGTCGCCGTAGGGGCTGTCCTTATGGCAGTCGCACAGGCCGTTGCGCCACAACCGGCGCACCGACAAGAACGCGAGCCCCGCGATGATCAACCCTACGACTGTGGTTGAGACGAGCATGGCGCTTCCTTTCCCCGAACCTCGCTCCGCAAGCTACGCAGCCGCGCCCGCGCCGGCCTCGAGCTCCTCCGAAGCACCGGCCTTCTTGACGGCGGGCATCGGACGGAACAGCTGGAACAGCATGCCGGCCAAAACCGCGAGGGCCACCACCGTCCACACGTTGAAGGACACCTCGCCCAGGGCCAAACCTCCCAACTGGTAGAACATGAGGCCCACGGCCCAGCCGAACACCGTCATGTAGCCGATGGCGAACCACGTCCACTTCGCGCTCTCCATCTGGCGACGGATGGTGCCGATGGCGGCGAAGCACGGCGCGCACAGAAGATTGAAGGCGCAGAAGGCCATGATGGCCGCCGCCGAGCCGCCGAACATGGTGGCGAAGGCCATCCACATGTCGGGGTCGGTCTCGCCGAGCTCGCCCACGCTGGTGAGGATGCCCACCGTGGCCACGACGTTCTCCTTCGCCACGAGGCCCGTGATGGACGTGACCGTGGCCTGCCAATCGCCGAACCCGAGCGGCGCGAAGATCCAGCCGATCGCGTTGCCCAGACCGGCCATGAGGCTGTACTGCAGCTCAGTCTCCTGGTCGAGCAGGCCGAAGCCCTCGCCCGCGTCGCCGAAGTTCATGAGCAGCCAGATGACGATGGTGGACAGGAAGATGATCGTACCGGCCTTCACCACGTAGCTCTTGATGCGCTCCCACGTGGACAGAAGGATCGACTTCACCGTGGGCAGGTGGTACGAGGGAAGCTCCATGACGAACGGGGACGCTTCGCCCGCGAACATCTTGGTCTTCTTGAGCATGATGCCGGAGATGATGATGGCGATGACGCCGAGGAAGTAGAACATCGGCGCGATCCACCACGTCTCCTCGGTGTTGCCGCCGGCGATGGCGCCGAACACGAGCGCGATGATGGGCATCTTCGCGCCGCAGGGGATCATGGTCGTCGTCATGATGGTCATGCGACGGTCGCGTTCGTTCTCGATGGTCTTGGTGGCCATGACGGCGGGCACGCCGCAGCCGGATGCCACGAGCATGGGAATGAAGCTCTTGCCGGACAGGCCGAAGCGGCGGAATATGCGGTCCATGATGAACGCCACGCGGGCCAGATATCCGCAGCCCTCCAAGAACGCGAGCAGCAAGAACAGGATGATCATCTGCGGAATGAAGCCGATAACGGCGCCCACGCCGGCCACAATGCCGTCCATGACCAAGCTCTGCATCCAGTCGGCCACCTGCGCGCTTTCAAGCGCGTCGCCGATGATGGCTCCGAGGCCGGGGATCCACAGGCCGAACTCGGCGGGATCGGGCTCCTCCTCGGCCAAGGCCGCAAGCTCGTCCTCGCTCGCGCCGGCCTCCTCGGCGGCGGCCACTTCCTCTTCCCAGGCGCCGACGGCCTCTTCGTAGGCCCCGCCGCCCGTGTACAGAAAGCCGTCGCCGGAGATGCCGTCGTTGGCCCAGTCGGTGACCACGCCGGTGCCCACGGAGATGGCCAGCCAGTACACGAACGCCATGACCACGATGAAGATGGGCAGACCCAAAACGCGGTTCGTGACCACGCGATCGATCTTCTGCGTGAGGGAAAGGCCCTTCGCGGACTTCTTCACCGTCTCGGCCACCACGTCGCCGATGGCGTCGTAGCGCGCCACGGTGATGGCGCTTTCGGCATCGTCGTCGAGCGCGTTCTCCATGGCCTCGCGGGCGGCGTCGATCGTCTTCAGGTCGGCCGCGGGAAGCTTGAGCGAGTCGATGGTGCGCTGCTCGCCCTCCAGAAGCTTGATGGCGTACCAGCGCGCCGTGGAGGCGGGCACGCGCGAGCCGAGGAGGTCGGAGATCTGCTTGATGGGGCCCTCCACTTCGGCGACGAAGCGCAGATCGGGCGTGGGAGCCGCCTTCTTCTTGGCCGCATCGACGGCCGTCTTGATAAGTTCGTCCATGCCCTGGCCCTTGAGCGCGGACGTCTCGACCACCGGGCAGCCCAGGCGCTTCGAGAGCTTCGCCACATCGATCTTGTCGCCGTTTTTGCGTACGAGATCCATCATGTTGAGCGCCACGACCACCGGAAGGCCCAGGTCGAGGACTTGCGTCGTCAGGTAAAGGTTGCGCTCGAGGTTCGTGGCGTCCACGAGGTTGATCACGACGTCGGGACCGCCCTCCAAAAGGTAGTCACGCGTCACGATCTCCTCGGGCGAGTACGGCGAGAGCGAGTAGACGCCCGGCAAGTCCGTGATGATCACGTCCTTGTCGCGCGTGTACTTGCCCTCCTTCTTTTCCACGGTCACGCCCGGCCAGTTGCCCACGTACTGGTTGGCACCGGTCAGGTCGTTGAACATCGTGGTCTTGCCGCAGTTCGGGTTGCCGGCAAGCGCTATGCGAATACCCATGTTCTGCCTTTCCATCTCCATTCATCTCTGATGAGTTAGCTACTGGTAACCCATCGGCGAAAAAGAGGCGCCACATAGCGCCGCTTCCCGCTGTTTCCAGGCGCTTCGCGCGAAGCACCCGCGCATCCCGCGCTACTGGACGAGGATGCTCTCGGCCTCGCTCTTGCGCAGCGACAGCTCGTAGCCGCGCACGGTGACCTCGATGGGGTCGCCGAGCGGCGCGACCTTGCGCACGAACACGTCCGTGCCCTTCGTGATGCCCATGTCCATGATGTGCCGCTTGAGCGCGCCCTCGCCCTTCAGGCGGCGAACGGTGGCCGTATCGCCGATGCGCACGTCGCGCAGCGTCCGCTCTTGGGATTCTGCCATCCCCAAACTCCTTTCCCTCGCTCGATTCCTTCGCTTCCCTCAACCGCCCGCCTTGCGCACCCTGCTGCCGCGCGCAAAAGCGAGCGACCAACCCGCCGGAAAGCGCCCTATGCGGCGGCGCGCGCCATGATGCGCGATGCGACGCTGCGATCGAGCGCCACCTGGGTTCCCTTGACCTCAACGATCAGGTCGCCCGCCGCCTCCGACACCACAGTGACGTCGGCACCCTCCACGAAGCCGAGCGTCTCTAAATGGCGATGCAGCTCTCCGCGACCGCCCACCTTCACGATGACGGCGTTTTCGCCGCTCTGCAGCAGCGGGAGCGGAAACGCGCTGCTTGCGCCTACCGCGTCGTTCATAGCGCCTCCCAAACGAGTTAGCCCTGTGCAACAGAACCATCATAAACGAACCGCACGCAAAATGGAAGCCTCGGTTGACAATTGCCTCATCTCGCACTTGTCCGCACTTGTCTCATGCTTTCAGCGTGAGGGCGTTCGCGGCGACGATGACCGTCGAAAGGCTCATGAGGATGGCCCCGACAGCCGGGCTGAGCACGATGCCCACAGGCGCGAGCACGCCGGCGGCCAGCGGAATGGCCACGATGTTGTAGCCCGCGCCCCACCACAGGTTCTGCTTGACCTTGCGGGAAGTGCTCGCGCCGAGGTCGAGCAAGCGCACGATGTCGGCAGGATCGCTTTTCACGAGCACGACATCGGCTGAGTCGATGGCGACGTCGGTGCCGGCGCCGATAGCCACGCCCACGTCGGCTTGCGCGAGGGCGGGAGCGTCGTTGATGCCGTCGCCCACCATCACGACGACGTCGCCGGCCGCGCGGCGCTGGCGCACGAGGCGCCCCTTGTCCTGCGGCAGCAATCCAGCGTGGAACTCGTCGATGCCGAGCGTGCGGGCGACGGCGCGGGCCGCGCGCTCGTTGTCGCCGGTGAGCATGACGGGGGCGACGCCGCGGGCCTTGAGCTGCGCGACCGCCTCGCGCGCCGAAGGCTTGACCTGGTCGCCCTGAGCGACGACGGCGCGCGCCGCGCCGTTCACGACCAGGTAGCTGACGGCGAGCCCGCGCGCCGAAAGCCGGGCGAAGGCATCGCGGTCGTAGGGGATGCCCTGGTCGTCAAGGTGCCGCGCGCTCGCGACGAGAGCATGCGAGCCATCGTCGAGCACGCCCTGCACGCCGATGCCCGCAAGCGCCCTCACGTCGCGCACGGGCGCGGGGCGCACCCCGCGCTCGGTCGCCGCGCGCACGATGCCCGCGGCAAGCGGATGCGAAGAGGATGCCTCGAGGGCGGCCATGATGGCGAGCGCTGAGGTGGAGTCGAGGACAGGAGCGGAAGCTGAAGAGGCTTCGGAGGTGGAATCGGAAGGAAGCACGCTCAACTCCACCACGCGGAAATCGCCTTCGGTGAGCGTGCCGGTCTTGTCCATCATGGCCATGTCTGCCTTCGGCACCGTCTCGAGCGCGCGACGACGGCGCACGAGCAGGCCGTTTCGCGCCCCGATGGACGTGGAGCGCGCCGCAACGAGCGGAATGGCCAGACCGAGCGCGTGAGGGCACGCGATGACGAGCACCGTTACCATGCGCTCGAGCGCCACGCCTTCCTCCCCTGTCACGGCCAGCCACGCCGCGAACGAGGCTGCGCCCGCCGCCACCGCCGCATAGAACAGCCAGCGCGCCACCTTGTCGGAGAGCACCTCGGCCCGCGATTTCTCCTGCTGGGCTTCGGAGACGAGCCGCATGACCTGGGCGAGGTAGCCCGACTCTCCCGTGCCGGTCACCCGGACGAGCAGCGTGCCGTCGCCGTTGAGCGAGCCTCCGAACACCGCATCCCCCGCCGCTTTCGCCACCGCACGCGCCTCCCCCGTGACAAGCGCCTCGTTCACCTGCGACGACCCCTCGACCACTTCGCCGTCGGCCGGCACCTTCTCCCCCGCGCCCACCACAACGGTCTGCCCCACCCGCACCTCGTCGAGCGGCACGTCGACGACCGCGCCGTCGGCGCGGCGAACGCGCGCGTCGGCGGGCAGAAGCCCGGCCATCTCCTTGAGCGCGTCGCCCGCCCCCATGACGGCCCGCATCTCGATCCAATGGCCCAACAGCATGATGTCGACGAGCGTGGCCAACTCCCAGAAGAAGTCCATGTGCGTATCGGACGCGCCGAGGATGCTGCGCTGCGCGAACGCGTAGACGCTGTAGGCGTACGCCGTGGTGATGCCAAGCGCCACGAGCGTCATCATCGCCGGCTGGCGTCTGCGCAGCTCGTCTGCCGCGCCGCGCAGAAACGGCCAGCCGCCGTACGCGTAGAGCGCGGTGGCGAGTGCCGCGACGGCCCAATCAGAACCGGGAAACGACAGCGACACGGACAGCGCGAACCCCATCGGCGAGGACAGCAGCAGCACGGGAACAGACAGCACAAGGCTTGCGAAGAAACGTCGCTTGAGATCGGGACCATTCATTGCCTCATGCTTCCGACCTGCCATAACGCCTCCCGTCGCCGTAGACCGCACCGTCGCCCATCCATGGTAGCGACATCGGAGCGGCCGACGCCCGCCGCGTGCCCGAGCAGCCAACCCGTTACGCGCCCGACCGCGAACGGTCAGACCCCGTCCCCGCCCTTTTTCCAACAACAGACGAAACCCCCCAGATGGCACCAAGATGGCAGCCACGCGAACGATGCCGAAGGCGCCCATCGCAGCGCGAAGCGTGCCCTCCGCGGGGCGCGGTGAAAGGCCGCCGCAGCGCAACGCACGACCGGGCAACCTGCGAAGACGGCGGCGGGCCTCGCCCCCCACCCCAACCCGCAGTCGTGCTCTGACA
>NZ_PPEL01000129.1 GCF_002899695.1 Rubneribacter badeniensis
GCTCGGCCGCCTCGGTCAGGCTGAACCCCGCCGCGACGGCCTCCACGGCGAGCTCCCTGGTCTCCAACGGGTACATGCGGACTCCAATCCGGACACCGGAGTGTCCAACTTTTTGTCCGCACCCCCGATTTGTTGGTTTTTACGTCGAAAAGGCTCGATCTGCTGTTGAACCAGGATTAGCACGAGCTTGCGCTCGCCAGATCTCGAGTTCGGACTCCCTTTGGTCCGGCGCCTCGGAAGGATCTCGCCCAACGGATGGAGCCTTCCGAGGCGCCGGACCAGAGCCGTGCGCGGCGATCCGGCCCGGCCTACGTCAGCAGCGGTTTAACAGGGACGGATCCGATTTTGTGGAAAAAGGGGCTTTTCGAAGGCTCGGTCAAAGGAATCGCTCTCCATTGGCGTATGGCGGCGTGATGGTGGGGTATTGGCGTGATGGCAAGTACGTGGCAGAGGGCGTGCGGTTTGCGAAGGAGCGCGAACGGTTAGGCTCTTGCGTTCGAGATCGCGAGGGGGCGCGAAGGAGCGCGGACAAACGAGGGCCCGCGGGTTTCGGCTGTTGCGGGTAGACAACAGGACGAAATCACGCGGGCCCGTGTATTGCCACCGCCTCGCCCGGATCCGGCTCTCGTTCGCCAAAACTAACCGGATCCGGACGCGCGGGTGCAAACATCAGGAATAAGAGGCGAGGCTGTTTTTAGTCCTCGCGCTCGATGGGCATGCTCATGCAGCGCGGACCGCCACGGCCACGGGAGAGCTCGGCCGAGGGGACGATGATGAGGTCGAGGCCCTTGTCGCGCAGCACCTTGTTCGTGACGTCGTTGCGCTCGTACACCACGATCTTGCCGGGAGCGATGCACAGCGTGTTCGAGCCGTCGTTCCACTGCTCGCGCTCGGCTGCGATGCGGTCGCCGCCGCCGCAGGGGATGAGCTCCACCGGGCGACCGACGTACTTCTCAAGGATGCTCTCCAGCGTGTCGTTCATCTCGCGCACCTTGATGCCTGAGCCCTCGGGCGTGATCTCGAACACCGTGAGCGGCCCCATGATGCCGGGGTGGATGGTGAACTTGTCCACGTCGATCTGCGTGAACACCGTGTCGAGGTGCATGAATGCGCGGGAGTTCGGGATGTTGAACGCCAGGATGGTGTCGATGGGGCTGGTGGGATCGTTGAAGATGTTGTGGGCGATCTCGTCGATGGCGTCGGGCTCGGTGCGCTGCGAGATGCCGATGGCCAGCACGTGCTCGTTGATGTTGAGGATGTCGCCGCCCTCGATGTGGAACGCGCTGTAGCGGCTGTAGTACTGCGGAGTGCCCTTGAGCAGGGGGTGATGCGCGAAGATGTACTCGCCGTAGATCGTCTCGCGGTTGCGAGTCTCGGAGTACATGCGGTTGATGGACACGCCGTTGCCGATCATCGCGAACGGGTCGCGGGTGAAGTAGAGGTTCGGCATGGGCTTGACGACCATCTTCGACGACTCGGACACGAGGTCGACGAGCGAGTTCGACTTGTCCGTGTGCAACTCGGCCAGGTTGATGCCCTCCATCGTCTTCAGGACGAAGTCCTTCGCATCGGGGTAGTTCTGCTGCATATAGTCGAAGATGATCTTCTGGTAGCGCTCGGTGCGGATGCCCGCCTCCTCGATCCACTGCTTGAGGAACTTCTCGCGCAGCTCGGGGTTGCCTTCAAGCACCTCGGCCATGAGGTCTTCCAGGTAGAACACCTCCACGCCGTTGTCGCGAAGGGCCTGGGCGAAGGCGTCGTGCTCCTCCTGGGCCACCTTCAGAAACGGGATGTCGTCGAACAGAAGCTCCTCGAGCGTGTTCGGCGTCAGGTTCAGAAGCTCTTTGCCCGGGCGATGAAGGAGAACCTTCTTCAAGGGCTTGATCTCGCTCTTGACGTTCACTCCTGACATATGCGACCTCCTTTGTTGGTTGTCTCGCTTACGGTGCGATAGCGCCTTTCTTCGCCAAGTACACTCCGGTTGGGCGGTCGCTTTGAGGCGATTGCCCGCCGTCGCGTCGTCGTGGTTCCACCATGCGCTCTTCGAATTGTGAAGAAAAGATGTAAGCGGGGTTTACCGGTGGATGCATTGTGGGTGTAGCGGGTGCGAAAAGCCGCTACACCCTCGCTAAACTGCAGATGGGAGACTGTAGACACGGTGTCGGAGCGATGGGGGCCGAGTAGGACGGCTTGCTTGGGAACGTCGGGGCCGCGCGATGCGAACATGCGCTATGATGATGCGGGTCATCGACGTTGCGCAGAGACGATTGCGAGGTGTTCGATTGTGGGGTTCGCGCTCTTCCACTACACGTTGTTCGTGATGCTGGGTTCCGTCCTCGCTTCGGCCACGTGTCTTTCGTCGTATCTGGTGTCGCGCAAGCGGCTTATGCTGTTCTCGTTCTTCGGATTTCTGTTCTACTTCTTCGATGTGGCTTGGGTGTTCCAAGGCGACTTCTTCACGGAGGACACCGTGGGGCTGGGGGGGGGGTACGCCCTCGTTGTGTCGCTCGCTCTTATAGTGAGCGGCGGCGGTTTCCTCACGTCGTTTTGGTTGCTTCTGTGCGAGTACTTGGGTGAGGCGCGCCGTGCGCTCAAGGTGACGCCCGCTGTCGTGTTCGTGGTGGGCAGCCTCGCGTGCCTGCTTTTTGTGCCCGAGGGTGACGAGCGGTCGTTTTGGTTCTTCTTCATGCGCGAGGCCTATTTGTTCTGGATGCTTTTGTTCGCCGGCGTGTGGTACGCCATGACGAGAAACGACGACGAGCGGAGCCGCCTTCGACGTCATCGCATTCTGTATGTGGCGCTGTGGGTTCTGGGATCATGCGTGGTGCTGGAAGACGTGCTGGTGTTCTTGGCGCCTGAGCCGATTCTCATCGGGCCGCGCGTCTATGCTCCGGAGCGCAACTTCTCGGAGAACGTGCTGATGCTGGGATGCGCGTTTCTGGCGTGCCGCGACGCGGTGCGCTCGCTCTCGCTGCGCTTCGAGCGGCCTCCCATGCGCGGAGGCGGGCGTCAGGAGGAGCTTATCGATGCGAATCTGCTAGCGTACGGACGGCGTCACCAGCTGTCGGAACGCGAGTGCGAGGTGTTGCGTTACGTGCTGCTGGGGAAGGACAATCAGAACATCGCCTCGTCCATGCACCTGGCGCTGAGCACGGTGAAGGTGCATGTGCACAACATCCTGCAGAAGACGGGCCAGTCCGACCGCCAAGCGCTCTCTCGCGACTTCTGGAAGACGGCGTAGAGGGGCGTGGCAGGGGGACGGGGATAATGTCACATTCCCGCATGCTTTCAACACCCGCATGCTTTCAACAGCCGAGAGATATCAGGGAATGTGACATTATCCCCGTCCCCCTGCCACGCCCCTGTCACGCCCCTTGCAACGCCCGGAAGACCAAAGAAAGCCCCCGCTGGGGAAGCGGGGGCTTGTTGAAGGTCGGGGCGGCTGTTAAGGGGAGGGAGGGCAGCCGCCCCGCGAATGTGCTTGCTCGCGCTGCTTTACACGCTGGCGGCGGCGTTCATGCCGGCCAGACGCCCGAAGCTCAGCGCGGTGGCCAGGCTGATGCCGGCCACGACCACGGGGTAGTCCACCTGGAGGCGGCGGCCCATCGTGTTGCCAGCCACGTACAGGCCGGGGATCGGGTCGTTCGTGCCGTCCTTCGTCACCTGCAGGTCGTGGTTGCACTCGAGGCCGCCGAACATGACCAGCATGCCCGCATTGCCGAACTTGCATGCGTAGTACGGCGGGTTCTCGACGGGGAACATGCGCTTGGACATCTTGCCGAAGTCCTCGTCGTAGCCGTTGTGGCACAGTTCGTTGTAGCGCTCGATCTCGGCCTTCATCGTCTCGTAGGGCAGACCCGTCTGCTCGGCCAGCTCTTCAAGCGTGTCGCACTTGACGTCGACGGCCTCGTCCACCATGGCCTGCGTGGTGTAGCCCAGACCGAAGCCCGACAGCACCGTCTCGTAGTTCGCAGCCTCTTCCTCGGGAATGAAGTAGGTGGTGTAGCCATGGCCGTCGGGCATGTGGATGATCTGCTCGGGCCACTTGCTGTCGAAGATCTGCCACGCCTTCACGCCCGCTGCGGCAAGCTCGGGATCTTTGGCGACGGGCTGGCGCGTGTGCTCGTCGGCGATGTTCTGGCCGGGCACGTCCTCGTTCATGAAGCGCTTGCCCTCCATGTTCAGCTGCAGGTAGCTGTCCACACCCAGAGCGCCGCCCATGTGGTGCGTCATCGGCGCGTGCGGGCCCAGCTCCATCCAGCCGCCGGCCCAGATGCCCATGAGCTGGCCCTGGCCGTCGTCGTAGCCGCCCTGGAACTCCTCGGTCCACGGTGCGTAGTAGTGGCGCATCTCCGGGTTCGCACCGTAGTCGCCGGTGCAGAGGATGGTGGCCTTGGCGTTGATCTTGATGTAGCCGTCGGACGTTTTGGCGTAGGCACCCGCCACGGCCTCGCCGTCCTTGAAGAGCTGCTCGCCTTCAGCGCCGTAGATGATCTCGGCTCCGGCGGCCTTGGCGGCGTCGCATGCGGCCTGGCAGCACCACTGCATGTTCGGGTTCGCCGTGATGGTGCCGTGGAAGTAGGGGTACAGTTCTTCCTTGTAGTTGTACGTTTCCAGCTTGGGGAAGCACTTCGGGCGGATGAAGTTCGGCTTGTCCGTCTCACGGTTGGCGGCGGTGGACTTGAGCACCTCGTAGTCGGAACCTTCGATGAACCAGTCGAAGTCCTCGCCGGAGTGATCGTACCAGTAGCTCATCATCCACGTGTCGCAGCGACCGCCAGTCTCTTTGACGTACTCGTTCATGATGTCTTCCTTCGGCGCCCACTCGATGCCGAGGTCCTTCTGGATCTGCGAGCCCACCACGCCGAAGTCGCCGGCCATGGAGATGACGGTGTAGCCGTCCTCGGGCTGTTTCTCGAGCACGATGACCTTCTTGCCAGCCTCGGCGGCCGCCTTGGCGGCGGCGGTGCCGGCAAGGCCCAGGCCGATGACGAGGACTTCGCAGTCCTTCTCCTCCTTGACATCGGTGGGAACTGGCGGAGGCGTCAGGAAATCGGGGGTGTACTCGGTGGGCGCGACGCCGGAGGCCGCTCCGTCAGCGCTGTCGCTGCCGCTGCTCGCGGTGCCGCTTTGCTGCGGCGCGCAACCTGCGAGGCCGGCCACGCCCGCCGCAGCGGCTGCCGTGGCACCGAGGCCCAGGAACGCGCGACGGCTCAATCCCTTGTTCATGTGAATGCTCCTTCCCTTGTGTGTAGCAGAGGTGTTCCCTCTCCTGCTGTCGTCGCGGCGTTTCGATGGGGCTCGCAGGGGGGGCGTCATGCCGCGGCGCGCACTCTGTTTTGCGCGCCTCCTGCGGCTTTCGCGTTGATTGCGTTGGCTGTGCTTGCGCTCGCTGCGCTGACGCGTTGTCGTCTCCCTCGCGCTGCGGCCTTCGGCTCGCTGCGACACCTCGCACCTTACGCCTCTCCAGGCGATGGGCACCACACCCGCCTGCGGGTAGTATTGAGCGTTTTGGCCGATGAGGGCCTACCTGAACCGGGTAGTTGCCGGTGGATGAGGCGTGCATGGGCGCGACGGGGCGTGACAGGGGGACGGGGATAATGTCACATTCCCGTATGCTTTCAACAGCTGAAAGATATCGGGGAATGTGACATTATCCCCGTCCCCCTGTCACGCTGTCACGTGGGGAAGAGCAGTGTGGGTAGCGAGAGCGCGTGCTGGTGAAGATGCGTGTCGGCGAGGGCGAATGTGTGGGGTGCGGCGTGCGGGGCCGATAGGGGCGGG
>NZ_PPEL01000130.1 GCF_002899695.1 Rubneribacter badeniensis
TTCCCCAGCGAGATGCGACTTTGCGAAACTTCTGGGAATGTGACATTATCCCCGTCCCTCTGTCACCCCGCACCAGCCCCCGCCACCCCGACATTGCTTGAACCCCGACATTGCTTGAACCCCGACATTGCTTGAACCCCGACATTGCTTGAACCCCGACATTGCTTGATCCGTGAGGCGGGCCGAGACGGCGTTTACCTACTATGGTAGAATCGCAAGCTACGTACCCAGAGAAAGAGGATCCGATGCTATCCGCGGAAGAACAACTGCATATCATCGCTTCCGGCGCGGCGCAGATCGTGCCGGAAAGCGCGCTGCTTGAAAAGCTCAAGCGTGGCAAGCCGCTCAACATCAAGCTGGGCGTCGACCCCACGGCTCCCGACATCCACCTCGGCCACGCCGTGCCGCTGCGCAAGCTGCGTCAGTTCCAGGATCTCGGCCACGGCGTCACGCTCATCATCGGCGACGGCACCGCGCTCATCGGCGATCCCTCGGGCCGCAACTCCACGCGCCCGCAGCTCACGTCCGAGCAGATCAAGGCGAACGCCCAAACCTACGTCGACCAGGCGTTCAAAATCCTCGATCCCGAGAAGACCACCCTGCGCTACAACTCCGAATGGCTGCTCTCCCTCAACATGGAGGGCTTGCTGAAGCTGGCCAGCAACTTCACGGTGGCCCGCATCCTCGAGCGCGATGACTTCCACAACCGCTACACGAACAATCAGTCCATCAGTCTGCACGAATTCCTCTACCCGCTCATGCAGGCCTACGACTCGGTGGTCATCGAGGCCGACGTCGAACTCGGCGGCACCGACCAGCTGTTCAATCTGCTCGCCGGCCGCGAGCTCATGGAGAAGATGGGCATGGAGCCGCAGGTGTGCCTCACGCTCCCGCTGCTCGAGGGCACCGACGGCGTGCAGAAGATGTCGAAGAGCTACGGCAACTACATCGGCCTCACCGACGAACCGGCCGACATGTTCGGCAAGGTCATGTCCATCCCCGACGAGCTCATGGTGAAGTACTACCGCCTCGCCTCGGCGCTGCCGGTGGACGAGATCGACGAAATCGAGCGCGGTCTGACCGCCGACGAGCTGCACCCCAACAAGGTGAAGCGCGCCCTCGCGCAGAACATCGTGGCCGCCTACTACGACAAGGCGGCGGCGCAGGCGGCCGAGGAGCAGTTCGACCTCGTGTTCAAGCAGCACGCCGTGCCCGACGACATTCCCGAGTTCGCAGCCGACCTCACGCCGAACGACGAGGGCGCGGTCTACTTGGCCAAGCTGCTCGCCGACGCGGGGCTGGCCGCCAGCGCCGGCGAGGCGCGCCGCCTCATCGACGGCGGCGGCGTCAAGGTGAACGGGGAAGCGCTCCCTGCGAAGTCCTACAACGTCGACCCCGCGCTGCTTGCCGGAGCGGTCGTGCAAGTGGGCAAGCGCAAGTTCGTCAGGTTCGTGTAGTTTGATCGCACATCCTTTTGCCTTCGCCAGCGGGCGGCCCTCGGGTCGCCCGCTGCGCGATTCAAGAGGGCCGCGCGAGGGTGTAGACGTTGGTTGCCGCAGGTACCGACTGCTTCGTTTCGGTTGCTGCGAGCGCTCAGAGGGGCTTCATGGGGAAGGCTCCAGCTTCGCCGCCTTCTTTTGTCGGTTACTCTCTTGCTTCGTATGACTGTCGAAAGTGGTTTTCACCAGCCCTTTCCTCCGATCCCTTTGGTCGTTTTCGCGGTCCCCTTTTCTCTCTGCTAAACCAGAATTGACACGAACTTGTGCTCGTCGAGTCTCGAGCCGAGCTTCCTGAGACCGGGCGCTTCGGAGGCCCCCTCGTCCAGCGGACGGGGCCTCCTGCGCCGCCGACAGGGCCTTGCCCAGCGGGCCGATTCAGCCTCTGCCGACTCTGGTTTGACGCAGACTTCGGCCCGAACCGGCAGAGATCGCGTCGTGTACATAGGTTTCCTTCCGAAAAAGCGCCCCGAGGAGCTGGCGGCGGCTCCGACGAATACTCCGACCCGGGAAAACGCCTCCGTCGGGACGGGAAGGCGTTCGGCGACCTATGCGCAAGATGTGATCCGTGCCGTTTCGGGCCCGCGTGCGTGTCGAACCTCCATCGGCGCGGGTCCGTGTTCGCCGGAACGGGTCGCGCGCAGCGGTCCGACCCGGCCTATGTTGGCGATGGTTTGGGATGGAGAGAGGCCGGTTCGTGGCGGGTTTTGACGGAAAACCGCGGCCACCTCGCGGCCGCTTTGCCGAGCGAGATCCATGCCGTGTCCCTGATCGGGGGAGTCGCGGATGCGCGGGGTGCGCCGATGCCGAAAGGGCGGCGATCCGCCGTCCTCCAGGGCGGTTTTCCGTCAAAACCCGCCAAAGCCCGGGGCCTCTCTGTCAATCCTGGTTTGTCATAGGCTCATGAAGGCTTTAGCACGAAATGACGGTTAAGAACGATTTTCCAACGGGATCGAATTTCGCGACCTGGTGTTTCTCCGAAAATGTTCCTGCAAGGAGCGTAAAAATCGTTCTTAACCGCCATTTCGTGCCAACCCGCCCACCCGTCTCTGTCAAACCAAGATTGCTATAGGCCAGATCGGCCCCGCCGCGCGCGGACCGCCCATACGCCTCGGAAGCCCCCGATCCGTCAGGCGGGGGCCTTGCGGGGCGTCTGACCGGAGGGGTCCGGCTCGGAGCTAGAAGAATATGGGTTCGTATCGATCTTGGTTTAACGTAGACGCCCATGCCAATGGTGGCCCAACGGAGACGTTTCTTTTCGTGGTGCAAAAAGTCGTTTGGCGAACGGTTTCGCCATCTTCGCCATCTTCGGCGGCGTTCCAAGGTTCGATGAAGATGCGGGGGCAGACGCCACCACGTCCCCTCTTCTTTAAGCCCTCCCCGCTGCGTTTTCCGCATCTCCAAACCGTTCACCAAACGGGTTTTTGCAGACGCGGCGGGCCTCCGCGATGTCGGCGCGTGTACGTCTTGCGTTCGAGGCGGGGAAGGGGCCTGGGCCCGTCTTTGCGCAGTGTCGGATGCGTCTACATACATGATTGTTCATGGAGGGCATGGTTTGCTCGTCGATATCGGCTCGATGCGGTTTCGGAAAATAGTTGCGAGTTGGAAAAAATCCTGCAAGGATGAAAGCAGCTCATTCGTGTTGTAGATAAAGAGCAAACCGCGACAAGAGGAGCAACCATGAAGAAGAGGACTTTCGCGATCATTGCAGCCGTGGCTCTGGTGCTGCTTATCGTGCCCACGATCGCTTTCGCGAACGGAGTTCGACAGGTTTGGTGCCCGGAAAGCGATGCCGAGGTTCTTGCGGCGTACGCGTCGGGCACGGCAGGAAGGGGCGATGCGGCGTTGCCCGAGCCTACGGCTTCTTTTGCGCGTGAATCGCGCATCGACGGAGCCGACAATGCGGCGCAGGATAATCGCACGGTCGGGCGCGGAAATTGCCCTGGCTTTATCGATGAGGATGGCAACGGCGTGTGCGACGTATGCGAAAGCGACCGAAATGCTTGCCCTGGTTTCATCGATGCCGACAACGATGGCGTATGCGACAATTACGGCTCGGGTGCCTGCGGTCAGGGTATTGGCGGTGGATGCGGCCATCATGGAAATGGCGTCGGTCGTCACGGTTGCATGAATCGTTAACCGTCGAAACGCTTCAAAACCGATAGCCATGCGGGCGCAGGACGACATCGAGGGCGCAATGGAGCGGCACGGCGACGCCGTTTGGCGCGTGTGCGTGCTGTATTTCCGATCCCATATCGATGCGCAAGACGCTTTTCAGGACGCGTTTCTCAAGTATGCGCTGTCCGACCAGATGCGCTTCAACGACGACGAGCACCGTAAGGCGTGGCTGCTACGCGTTACTGCCAACGTGTGCAAAGATATGCTGAAAGCAGCGAGCCGGCGAGCGGTTTCGCTCGAGTCCTCTTGTGCGGACGACGCGATGTCGAACGATCCTGCGACCCAGCCTGCGTCTTTTGAGAGCGAGGTGATCGATGCGATGCGCGGCCTCGACGACCCGCCTCGCACCCCGCTGTACCTTTCTCTTTGCGAAGGGTATACCGCTCCCGAGATAGCGAACATGGTGGACGCTCCCGTCAACACTGTGTATTCGTGGATTGCGCGTGGCAAAAAGCAGTTGAAGGAGGCGCTGTCATGAGCGAACTCGACGAGCGCGTTCGACGAGCTTTCGATGACGTTGTTGTTCCCGACGACGTGAAGCGCGCAACCCTCTCCTTCATAGCGCGCATTGCCGAGGAGGGTGGGCAAGACGCACCGACCGTTTCCGCTCACGCATCTTCGTCTGAGCGTTTTGTCTCGCGTCGCGAGGGGCGCGAGACGCGAAGCCGCGCCTTTTCGCTCTCCCGCAGGATGTTTGCCCTTGCGGCGTGCCTTGTTCTTGCGGTTGTCGGATTCGGCGGGTTTTCGGTGTATACGCAACCCACCGCGTACGTGGGCATCGATGTTAATCCGTCGATCGAGCTTGGCGTGAATCGTTTCGGCATCGTGGTGGAGACTACTGCTCTGAACGATGATGGCCGCGCGCTGCTCGATGCCGTGCCCCTCGTGGGTCGGAACTATGTTGACGCGTTGACGTCGCTCACGCAAAGCGATGCGTTCGAGCCGTACGCGCAAGAGGGCTCCTTCGTCGAGATCAGCGTTGCGTCAGATAGCGAACGTCAGGGCGCGGATATCCGTCGGCAAAGCGATGCTTGTTTGGGCAAGTTGCCGTGTCGAAGCGCGTGCCATGCGGTGGACAGCGCAACGAGGGAGGCGGCTGCGTCTGCAGGTATGGGGGTCGGTCGTTATCGGGCGGCTCTCGAATTGATGGAGCTCGATCCTGAGGTAACGCTTGAAGAGTGCAAAAATCTCAGCATGCGGCAGATGCGCGACCGAATAGCGGCTTTGTCTGGAGACGGCGTTGAGCGCGAAACGCCGGATTCGGTCGGATCGCGGGACGCATGTGGTCGAGGTGAATGCCAAGGGTCGAGCGAGAAAGCCGATGAGCATCGGTATGGAAGAGAGGGGAAGAGGGGCGGCATCAACTCCGGTGATGATGGTGAGAACGCAGGTGCCTGATCGAGCAAGTTCCTGCATTTTTGTGAAAGTGCGTTCGCAAAAACCGATCGTAAGGTTTGTGACCAGGCGTTTTCGTTGATGGTCGAAAAAAAGTTCAATATTTTGAAAATTGCCTATTGCGCTACCGAAACCTTACGGGTAATATACGTGTTCCGCGCTTGAGGAGAGCGCGGGCCGCACCTCGCGAAAGGGAAGCAATTCCCGAGGGAGTTGAAGTGGAGGACGAAAGCCTTCCGAAAAAAACTTCCGAGGACTTGGAAAAAAGTTCTTGACAGCGGGGAGGCGGGCGGGTAGCATATCTCCTCGCGCTTCGGCGGAAGGCCGGAGCGGAGGGGCCCCAAGGGCCCCGCGGGAACCTTGAGAACCGGATACTGAGGAGCAAGGAAAAGCCAGTCGACGACGAGTCGATTCCGAGACGGCC
>NZ_PPEL01000131.1 GCF_002899695.1 Rubneribacter badeniensis
GGGGCACCGGGGCGCGGAGACGCCGGAGCATGGGTGGAGGTATCGGGGAGCGGGGATGCGGGCGAGCGTCTTTCTTTCGCCTTCCCGTTTGTTTGGGCTGTTCTGTGCGAGAAGAGAGTGGGCGCGAATGGAAGGCGAGCCGACGGGCCGCCGGGGAGGGGCGGCCCGTGGCGAGAAGGGGCGGTTTAGGCCGATTGATCCGATTGGCTGGCCATATGGTCGACTGCGATCACGCCGAACACGAAGGCGGGGCCGATCGTGCCGCCTTCGCCGCCGTACGAAGGTCCGGGGCCGCCGACGCCGGCGCAATTGCCCATGGCGTACAAACCCTTGATCGGCTCGCCGGAGACATGCATGACCTGCGCGTTTCCGTTCAGCTGCGGGCCGCCGATCGTGCCGCAGCAGCCGGCGTTGATGGCCACTGCATAATAGGGCGGCTGCTCCAAGGTCTGCAAGGCGAACGCAGGCTGGCCGGCGGTGCCCACTTCTCCGCGGTGGAACAGGGGATCCTTGCCGTCTTTCGCATGAAGGTTGTACTCTTCAACGGTGCGCACGAGCTGATCTCCGCTGATGCCGATCTGCTCGGCCAGTTCCTCAAGCGTGTCGGCTTTGTGGACGTAGTCCTCCTCGGGGATGTCCGGCACGGGGTATCCCCAGGACGCGCAGGTGCCGGTGGGGCCGCCGTTCTGGTCGTAGCACAGCTGATCGCAGATCCACCAGGCGGGATCGGCGGCGTAGCCCTCGTCCCCGAAGTTGTTGTACCCGCCGAACGTGTTGTTGATCGACATGTAGGACGAGTCCTCGCGGCAGAAGCGGCGCGCGTTCTGATCGACGATGATCGAACCGGGATTGCTGCGTGCCGCATTGCCGGCCATGGACATGATCTGGCCGTTCTCGCGTGCGTATTCCCCGTGGACTTGGAAGCAGGGCATGCCGAACGTGTGGGGCATGAGGTTGAGGTCCGCTCCGACCGATTGCACCATCAGCAGCCCGTCTCCGATGTTCTCGGGCCAGGAAAGGCCGTACTTGAGGGGCACGCGGACGTACTTCTCCACAAGCTTCTCGTTCCACTCGAAGCCGCCCGTCGCCAAGATGACGCCCTTGTTCGCCTTGATGCGGATCTCGCCTTTCTTGTCCTCGGCCACGACGCCGATCACCTCCGGCACGGCGTCGGACGATGCGCGCGATGTGATCAGGCGGCGTCCTCGCGTCTTGGTGAGCACCTCGACGCCCAGGTTGCTGCAAGCGGTCGATAGCGCGCTGTTCAGCCGTGAGCCGCCGGCCTCCGAGACATCGGATCCGTCGTTGTCGCCCATCACTTGGCAGCTGCGCCCGATGACGTCGGCGCCTTCCCAGTTCGGCTGGTACTGGCCGTTGCGGGGAAGGGGCTGGATGTTCACGCCGTTTTCGGTCAGCACGTCCACGACCCGCTGGGTGTTGTTGAGGTACGCCACGACCAGCTCTTCGTTGTCCATCCCCATCTGCATGTGGTCGAGGTACTTCTTGGCGAACTCGTAGCTGTCGCCGTTCTCCTGGGAGTACGACGTGTTCGCGAGCCATGCGTTGCCGCCCGAGAACGCCATCGCGCCGCCCACCATGTCGCGCGCCTCGAGTAGGATGACGCTCATGCCGGCCGCCGCGCCGGCGATGGCCGCCACCTGGCCCGTGCCGCCGCCCACCACGACGAGGTCGGCCTCTTCGTCCCAATTCCCCTCGTCTTCGGCACCACTGCTCGAGCAGCCTGCAAGCGCGCCCAGGCCGAGCGCGCCTCCAAGCGCCGCCGCACCGGTCAGGAAGCTTCTGCGCGTCAGTTCCATGATCATCTCCCTTTCCTTCGATTTCTTTTCCCTTCGATTCTTTGCACGCCCATCGGTGCGATCCGAGTATAGGAAGGCGGCGTTCTATAGGTGAAATGACGCTTTTTGAAACGCGCATGTCGGGAGCGTATGTGCCCATTACGCTTTGTTATGGGTCGATCGGGCGTCGGTTTTCCTGCGCGCGCTGTGCTAGAATGGACGCGCCTTGAGCGGCGCGGACGAGCGCTTCGTCAGGGCGCGAACAAGAGGGACGATCGCTTTTGGGGGCGGGGCATGAGGCTTGAGACGTTGCGCGAGTTCGTGGTGTTCGCGAAGTGCCGGAACTTCAGCGCGGCCGCACAGGAGCTGCACCTGTCGCAGCCGGCTATGAGCGTGCACATCTCCAATCTTGAGAAGGAACTGGGGTTCAAGCTGGTCGACCGGAGGCGGGGTGCCGAGCTCACACCTGCGGGACAGCGGTTTTTGGCGGGGGTGCAGAGCGCGCTGGCAAGCTATGACGACGCGATTCGCGACTGCGGCGAGTTGGTGAGAAGCTATCCTCCGGTCCGCATCAAGACAACGGGAAACATCCCCTACCTTCCCGCGCTTCTTGAGCGTGCGGACGGCATCCCCTTCGAGTTGGTCGAGATATCGGTGGATTCGCTGCCACTGCTCTTCGAACTCGACAAGGGCATCGTGGACATCAGTGAATGCTACGACTTCTCGTTCTCTTCCGCGTTGAGCGCCGATGCCGAGCGCCGAGGCATTGCCACGGCTCGGGTGACGAATGATCGCGTGCGCATCTGTCTGCAAAAGGACCATCCGCTCGCATCGCGCGACGAACTGCGCCGAGAGGACCTTCGCGGCTGCACGGTGGCGATCACGAGCAGCAAATGGTACGACTTCATGGTCGCCCAGGCTCTTCATCTGCTCGGAGACGATTTGGGGCTGACGTTTCGCATGGTGCCGGTGGCGAGCCCCTTGGCGCTGCGCTATATCGAACTTGGCGACGCTTTGGCTTTGTGCGGCATCAACACCGAGGCCCTTACGGGACGCGACGACGTGGCGCTGTTCGACACGCTGGACGGCGCGCCGCTCGAACTCGCCCAGATGGTGGCCTATCGAGCCGACGATCCCAACCCGAACGTCCACGCCCTCGTGGAGGCGTTCTCTTCGTTTTGCTAACGGGCCGGCGTTTCGCTCGGGGTGCCCTCGTCTGCGTTTGCGCTTGCTCGCTTCGCTTTGTGCGGTTCGGCGTCGTGTATGCGGGTGAGGAGGAGCGCCGCAAGGAGCGCTGCGCACAAGATGGCCGCCGCCGCGACGAAGGCCGCATGGCAGCCTGCGTAGGCTTGCGCTTCTGAGGGGATGCCGACTGCGGCGTTTGCCGCTGCGTCCGATATCGACACGAGCAAAGCCGTTCCGAACGCCGACGCCACCTGGATCAAGGTGTTCGTGATGCCTTGGGCGTGCTGCACGACGCCGTTGTCGAGGGCGTTGATCCCCCAGGTGTTCAGAGGCGTCAAGGTGGCTTGCATGGCCAAGGAGAGAAGCGTGTAGGAGAGGCAGGTGGCGGCGAACCCCGCTTCTGGCCCGAGAAGCGAAAGGGCCGTTGCTCCCAAGGCCATGAGCGCCAGTCCCGGCAGAGACGTGCGCCGAACGCCGAAGCGGTCGAAAAGCCGTCCACCCACAAGCCCCATGACGGCCCCTAAAAGCGCGCCGGGCAGCATGGCTGCGCCGCTCGCCATGGCTGAAAGGCCCTGGGCGTTTTGGACGAACAGTGGAAGGACGACCCCGACGCCCAGGTAGGCGCTTTGGACGAGCATGATGACGGCGATGGATGACGCGTACCGCCTCGTCTTGAGCGTCCGCACCTCGAGCATCGGTTCGGCCAGCGACAGCTGACGTTTTGCGTACAGGGCGACGGCTGCCGACCCGACGGCCATCAGGGCGACCGCGAAGGGCGCGCCGTCGGCGGTGGAAAGGGTGGAAAACCCGTAGAGAAGGAAGGAAAGGCCCACGGTGGAGAGGACGACGGAGGCGATGTCGAAGGACGTTCGCTTGAAGCGTCGGAAGTTCTCCAATTTGCAGAAGGAGACGAGCACCACCAGCAGCGAGAGCGCGAAGACGATGGCGAACATGGCGCGCCAGCTGAGCTGATCCACGAGCAAACCGGCGAGAGGCGGCCCGGCTGCGGGTGCCACGCCGATGACCAGGCCGGCGGTTCCCATCGCCATGCCTCTTTTCTCGGCGGGGAACACCAGCAAGGTGACGGTGGTGACCATGGGCATGGCCGCGCCGGTGCACGCCGCTTGCAGGATCCTTCCGAGGAGGACCGCCCAGAAACTTGGCGCGAGCGTCGCCAGGAGGCTTCCGGCAGAGAACAGGCACATGCCGCCGATGAAAAGCTGTCGCGTGGTAAGCCGCCCAAGGAGGTAGGCAGAAAGCGGTATGGTGACGGCCTCAACGAGGGCATAGCCGGAGACGAGCCATTGCGCGGTGGCGGCGCTTACGCTCAGATCGAGCATGATGGAGGGCAGCGCAGGGGAAAGCAGGGTTTGGTTGAGGGCCGCTAAAAAGGTTCCCGACATCAGGATGACGAGCATTTGTATATGACCTCGTTCGATGGGCATGGCTTTCCTCTTCTTTGGGGCGGCGTCCAATCTTTTTGATTTTTCATGATCTCCCAAACGCAGGTAATACCGGAAATTGCATTTCGCAATGCCCCCATTGGGTGGCGGTCATCCTGCCATGACGGGTTTCTATTTCATGCATGTCTTCGCAGGTTCGTACAATGGCCGCCAGTGAGAAGGAAGGCTCGTCCTCGATTGCGTCATTTCGGGCGAGGACGGGGTTTGACGCGTTGACGAAGGAGTGTGCGATGGGGCGAGAGAAGAGGCCGTTGCCGCATGCGGGCCTTGCGGCGAGGTGCGCGGAGGGTCGCGTCGAGGGTCGGTGCTATGCGGACGTGTGCGCGGAAGGCGCGGAGCTCTCGCTTCGGCTTACGCCGCGAGAGCGGGAGGTCGCGTCGCTTCTCGGTTCCGGCTTGAAGGGGCCGGCTGTCGCACGCGCCCTGGGGATCTCCTACAACACGTTCAAGACGCACATGAGGCATATCTACTCGAAGTGCGACCGATGCGGGGTCGTTCTGGAGAGGGACGCGGTCGGTTCGGCACGGGTGAAGTTGAAGGGGTGAGGATGTAAATCGCCGATCGGTCTGTTCCGCAGTACGGTCGGAGGAGGGATTCTCTTTTTCTTCCGATTGCTCGACGGCTTGCTTCCCGACGCCCTTCCTGCCGGCTTCGCACGCGTCTTCGTCGTTCCGCTCTTGCGTTTTCCGCTTCCTTGGCGTGCGCGCCTCGCTCATCTGCCCGTCCCTTCTGCTCGCTCTGCGTAGGGCGTGCGAGGTCGCATGCGTTCTTGGTGCTTGCTGTGCGACTGCGGGAAGACCTCTGCGTGGCGTGTCGCAGATGCGTCTGGCACCCCTTTCGTGCGTTCGCGAGAATCGTTGCGTCCGCAAGGTTTTTTGCGAGCGTGCGGGGGAGGCTTGCTCTGCGAAAGCGGTGCGAACCCCCGCCCCCGTCCTCGGTCTTTGGCCCTTCGGCTCTCGGCTCTCCGGTCCCGCTCCCGCAGCCTCTGGCTGACGAGCCCCCGCCCCCGGCC
>NZ_PPEL01000132.1 GCF_002899695.1 Rubneribacter badeniensis
CGGGGCCTTAAGGTCGCCGTCCCGCGGTTCTACCGCTAGGCGCGCGCGATGGCCGGGCTCGCCACCGCCCTCGACGAGGTCACGCTCGTCCTGTTCACGACGCTCGCGCCGTCGGGCGCGGTGGCGTACGCCATCATGGGCGCGGCGGCGCTATGGGCGCGTGGCGACGAGCGAAAGCGGGTGAGCCGCGCGTTGCTCATTCCCTTCCTCGTGACGCTTGTGGGCTTGGTGGCTTCGGCCACGCACCTCGGCAATCCCGACAACGCGTTGTACGTGTTCTCCCGCGTGGGGCGCAGCCCTTTGTCGAACGAGGTGTTCGCGGCTGTGCTGTTCCTGAGCGCATCGGGTTTGCACTGGCTCTACCAGTTCGCCGAGCATGCGCGTCCGCGCGTGTTGAACGCACTGATGGGAGCTGCCATTCTCGCCTCGTTCGCATTCGTGGCCTCGGTGGCGCTCGCCTATGCCAGCCGCACGGTGGTCACGTGGGACACCCCTTTCGTTCCTGTCGCACTGTGTTTGAACGCGCTGGTTGGCGGTCCGGTGCTGGCCGTTGCGGGCCTGCGGCTCGCGCAGTGGGAGCCGCTTGAAGGGAAGGCGGGCTGGGCGCTGCTCGCACTCTCGCTGGCGGCGCTTGTGGTGAACGCGGGCGTGTATGTCGCCCAAGGCGCGAGCGTGCTGCCTCTGCGGAACTACCTCGTGTCTGCCGAGCAGCTTGTTCCGACGTACGGTGCGATGGTGATCGCCTTCTGCGTGCTCGCGGCGGCTGGGCTCGCGGTGGACGCGGCGGGGTTGCTGCGGGGCCGCGTCACGTCGAAAGCGTCGGTCGCCACCGCGTCGGCGCTCGTGTTTGTCGGCATCTTCGTGATGCGCTTCGCCTTCTACATGATGCACATGACCTACGGGATCAGCCTGTAACGCGGTGCTCTTGCGCGATGTGCTACGCTTGCGGGACGGTTTCCGAGGAAAGGCAAAGCATGCGCATCATCATATCGCCGGCTAAGAAAATGAACGTGGTGGACGACGCGTTCGGGTGGCGCGAGTTGCCGATGTTCGCGGACGAGGCCGCGCGGCTGGCCGACGCGGTGCGGGCGCTCTCCTACGAGGAGGCGAAGGCGCTTTGGCAGTGCAGCGACGCGCTCGCCGAGCTTAACTTCGAGCGCTTCCGCACGATGGATGTGCGCGGCGATGCGGCTGCGCTCACGCCGGCGGTGCTCGCGTACGAGGGCATCCAGTACCAACGCATGGCACCGGGCGTGATGACGGCCGATCAGCTGGACTACCTGCAGCGGCACCTCCGCATCCTGTCGGGCTTCTACGGCGTGCTGCGCCCCTTCGACGGCGTGGTGCCCTATCGTCTCGAGATGCAGGCCAAGCTGGCGGTGGACGGCGCGCGCGATCTGTACGGGTTCTGGGGCGACGCGCTGTATCGGGCGATCGCTGCCGAGGCGGACGTCATCGTGAATCTGGCATCGGTCGAGTACGCGAAGGCGGTCGTGCCCTATGCCGCGCGCGCGGGTTGCCGCGTGGTCACCTGCCTGTTCGGCAGCGTTGACGGGCGCGGCCGTTTCGTGCAGCGCGCCACCGCCGCGAAGGCTGCGCGCGGCTCCATGGTGCGCTGGTGCGCCGAACGCGGTATCGGACGCGTCGACGACCTGCGCGCTTTCGACGTGGGCGGCTACGCGTACGACGGGGAGCGCTCGGATGCCGACACGCTGACGTTCGTGCAAAGGTGACTTCCTTCAAGCGTGTGCGCGTGGTATCATGCAATCGGCATGAAGAACGGATGCTGATAGGAGGAATGCATGCCCGCGTTGCAGGTGAAGGATTTCCCGAGCGATTTGTACGACCAGCTGCGCGAATGCGCGGCGGCTCAGGACCGCAGCATCTCCCAGCAAACCGTCCACGTGCTGCGCGAGTACTTGCGCGCGTATCGCCAAGGAGGTGGGTCTGCTAGCTGGGTCGTGCGTCCTGTTGTCGAAAGGCCCGATGCGGTTCTTCGGACGAGTGATCGAACTGCGGAAACTCCTGAAGAGCGTGCGGAGCGACGCAGGAAACTGTTCGAGCGAATCGACGCGCTTCCGAAGTTCGAGGTTCCCGACGATTTTCCCGAGCCGGCGGAGATCGTGCGCCAGATGCGCGAGGAGCACGATGATCGCATCGTTCCCGAATTGAGTCACATCCGATGATCGTGCTCGATTGCAGTGCGGCGGTGGAAATGGTGCGGGGCACTTCGCGCGGCTATGGTTTTCGCTGCTTGATGCTGAAAGACGAACACGTTGTCGCCTCTGAGCTGTTTCGTGCAGAGGTGCGTAATGCGTTTTGGAAGTATGCACGTGCTGGATTGCTCTCCGTCGAGGATGCCGAGGCGCATATAACGGAAGCGCTCGGCCTCGTTGACGAATTCGTCCCCCTCGAGGAGAACGCTGCGGAGTCGTTCGCCGAGGCGGCGCGGCAGAGCCATCCGGTGTACGACCTGTTCTACGTCACGCTTGCTCGGCGCAACGCGGCAACCCTGCTCACCGCCGACAAGAAGCTCGTCGCCCTCTGCGAGCGCATGGGCGTGAACTGCGTGTGCGAGGTGGAGTTTTGACGCTTCGCTTCACGCCGTCCAATCATTATAATGGGAACATTCGCGAAGCAAGCCTTCCGCGTGGACGCGCGCGAGGGCGCTGCGCATGCGGGGGATTTTCGCGTGCGCACGAACCTGACGAGGACAGACCATGACCATGAAACCGTACAACCCGCACGAGATCGAGCCCCGCTGGCAGAAGGAATGGGCGGCCGCCGATCTGTACAAAGTGACCGAGGACGCCTCCAAGCCGAAGCGCTACGTGTTGGAGATGTTCCCGTATCCCTCGGGCGACATCCACATGGGCCACGTGCGCAACTACACCATCGGCGACGTGATCGCGCGCTACTCGAAGATGCGCGGTTTCGACGTGCTGCATCCGATGGGCTGGGACGCGTTCGGCCTGCCCGCCGAGAACGCGGCCATCAAGCACAACAGCCATCCGGCGAAGTGGACCTACGCCAACATCGACACGCAGAAGGCCAGCTTCAAGCGCATGGGCTTCAGCTACGACTGGGACCGCACCGTGGTGGCGTGCGACCCCGAGTACTACCGCTGGGGCCAGTGGATCTTCCTGCAGTTCTGGAAGCGCGGGCTGGTGGAGCGCCGCAACAGCCCGGTGAACTGGTGCCCGAACTGCCAGACCGTGCTGGCGAACGAGCAGGTCACCGAGGGCGAGTGCTGGCGCTGCCACGGCGAGGTGGAGAAGCGCGACCTCACGCAATGGTACTTCAAGATCACCGACTACGCGCAGGAGCTGCTCGACGACCTCGACCAGCTGGACGGCTGGCCCGAGCGCGTGAAGCAGATGCAGGCGAACTGGATCGGCCGCAGCGAGGGCGCGGAAGTCGTGTTCACATTGTGCGGTCCCGATGGCGAGGCACCGGCCGAGCCGACTGAGGATGACCTTATCACGGTGTTCACCACGCGTCCCGACACGCTGTTCGGCTGCTCGTTCTTCCTGCTCGCGCCCGAGTACCCGGGCCTCATGGAGCTGGTGGCCGGCACCGAGCACGAGGCCGCCGTGCGCGAGGTGGTGGAGCAGGCCGCGAAGGTGAGCGCCGTGGAGCGCGCGCAG
Source organism: Rubneribacter badeniensis (assembly GCF_002899695.1). Taxonomy (GTDB): domain Bacteria; phylum Actinomycetota; class Coriobacteriia; order Coriobacteriales; family Eggerthellaceae; genus Rubneribacter; species Rubneribacter badeniensis. Next base: position 3,648 of record NZ_PPEL01000132.1, read on the forward strand.
GGCGACCGCGAGAAGCACGGCGCGTTCACCGGGCGCTACGTGGTGAACCCTGTGAACGGCGAGAAGGTGCCCGTGTGGGTGGCCGACTACATCGTGAGCGACTACGGCACCGGCGCGGTGATGGCCGTGCCGTGCGGCGACCAGCGCGACTTCGAGTTCGCGCGCAAGTACGATCTGCCCATCATCCCGATTATCTTGGGTGAGGACGATCCGCTGTTCCCGCAGCTCGACGGTGTGCAGGAGCGCCGCGTGACGAGCGTGGATTGGGAGCGCGCCTACGATGCGGAGGGCGTGCTGGTGCAGTCTGGGAAGTACACCGGCCTTGTGGGCGGCAAGCACAGCCCGGCCGTGGACGCCATCATCGCCGACTTGGAGGCCGCGGGCAAGGGTCGCAAGAAGGTGGAGTTCCGCTTGCGCGACTGGCTCATCAGCCGCCAGCGCTACTGGGGCAACCCCATCCCGGCCATTCATTGCCCGGAATGCGGCCTTGTGCCCGTGCCGGAGGAGGATCTGCCGGTGCGGCTGCCGGAGGATATCGACCTTGCGGCGGGCGAGACGCTTGCCACGCATGAGGCGTTCGCGCAATGCACGTGCCCGCAATGCGGCGGCCCCGCGCGGCGCGAGACGGACACGATGGACACGTTCACCTGCTCCAGCTGGTACTACCTGCGCTACACCGACCCGCACAACGATACCGCGCCGTTCGCGCCCGAGAAGGCGAACCGTTGGATGCCGGTGGATCAGTACATCGGCGGCATCGAGCATGCCATCCTGCATCTTTTGTACAGCCGCTTCTTCACGAAGGTGCTGCGCGATATGGGGATGCTGGAGGTTGGCGAGCCTTTCAAGAACCTCTTGTGCCAAGGCATGGTGAAGGACGAGCACGGCGAGACGATGAGCAAGTCGAAGGGCAACGTCATCGCGCCCGAGGACATGATCGCCGAGTACGGTGCCGATGCCGTGCGCGCCTACATCCTGTTCATGGCCCCGCCCGACAAGGACCTCCTGTGGGACGAGGGCGGCTTGGCCGGCATCTACAAGTTCATGAACCGCGCGTGGCGCATCGTGTGCGACCTCGCGGGCGCAGCCGACGAGGACACGCTCTTCGCGGGCGGCGAGCCGTCCGTGGAGGCGGCGCACAAGGCGTCGAAGACGGCGCTGCGCGAGCGCCATCGCGTGGTGGGCAAGGTGATCGATGATTTCGACCGCAACAACTTCAACACGGCCATCGCCGCCGTCATGGAGCTGTGCAACGCGACGAGCGAGTATTTGCGCACGGTGCCGCTCGCGATGCGCCGCTCGTGCGACCACGCGCAGACGTTCGACATCGACTTGGCCGAGACCATCGTGAAGCTGCTGGCGCCCATCGCGCCGCACTGGGCCGAGGAGCTGTGGCGCGGCGTGCTGGGCCACGAGGATTCGGTGCATGTGCAACCGTGGCCCCAGTTCGACCCTGAGCAGGCGAAAGCCGACGAGGTGGAGCTTGCCGTGCAGGTGAACGGCAAGGTGAAGGCGCGCATCACCGTGGCCGCCGATGCCGCCGAGGACGAGGTGAAGTCCGCGGGCCTCGCCGCTGTGGAGACCGCGCTTGCCGGCAAGGACGTGAAGAAGGTCGTCGTGGTCCCCGGCCGCCTGGTGAACATCGTCGCGAAGTAACGGGTAACGTACAATTTTTTGCGCACTTTGACAGCAGGATAGCGTCCAGATAGGAAGGAGGGCACGGCCCGCCCCGGTATGATTCGAGTTGTCGAGACAAGAAGCATATTGGAGGAGAGCCAT
>NZ_PPEL01000133.1 GCF_002899695.1 Rubneribacter badeniensis
GGGTGATAGAGAGGTTGCTGCTAAGGGGGTGCCGCTTGGGGGCGAAAGACGATTGCGCGAGAGGATGAAGCGTGGCGATCACGTCCGGAAGAGGTGCGAAGTCGTCTGCTTGCGAATTGCCCGGTACGCGTCGGGGACGCGACGGGCGCGGATGCGACCAAGACGAGTGATCCACGTTTTCGGCGCATTCTCTTCGGGTGCGGGCTGCTTGCACAGCGGGCGATCACACGAGCGCGATTCAGCGATTAGGTGCAGGCATGATCAGGAACGGTCGCCAGACACACATTTTTGCCTATAAGCCTCGGCAACGGATATCGATGGGGCTCTTGTGCCTGATGCTGCTTCTAACCGTTGAGGGTTATAGGCCAAAAAGTGTGTCCGTTTTGATTGCTCAGCACCTGTTCAGGGTGCAAAAAGAGGCACGTTAAAAATCAATCGAGGTTTTAACCACCCGGCCAAAAAGTGTGTCCGATTCTGACTTGACGGCGCAGGTCAGACGCTGCAAACAGCGCTCTTGTATTCTCGTGGTTCAATCACGGGATGAAAAAGATACTGTGCCCAGCGTGCGGGGGCGAAACGAAACGCAACGGCAAGACGAGCTCGGGGGCGACCAGATGGCGTTGCAAGTCTTGCGGTGCGTCGACCACGCAAAGATACGACAACTCCTCCAAGCTCCTCAAGCTGTTTGCAGATTGGCTCCTTGCAAAGAAGACGCAGTCCGAGATGGGGATGTCTGCAAGAACCTTTCGCCGGCAAACGGCGCGCTTCTGGAAGCTATGGCCGCTCGCTCCTGTCTGCGACGAGGTGCACCACGTCGTCTTCGTCGACGGGATATGGCTGGGTCGCGAGGCAGTGGCGCTCATCGCGTGCACGCAAGAGCACGTCATAGGCTGGCATCTTGCTCGCAGCGAGAATTCACAGGCTTGGGCGGCGCTCATGGCGCGCGTGGCCGCTCCTGACGTCGTCGTCTCCGATGGCGGGCAGGGCTTCGAGAAAGCGCGGCGGGCCGTATGGGGGCGCACTCGGGTGCAGAGGTGCACCTTCCATGCATTCTGCCAGGTGAAGCGCCAGACGACGACCAGGCCCAAGCCCGAGGCGGGAGTCGAGCTCTACGGCATCGCCAAAGACCTGCTCCATGTGGGCAGCCTCAACGAGGCAGCCGAGTGGCTTGCCTCCTTCTCCAGCTGGTGCGCGCGCTGGGAGGGCTTCTTGAAAGAGAAGACGATCGTGGAGGGCAAGGCTGTGTTCAAGCACGAGCGCCTGCGCCGCGCGCGCAGGGGCCTTGAAAAGCTCGCGCGGGCAGGCACCTTGTTCACGTATCTGGACGAAGAGCTGACAAGAAACGGAACTGTTCCTGCGACCAATAACGCGATCGAGGGCGGAGTCAACAGGCAGCTGCGCGTCGTGCTGAACGAGCACCGCGGCATGAGGCTCGATAGGCGCATCAAAGCGGTCTTCTGGTGGTGCTACATGCGCACCGAGCGCCCCTTGCCTTTTGCAGAGATCCTGCGCGAGATGCCTGCCGACGAGTCGATTGCAGGTCTCTATCAAGCAGCAAATAACAATCGAAAAGATCAAGTATTGAGCCAGTGGGGTTCTGCGGTTCAGTGGAGCGACCTGCATGCCAGCTGCCCGTACCGTATCGATTACGATTGAGCCGGACACACTTTTTGGCCTATAATCCCATTTTTGCCTATAAGCCTCGGCAACGGATATCGATGGGGCTCTTGTGCCTGATGCTGCTTCTAACCGTTGAGCGTGCCTGAAACAGATCGGCCCGGGGAGAGGGGAGCTCCACCGGGCCACAAGGAGGGGATGATGCGGTGTCTTCGCACCGCTACTGCTTTATAAGGGAAAAGCAGTACAAACTGAAAGGAGGGGAATCTTTCGTTTGCAAGGCTCATTATAGAAGCAGGCCTTGAAAAACATGTGATCGGGTCGTGTTCGTCTTGTGTAACGACGTTGGGAGTTCAATGAATGGGCAGGTCGTATGCATTTATTGAAGCTGGCAGATAGAGGCCGGAGCCAAAATCCTGGAGATGGGGCATTTCCCGTTCTGCCCCGTGCCTTCCTCGCTGCTATTCGGCCCCGCCTTCCCCATTGACTTCGTCCCATCTTCATCGCTCTCTTCTTTTTGTCGCCTGCATGGCTGCGACGGTAAAGGCGAGGCTGGATCGCGGGTGCCTGGCGCGTCCGTGCGCTTGACGACGGGACGCTGTATGGCGACGGCAGGGTGGGCGACCTCGGCGGCAGGGTGAGGGTGAGCGACCTCGGGCGTTCGGTCGCCGTATGCTTGACGAAGGGCGTGCGAAAGTCGCCCCCGTTCTCGTTTCGCGAACGGAGACGTTGGGAGCGCAAGGGGCTTGCTCGCTCGATCATCGTCGGGTACGAGGTTCGCGCGCCCACGCGACGGCTGGTTTTGGTATCATGCGAAGCCGACGAAAGGATTTCCCATGCCCGATATCGCTTTGCGTTTCCACCGAGACATGCTCGTGCTGTCCAGTCCCGTTGCGCCCGTCCTCGTCCGGCAGGGTTTCGACGTCGAACGCGATCTCGAGTACGCGTGTCTCGTTGAGTCGGAGGCCGTGCGCGATGCCTTGCGGCTTTCCCAGATGGCCGGCGCGCAGTGCCTCGTTGCGTGCACGGAGGGCATCGCGCCGGCGCGTCTTGCGCATCACGGCATGGAGAGCCGTGCGGACGAGGTGGCCCGTGCGGCGCTCTCCGCGGCTTCGGAGCTCGAGCCTCAGCACGTGTTTGCCGAGGTCGGCCCCTGCGGATTGCCGCTCGATCCGACGAGTAAGGCGTCGCTCAACGAGAACCGTGACCAATACGCCCGCGCGGCGCGCTCGTTCGCGGGTCTGGCCTTCGACGCGTTCTTCCTCAACGGGTTCTCGCATCCTGTCGACCTGAAGTGCGCGCTCATGGGCGTGCGCCAGGTGAGCGACGCGCCGGTGTTCGCGTCGGTGGATGTGGATGGCGAGGGGCGTACGATCGACGGGGCATCGTTCGAGGACGCGCTCGGCGTTATGCTGGACTATGAGGCGTCGGTGGTGGGATTCTCCACGATTGCGCCGCTCGATGTGGCCGAGTCGCTTGTCCGTCGCGCGGCGGGGGCGGGGGGGCTGCCTGTGCTCGCCCAGCTCGCGGTGGGAACGTGCGATCCGCGGCAGGGCGTCGCCACGGATGCCAACCCCTATTACTGTCCCGACGTGCTCGTGGAGGCGGGCGTGCGGCTGCGTGCGGCGGGCGCGCAGTTCCTTCGCGCCGCGGGCAACGCGACGCCGGCGTACACCGGGGCGCTCGTGGCGGCAAGCGAGGGCGCGGATGTTGTGCGCCCCGACGTGGAGGTGCGATGATGGGCTCCCGCTCGGGTGCGAACACGATGCGCAGCTCCCATTACGGCGCGCTGCAGGATATCGTCGATTCCCTCTACGCCGACCTGGGGCCGAAAGACGCCGTTCGGCGCCTCGAGGTGGTGGTGGCCGCCGAGGCAGCCGACATGCCCTGCGACCTCATGGAGATCATCAACCTGCTTCCTCCCGGCTCTTACACGCGCCAGCGGCTGTGCGATCAGCTGAACTCCGCTATCGGCGGGCACGCCTGGGGCCAGGTGTACGGAACGGTGGAATAGGGCGCCGCGCTGTCGTGCTTGCCGCTTTGATCGGGCGGCGGTGCGGGGCTCGGGGTTGCGGGCCGAGTTTGCGAACGGCAGTCGTTCGAGATGGGGCGTGCGGCGGGGTGCCGCCGCGCGCTTGGCGATCTTTCGGCGGGCGTTTCTGCGTCTGCGCTGGTGCAGGGTGCGCTTCGCGCCCGATTCCGTCCCGAAGATGGCGGTTTTTGACGGAAATCCGCCCCTCTCCTTGGGCTTTGCCTCGAGGCTGCTCGCGGTGCGGGATTCTGATCAGTCACGATGCGAAGGCTGCATGTGGGATTGTCCGCTTGGGTTCGCTCTTGCCGTGCTTTGAAAGCGGTTTTCCGTCAAAACCCGCCACGAATCGCGCATGCGCTGGCGCTTCCAAGGTTTGCGGGCGCCTCTCGTTTGTCCAGCTTCAGGACATAGGTAAGCCTTCTGCTCCAGGACATGGGTAAGCCCGAATACGATATGCAGAAACGCCTGTTAGGAGGCCCTGCATGCCGTGGAAGGAGACCAGCGTGCTGGAACAGAGGAGAGCGTTCATAGAGGACGTCCTCGCCGGTCGGGGCTCGGTGAGGGCCTTGTGCGAGAAGTACGGAATATCGGAAAAGACCGGGCACAAGTGGAAGCGGCGGTTCATGGAATCGGGGCTGGCGGGGCTTGCCGACGAGAGCCGGGCGCCGCATTCCTCGCCCGCCAAGCTCGACGAGGACGCCGTCATCAGGGTGCTGGGCATCAGGCGGGCGCACCCCACGTGGGGGCCGAGGAAGATAGCCGCGCTCTACGCGCGCGCCTACCCCGGGCGGCCCGCCCCGTCGGAGAGCAGCATCTACCGCGTCCTGGGCAAGGCCGGCCTCGTGGCGCCCCGCCGCGTGCGCGCCGCGCCCTGCGGGTCGGCGGGGTCGATGCGCAGGCTGATACCCGCCGAGTCGCCCAACGACGTGTGGACGGTGGACTTCAAGGGGTGGTGGGTCTCCGACGGCGAGAGGTGCCTGCCGCTGACCGTGCGCGACCTGGCCAGCAGGGCGATATTGGAGGTCAGGCTGATGGAGTCGGCCTCGGCCGAGGCGGTCAGGGAGAGGTTCGAGGGGCTTTTCTCGAGGTTCGGCCTGCCGAGGGTCATCAGGAGCGACAACGGCGCGCCCTTCGCCACGACAACCGGGTTCCTCGGCCTCACCACGCTCAGCGCGTGGTGGATGAGCCTCGGAATCGTGCCGGACAGGACGCAGCCCGGCCGCCCGGGGCAGAACGGCTCCCACGAGCGCATGCACGCCGACCTGAGCCGCGAGGTGCAGGGCCGCGTGCCCGGGGGCGTCGCGGCCAACCAGGCGGCGCTCGACGCGTGGGCGGAGGAGTACAACCGCGAGAGGCCGCACGAGGCGCTCGGCATGGCCACCCCGTCCGAGGTCTACTCGCCGTCGGGGCGCGCCTACGACCCGGCCGCCGATTTGGAATACCCCATGGGCTACCTCCCCAGGAAGGTCAACAAGGCGGGCGAGGTCAAGCTGGGCGGCAGGCCGTACCGGCTCGGCTCGGCGCTGCGCGGCCTGACCGTCGGCGTGCAGCCGGACGAGGGCGGCGCGACCGTCTGGCTCGGGGGCTTCCCGATAGCGTCGCTCGACTTCTCGACCGAGGGCGTGCGCCCCATTGATATACTGACGGGCGAGGAGGCCTGACCCTCTTCGCGGGAAGGCTGACCCATGTCCTGAAAAGAAACGCTTACCTATCTCCTGACTGGTCACGAGGTCACACCCCCCCCCCGCCC
>NZ_PPEL01000134.1 GCF_002899695.1 Rubneribacter badeniensis
GGCGTGCGGCGCCGCCGCGGCCCCCGCCGTCCCCGCCCCTGCGGTCGTCCCCGCCCCTCCCGTTGCGGTAGCCTCTTCCACCTCTGCTTCGCCGGAATTCGCCGCCTTCGCGGGCGGCCCTCGCGAGGAGCCGGAGGCCCACTCATGAAGACGTTCAAGCAGGAAGAGCTGTTCAAGCTCGACGGCGATATCCCGCTTCTTCGCGCGGTGCCCTACGGTGTCCAGCACATCCTGGCCATGTTCGTGGCTAACCTCGCGCCTATCCTCATCATCGCGGGTGTGGCCGGTTTGGGCGATGCGCAAACCGGCGCGCTCGTGCAAAGCGCCATGCTCATCGCCGGCATCGGCACGCTCATCCAGCTCTTCCCACTGTGGCGCGTGGGGTCGGGGCTGCCCATCGTCATGGGCATCAGCTTCACGTTCGTCACGGTGCTCACAGGCGTGGTGGCTACGTACGGTTACAACGCCGCCATCGGGGCCATCATCGTGGGCGGCATCTTCGAGGGCGTGCTGGGCTTGTTCGCGAAGTACTGGCGGCGCATCATCTCGCCCATCGTGGCGGCCGTGGTGGTCACGTCCATCGGGTTCTCGCTGCTCAGTGTGGGCGCGACCTCGTTCGGCGGTGGCTCGGGCGCGGCAGATTTCGGCTCGCCGCACAACCTCGTGCTGGGATGCGTGTCGCTGGCGGCGTGCCTGGTGTTCCAGGTGCTGGCAAAGGGCAAGACCAAGCAGCTTTCGGTGCTGTTCGGCCTGATCGTCGGGTATGTGCTGGCCGTGTTCATGGGCAAGGTGGATTTCAGCGGCTTCGCCGACGTGGGGTTGTTCGCGCTGCCGCAACCCATGCCGTTCGCTCCCGAGTTCAACCTGGGGGCCATCGTGTCGGTTGCGCTTATCTTCCTGGTGTCGGCCACGGAGACGATCGGCGACACGACGGCGCTGACCATGGTGGGCCTCAACCGCGAGGTGCGCGAGAGGGAGTTGTCGGGATCCATCGCGTGCGACGGCTTCGTCAGCACGCTGTCGGCGTGTTTCGGCTGTTTGCCCATCACGTCGTTCTCGCAGAACATCGGCCTGGTGGTCATGACGAAGGTGGTGAACCGTAAAGCCATCGCCACCGGCGCCGTCATCATGATCCTGGCGGCGTTTTTGCCGGTGATCAGCGTGGTGTTCTCGTCGCTGCCCGAGGCGGTGCTGGGCGGTTGCACCATCATGATGTTCGGCAACATCATCGTGAGCGGTTTCCAGATGATTGCGCGCGCCGGGTTCTCGCAGCGCAACATCACCATCGCGGCGCTGTCGCTGGCGGTGGGCATCGGGTTCACGCAGGTGGGCGATTTGTTCGCCATCTTCCCGGAGTTGGTGCAAAGTGTGTTCGCGCAGAATTGCGTGGCCGTGGTGTTTCTGGTGGCCATCGTGGCGAACCTCGTGCTGCCGAAGGACGCTCGCGCCGGGGAGGGCGCGGACGCTGCTGCCGACGGAGCGAGCGCTGCTGCCGATGGCGCGCTGGCTGCGGACGGGGCCGGCGCCGGGGCGTTGGGCGCGGGCGCAGCTGCTGCGGCGGGTTCCGCAACGGTGTCTGAGGCTGGCGCGACGTCGGACGCGGCAAGGGCGAATGGGCTATCGGACACGGCAGGGTTGACCGGGGAGTTTGACGAGGAACAGCCTGCAAAAGCGTAAGAACGTTTTCGGCGGGTCGATGGCCGCAACATATTGCGACCGTCGGCCTGCCCGGCGTGTTTGTGCCTGTCCCCTCCCCGTTCTTCTGCTCTGCACATCCCCGCGCGAACTTCGTTCCTGCGCTGCGGCGTATCGTTGCGCTTCCTTCGCGTGCTTGCCGCCTCCCTTCGGGTTTGCCGGAGGGAGGCGCGTGGGTTTCTTGGCGGGTGCGAGAGGGCGCATGCCGGGATCACGAGGAATCCGTATGCTTGAATTCGCCGTCTCCAAGGATGCGCATGTCTTCGGCGCGTGCGGATTGTTCAAGTTCGTCGGCGCGGCGCGTCTCCTTCCGCATCTTCAATCCTTGTTGCTCGACCCTTCCACCTACTTATGGAAACCTGCGGGTTTCTGGCAACAAAGGCGTGACCAGGTGGATTCATGCCGTACGATATCGTGGCGAATAGTCATATGAAGGAGGACCATCCGCAATCATGCCGATAGCACTCAGCTTGCTGCTCGTTCTGTTTTTCCTGCTCATGAATGCGTTCTTCGTCGCCGCCGAGTTCTCGCTCGTGCGTGTGCGCAAGTCGCAAGTAGAAATCCTCGTCGACGAGGGCCGAAAGGGCGCCAAGTACGCCAAGCTCGTCGCCGACAACGTCAACGCTTACCTGTCCGCATGCCAGCTGGGCATCACGCTCGCGTCGCTCGCTTTGGGCTGGCTGGGCGAGCCGGCGGTGTCCAAGCTGTTCGAGCCGCTGTTCACTGCGTTGAACGTGCCCGAAGCTGCCATGCATGGCATCTCGGTGGCCATCGGCTTCATCATCATCACTGCGCTGCACATCGTGGTGGGCGAGCTCATCCCCAAGTCGCTTGCCATCTTCTCCACCGAACGCTACGCGCTGTTCACGGCTGCTCCCCTTGTGTGGTTCTACCGCATCACGTATCCGGTGATGTGGCTGTTCAACAGCATCACGAACGGCGTCATGAGGCTGCTCGGCCACGACGTGGCCAACGAACACGAGGTGTACACCGGCGAGGAGATCAAGCTGCTCATCGATGAGAGCACCGAAAGCGGCCTCATCGACCCCGAGCAAAACGAGTACGTGGACAACATCTTCGACCTGGGCGACAAAGACGCCGAGGCCATTATGACGCCGCGCACCGATGTGGTGTGCATCGACTTGGAGGATCCGCTTGAGCAGAACCTTGAGACGGTTCTGCGCTACAAGTACACGCGCTATCCCGTGTGCCGCGACAGCAAGGATCACATCATCGGTTTCGTGCACGTGAAGGATCTCTACACGCTGCCGAAGAATGCCACGATCGACGATCTGCGCATCCGCGCTATCCAGGCTGTGCCCGAAAGCGTGTCCATCGCGAAGCTTCTGCAGACGCTGCAAAGCAAGCGCACGAAGATCGCCGTGGTTGTGGACGAGCACGGCGGCACCGCGGGCATCGTCACCATGAGCGATATCATGGAGCAGATCGTCGGCCGCATCGACGACGAGTACGTGCACGGCAGTTCGTACGAAGTGGTGAAGATGGAGGACGGCAGCTACCTCGTCGACGGCTCGCTGCCCATCGACGAGGTGGGCGAGCTCATCGGGTTCGAGCCGGAGGAATCCGAGGAATGCGAGACGGCGGGTGGCCTTTTGCTCACGCTGTTCGACCGCATCCCCGACGAGGGCGACACCGTTGCGGTGGAGCACGGAAACGACAAAGCCTCGTTCACCGTAGTGGGCATGGACCGGCATCGCATCGACAAGATTCGCGTGGTGGTCGAGCACGTGGAACCGACCAGCGAAGAGGAGTAATCCGAGCGCCGGCATCCTTCGGGTTGCCGGCGTTTTTTATGCCGTCATGGGCGCGCCGGACGGCTTTTGCGCTGCTGCGCTCGTCGACTCACCCGCGACGCGCCCACGAAGTGCCTACGACGCGCCCACGAAGCGCTCGGCGTTCTTCCCGAGCATCTTCTCAAGCTCGTCGTCGGTGAATCCGAGCGAGGTGAACGTGTCGAACTCGTGCGCAGGATCCCACATGGGGAAGTCGGAGCCGAACATCACGCGGTCGGCTCCCCACATGCGCACGAGCTCGCGCGTGCGCCTCTGCCCAAGGCACATCATGGAGCTGGACACGTCGATGAACACGTTCTCCTCGTGCAACACGTCGTAGCCGATCTCGGGGATCGACCAACCGCCGAAGTGGGCGGCGTCCACCACGAGGTTCGGAAACGCTCGCAGGATGCGCTTGAGGCGGCGCGGATGCGAGAAGTCCGTGCGGTAGTCGCCCGTGTGCACGATGAGCGGCAGGCGGCCCTCGATCATCTCGTAGATGCGCATGAGGCGGGGGTCGTCCATGTCCACCTTCTGCGTGTCCGGATGCAGCTTCATGCCAGCAAGGCCCAGGCCGACGGCGCGTTCGATTTCGGCTTCGGGGTCGGGGAAGTCCTGGTGCATAGCCATGAAGCCGATGAATTCCGCATGCTCGCGGCATTGCGCGGCGATGAAATCGTTGATGGCGGTCACCGCGTGCGCCGACGTGGCTACCGAGTGCACGACGAACCGCGAGATGGGCGCGCGCTTTTGCGATTCCAGCAAATGCGCCGCCGTGCCCTTGCCGTACATGTCAACGAGGTAGAACTCGCCCACGGCGTCCACGGCGCGCTCGGCGATCTTCTCGGGGTAGATATGGGCGTGGACGTCGATGATGGTCATGCGTGCTCCTTCGCGGTCTGCTGTGCGCTCTGCGCGCTGGCGCTGGTGCCTGCGCGTTCGCGCCCTCGATTGTAGTGCAACTGTCCGAGGCGTGCAGCGGGCAATCGGTGGAAGCTGGCGGGCATGTTGCCACGGAAGGCGCGTTGGCGGGGCGTTAACGTACTGGCTGCGGAAGGCGCGTTGGCGTGTTGGTGCGCTGGCCGCGTGTCCATCAGCGAGCGCTTGCGCTTCGGGTATAGTGGTCGCGGGGTGCGCTTTGGTGCGCTGGACGCGGAGGGCGGTAGGCGTGTTGGCGTGCTGGCGGGGTTTTGGCGCAGGGCGCGCGTTGCGGGGTGCGCGCTGGGGGCGTTGCGAAGGCGCGTTGGGCTTTCTGTCGGGCCGCGGCGGGATGCGTCATCCCGTTGTCCCTCTCGGCCTCCTTTCCGCTTGGGAGGCGTCCTTCTTCCGCGGTTTTGGCTTGGGGGTGGGATTCTCTGTGCCGGACGGCCCCTTGTCGGGGATGTCGGGGTGACGCTGTGCGAGGGGGGCTGGATATACGTTGTCCTCGGGTTGATGGGGGCATGCCGCCCGCATGACAAGAAATCACCGATCTCGGAAATGTGGTGGGTCGGTACGTGCCCGCTCGCATGGAAAAACTCCTGGTCACTCGAATCAGAGCATTCCGAAACGCCTCAAAACGGCGCGGAAGGCCGCCGAAAGATTCCGAAATCGGCGATTTCTTGCCATGCGGGCCGTCGGCTTGCGCGTGGTTGGCGATGTTGGACGGGTCGGTCTTCGCCATCGCCGGCACCTCCTCTTTTCCTGTCCCTTCTCGTTGGTTGAATTGCGAAGTTAGCCGAACGCGAAGCACCCACCGGGTGATACGCGATGCGTTCTCGTGCTCAGCCAAACGCTTTTGTGCAAAAGGCGGCCGAAGAGGGCGTTTGGCTCCTTTGCCCTCCCTCTTCTCTCGACTCCCTCTTGATTGGTCGCCCTCCCTCCCTC
>NZ_PPEL01000135.1 GCF_002899695.1 Rubneribacter badeniensis
GGCTGAGGGGCCGGCAGGGGGGGGGGTGGCAAGACGGAGCTGACGAGGAAACCGGAGTTGACAGGCTGGCGAGGGGGCTCCGCTCTTGAAACGGTAATGAATTTCTCAATTTTTCGGCATATTTCACCGAAAGCACAGTGCAGAACCCGAGTTTCCCTTTCTAGAACCCCATTTCGGTACAATACTGCGAAAAACTCTCCCGTTTCTTACCGTCGCAAGCTGAAAATCGGAATAGCGTCTCTATTTCGGTAAAATATGCGAAGAAACTTTCGGATTCATTACCGCTCTGAGCAAAACGGGGTCACCGAGAAGCCAAAAAAAAGACCTGCTATTAGGAGTCAAGGGGGAACCTGAGATTTTTCAATAGGAACCTTGAAAAGCGAATACGAGATAAAGGGCGCGCACCGAAGGTCGGTTCCGCATGGGATCGCTGGCGATCGCGCTTGACTCCGTTTTGGCGAAGAGCGAGGTCAGGCATCCTTGAGATGGCCGGGCCGGTGGTTCTTCGGGGGCGTCGGCTCGTAGGGCCGCCCCTCTTTCATCACCGCCAAGCACACGCCCATCAGCTTGCGGGCGACTCCGGAGAGTGCCACGTAGTGGTGCTTCTTGCCCGTTCCCTTTTTGGCGCTGTAGTAGTCCCCGAAGTAGGGATCGCGCTTCCTGGCGCAGTCGGCAGCCATCATGAGGGCCCACCTCAGGGTCCCCGGCCCGCGCTTCGACATGTGGCCGTCGGATGACACGGTGTCGCCCGACTCGCTCCTCGTGGGGTCCATCCCCGCATAGCCCATGAGCTTGTGCGGGCCGTCGAAGCGGTCGGGGTCGCCGATCTCGCCCGCGATGACCGAGGCGAGGGCGACGTCGATGCCGGGAATCGTGAGCAGCCATTTGCCGCTGGTTCTGTCCAGCAGAACCGCGAGCTCGGCCTCGACCTCCTTGATCTGGTCCTTCACGAAGTCGAGCTCTTCCATGAGGAGCCTGACCTCTAGGGCGAGGGCTCTCGAGCCGAAGCTGACGCCGACGGACTCCTTGGCCGCCTTTTTCAGCTCCTCGGCCTTCTCGCGGCCGCATTTTCCCCGCGATGCCTCTCTCAGGATTCTCGCGAGCGTCCGCACGTCGGTCGCGAGCACCTGGTCGGGCGTGGCGCAGTGCTGCAGAAGCTCCCGGTGCGTCGGACAGTAGGCATCGCCGAACAGGCCCGCGAGCTCGGGGAACACGCGGTCGAGCACGGCCGTAGCCCTGTTCTTGAGCGCCGTTGAGCGGTCGACGAGCGACATCCTGTAGCGAGCCAAGCTGCGAAGCTCTTCGGTGGCCTCGTCTCCTAGGGCCGACGGGCTGTACCGCTTGTAGCGCACGAGGTCGGCGATCATCGCCGCGTCTATCGCGTCGGTCTTGACCTTGCGGACCGTCCACACGTCGCGGAAGGCGTCCGTCTGGATCGGGTTGATCACGGCGGCGTCGTAGCCGTGCGCGCCGAGGAAGTCGAACAGCGCGATCCAGTAGTGCCCCGTGGCCTCCATGCCGATCAGGCTGCGTTCGGCGTCCGCGCCGGCCTTCTTGAGCTTGGCGAGGAACTTGGAGAAGCCGCCGGCAGTGTTGTTGAACCTGAACGATTCGACGACGGCCTTTCCGTCTTCGCCAACGGCGCTGGCGACGTGGCCCCTCTTGGCGATGTCGATTCCGATGTAGATCATTGCGTCCCTCCGGTCTCTCGCTTAACCGTGAGGCAGAGGCCTTCCTCTGGCAACCGCAGGCGCAACCTCATTGGATATACGGCCCCGGGGGCCATCCTGCCGAATTCGCGTCCACCTGCGGGCCGGAGGCGCCAGCCTTTTTTAAAGAGCCGAACCCCTTGGGGGTGCGGCAAGCGCCCTCCGCCCCATGCGCATCCCTTATCTCATATTCGCGTGTACAAGAAAAGAGCGCGGCCACTGCGCGAGAAGTGGCAAGAACAATATATGAGGGGGGGGGTCACGCAATCAACGAACTGTCCCGACGCACGTTGTACACCGCGCTTTCATCGCCCGGCACACTCACCATTCACCGGGCAACCCGCAGCGCACGTCACACGCCACGCACCGCGCCATCCGTGCGACAGCGCATCATCACCCGAGCGCGCCATCTGCCGCCCGACACACGCCCGCCCGTCGGAGCATCTGCCCGCCGCGTCTGCGCCTCACGCGTCGCACGATGTCCGCACGGCACGCGCGGATGAAACGCGCCCGCACACCGGCCCGCGCCATCTGCCGAAAAGCCCACGCAACACGCCGTCCGATTTCCAGGCAACACGCCACTCGACACGCCTACGCCTTCCGCGCCGCGCCACCGCACCCGTGCGACAAGCCTTCCATCGCGCTCCTTCCGCGCGAACGACACCGCACCCGCGCACCGCCCGCGCTATCCGTTGGGTAACCAGGCAACACACTGCGCGACTTCCAGACAGCGCGCCACACGTCGTGCCGTGCGCCACTGCGCGCCGTTCCCCCGCCTGCCGCACCTGCGCCATCCACCGCGCGGCCATGCAGCACGTTACGCAACTTCCCAACAGCACACCACACGTCACGTCTGCCCCTTCCGCGCAGCACGCAACACGCCACCGCCCGTACACCGCGCTCGCGCAACCCGCACCACGCGTCGCCCGCGCAGCATGCCACACGTCGCCTGTATGGTAGACACGTCGTCTGCGCAGCACGCGACACGCCCCCATGCGCCGCCGCACGCGCCGCCCGCACTTGCCGCATCCGCGCCGCTCGCACAGCGCGCGTCTACCCCCCCCCCGCATGCGACACGCCACACGCTCGCGCCGCCCAGCGCGAGCCACCGCGCACCGCACGCCACTCGCACGCCGTACGCCCACGCCGCGAGCCGTCGCTCGCGCGACACGCCACACGCCACTCGCACGCCCGCGCCGCCTGCGCAACACGCCCCACGCGCACTTCCCACGCCGCCCGCCCGCGCGACACACGCTCGAGCTAGAAAGCCACCTGCCCCGTCGCGATCAGCACAATGGACACCACGGCGGCGACAAGGATGATGGCAACCACCACTTTGTCGAGCGCGCTGGCAAGGTACGGCTCGTTGCGCTCCTTCTTGCCCTTGATGTACACCAGGATGCCCGGCGCGTACAGAAGCGACATGATGGTGAGCCCCACCGCGCCCGACGCCCACGCCAAGAAGAAGCTGTACACCACGCCCAGCACGCCGAACACGCGCCACAGCACCATGTTGCCGCCGATCTTGCCCGCGAACGCATCCGGCTTCGTGAACGCGAGCTTGGCGAAGTACGCAGCGGACAGCAGATACGGCAGCAAGATCATGCCCGCCGACAACGTGTAGAAGAACTGGTAGGTGCTATCCGAAAACAGCATGATGATGAGGAATGCCTCCACGATGATGTTCGTCACCACGAGCGTGACGATGGGCGCGCCCTTCTTGTTCGTCTTGGCGAACGCCTTGATGAACACGCCCTGCTCGGCAGCCTCGTAGGGCGACTCGCTCGACAGCACCGTGTAGCCCAGCATCGCGCCCACCAGCGACAACACCACGCCGCCGTTGATGAGGATGGCGCCCCACTGGCCCACCGCATGCTCCATGACGCCGGCAAGCGCCGGGTTCGGCAGCTCGGCAAGCTCGGACAGCGGCATGACGCCCATGCTGAGCATGCTCACCATGAGGTAGATGGACAGCACGCACACAAACGCGATGATGGTGGCCTTGCCCACATCGCGCTCTTTCTTGGCACGACCCGAAATGGCCACCGCGCCTTCGATGCCCACGAACACCCAGATGGTGATCATCATGGTGCTGCTCACCTGATCGAAGAACGGCATGCCCGACTCGGCCCCCTGCGCCATATTGGCCATGAAGATGCCCAGATCGAACTTCTGCAAAAAGATGATAGCCGTGATGCCCACGAAGATGGGCACGAACTTCGAGATGGTGATGACGGCGTTCACACCCGTGGCCTCTTTGATGCCGCGCGAGACAAGGAACACGTAGAACCAGATGAGAAGACTGGCCCCGATCACCGACGCCAGATTGGTGCCCTCGCCGAACACGGGGAAGAAGTACGCGAGCGCCCCGAACAGCAGCGCCGAGAAGCTCACTGTGCACAGAAGCGCGCTGATCCAGTAGCCCCATGCGCTGTTGAAGCCGAGGAAATCGCCGAAGCCGGCATTCGCGTAGCTGTAGATGCCGCCTTTGAGCTCGGGCTTGATGCGCGAGAGCGCGTAGAACGTCATGACAAGACACAGCACGCCCACGCCGGATATGCTCCACGCCGTGAGGATGGCCGCGCCGCTCGCGCCGCCCGCCGCCTGATCGCCCGACAGCGTGAACACGCCACCGCCCATGATGAGCGTGATGACCGTGGTCGCCAAGCGGAAAATTCCCAGGTTGCCTTTGCCGTGCGCCATCTCGGACGAACCGTCGGCAGATGCGGACGGCACGGTCGAACCGGCAGGTGCGACGGATGCCGAAGGGTGCTGCGATGCGGATGCGCTCATGGGATCACCGTTCCTCGTTTGTCGATGGTGATTATCATACCCCACCAGACTGCATACCGCGCGATTGTTATGCACAATTTTTCGCCCCGAACGCGCATTGATAAAGGGATGACCCGAGAGTTCCCTCCCTTCCCACGCTTGAGGGGTTGGAAGGCGAGCGGGTGGCATACGTTTTTCCTCAGCCTCGTTCACGCACTCGCTCACTCTCATGCGGCAAAATTCGCGATTTTTGGCCACGAAACCGCACTCTGGCACGAAACTTGGCTTTCTCCGGAGCGAAAGGCGTTCAGCAAGCAGCAAAATCCCAGGTCGGAAAAATCGACGAGGGACAGAAGGGGCCAGGCGCAGCTCGACGCGTGCCAGAACGCGGTTTCGTGGCCAAAAACGCCCGGTTTTGCTGCACGATCGAGAAAGGGGCGCACACATGGTCGAAAGACGCGCATCCGAAGCGCGAAACGACCCGAATGGAAGGCACGGCCTCCAAGCGATGTGCCAACGCATGCTGCACCCCAAACGCCTGGTCACACCCAAAGGCCCCCACCAGGCCCGCCACCGACGCCTTCTCGAGAAAGCGGCTTTGCAGCCGACGAGACGCGAGCAGGGCGGCAATGCCGCGACGGGCACGGTGCTGGCAGAGCGCTGTCGCGGCATTGCCGCCC
>NZ_PPEL01000136.1 GCF_002899695.1 Rubneribacter badeniensis
CTCCCGCACCTGCGGCCCCTCCCGCGTCGGCGGCTCCCGCCGCCGCGGCTGCGTCCGCGCCGCCTCCCGCGCCCGCCCACGGGTGGACGCCCTCCCAGTTCAAACCGCGCGACTACGCCAACATGCGCGCGATGCGCCATGAGACGGCGAACACGTCGGCCAGCGCTGCGAACAGAGAGCGCAACGTGCGCGAGTACACGCTGGGCGAGGAGATCGCCAACTCCGTGACGCACGGCCTGGGTGCGCTTTTGGCCATCGCCGCCATTCCCGTCCTCGTCGTGCGCTCGCTGGACAGCGGAGGCGGCGTCTACCTGTTCGCCGCGCTCGTCTACACGCTCACGATGCTGCTCGAGTACACCATGTCCACGCTCTACCACGCCATTGCGCAAGACAAGGCGAAGCGCGTGTTCAAGGTGCTCGATCATAGCTGCATCTACCTGTTCATCGCGGGCTCGTACACGCCGTTCTGCCTCATCTCGCTCGCTCCGTACGGCGGCGGGTGGCTGTGCGCGTTCGTGTGGGCGCTCGCGCTGGCGGGCGTGGCGTGCGAGGCGTTCTGGGTGTTCCGGCCGCGCTGGATATCCGCTGTGCTGTACCTGCTTTTGGGCTGGTGCGTCGTGGGGTTTTTGCCATCGCTTCTGGCGGCCGTTTCGACGACGGGCTTGTGGCTGCTCGTGGCGGGTGGCGTGTGCTACTCCGTCGGGTGCGTCTTCTACGTGCTGAAGAAGCTCCCCTACATGCATTCCATCTTCCATCTCTGGGTCTTGGCCGGAAGCATCTTGCAGTTCTTGGCCATCGCGTTGTACGTTATGTGAGCGGGTGCGTGCGCAAGCGCGCGGGCATGACAGCCCCACGATCGCCGCAGGGATACGGGGTCCTGCGGCGCAAGCGCCCGAAGGGGACGCAAACCGCTTACGAAGGAGATGAACGCATCACTCATGGACATAGGGATAAGCATCGTCGTAACGTTCGTGCTCGTCTTGGTTAACGGGTACTTCTCCATGTCGGAGATGGCGCTGGTCAATGCGAAGCAGGTGCTGTTGCAGCACGAGGCCGAGGAAGGGGACAAGCGCGCCGGCCGCGCGTTGTCGCTGGCCGCCGACTCCGGCCAGTTTTTGGCCACCATCCAGGTGGCCATCACGCTCGTCGGGTTCTTCGCCTCGGCCGCCGCCGCCACGAACCTCTCCGATCCGTTCGCCGCCTGGCTGTCGGGTTTGGGCGTGCAGTGGCTTGCAGTCATCGCGCCGGGGTTGGCTCCCGTGCTCATCACGCTCGTGGTGTCGTATCTGAGCATCGTCGTGGGAGAGCTCGTGCCGAAGCGCATCGCGCTGGCCGACGCCGAGCGCGTGAGCAAAACGGTGGCCGGTCCGCTCATGGTGTTCCAGAAGATCGCCTCGCCGCTGGTGGCGCTCACCTCGGTTTCGGCGAACGGCCTTGCGCGCGTGCTGGGCGTCAAAGACGCCGACGAGCGTCAGAACGTGTCCGAAGAAGAGATCAAGTTCATGGTCACCGACAATGACGAGCTGCTTGACGACGAGAAGCGCATGATCCACGACATCATCGACCTCGGCGACATGTCGGTTCACGAGATCATGCAGCCGCGTGTGGACATGATCCTCGTCGAGGACGTCGAGACGGTGCGCCAGGCTATCGAGCGAATGCGCGGCACCGGCTATTCGCGCCTTCCCGTGTACCACGAGGACATCGACCGCATCGTGGGCATCGTCACCTACAAAGACCTCATCGCGCCACTCATGGACGGGCGGGAGAACGAGCCGGTGGCGGCGCACGCTTACGAGGCCATGTTCGTGCCCGAGACGAAAGACATCTTCCCGCTTTTGGCAGAGATGCAAACGAATCGTCAACAAATGGCCATCGTCGTGGACGAGTACGGCGGCACCGATGGTTTAATTACCGTCGAGGACATCGTGGAAGAGATCGTCGGCGAGATCGTGGACGAGACGGACCGCGAAAGCCCGTTCATCAAGCAGGTGGGCGACACGGCATGGGTGGTGGACGGAAGGTTTTCGGTCGAAGATGCCGAAGAGCTGGGTTGGCCCGTTGCGGAATCGCCCGATTACGAGACGATCGCCGGCTGGTTCATGAGCACGCTCGATTCGGTTCCCCAGATGGGCGACGAGTACCGCATCGACGGATACTGCTTCAGGATCCAATCCATGCGCCGTCGCCGCATCCTGACGGTTCGCGTGGAGCGCCTTGACGATTTCGATGTCCCGTGCACTGTCGGTGACGCAGCTGTTCGGGAGGATGGGTGACACAGGAGAAGCGGCTCAATCGTTCGCGTGACGCGCTTTTGGGGGGCGTGTGCGCTGGCGCAGCCGAGTACTTCGATGTCGATCCGGTGGTCGTCCGTATTCTCGTGGTGGTGCTCACGGTTGCCTCGGTCGGCCTTTTAGGCGTGGCGTACGTGGCGATGTGGGCGGTGCTGCCGAAAGCGCCCGAGGTGGTCGTTCCGGTTGAGGTGGAGCCCCAGTCCGTACGCTCCGACACGTATGGGGAGGTGACTGCTGCCGTCGCGCGCGGTCATGCCGAGGGTGCGGGCCAACAGGGCGCAAGTCCAGCTCAGGCGGCTGCATGGCGCTATGCGAGCGCCGCGCACGTGCCGCCCCCGCCCCCGCCTGCGGCCGCCTCTGCGTCTGCGGGCGCGATGCCGCCTGCGGGCGGCTCTGCGGGTGCGCCGTCGCGCCCTGCGGTGTCGTCGCAACCGGTGGGCGCTCCGATGATGCACGGCGGGGCGGTTCCGCAGCCGGTGCGGTTGGCAGAAGGTTCGCCGGCGCCCGTCGACGCCGCTTCGCAGGTGTTCGCAGCGCCGACGCAGCCGATGGCGACCGTTTCCGCAGCTGCCGATGCCGCTTCGCAGTTCGCTGCGGCGTTGGGACAGCCGACCGCGCCCTCTTCATCCATGGGCGCTTCGGTGCCTTCCGCTGCGGTTCCCGTACAGCCTGTTCAGCCCGTCCAGCCCGTTCAGCCCGTCCAACCTCCGAAAGAGCCGTCTGCCACAGCCGTGAAGGGGGCGTTGTGGCTGGGTTCGTTTCTGCTGTTCTTTGGCGTGATGTCTTTTGTTGCCACGTTCGTGGAAGGCGTATCGTGGTGGCAGTACTGGCCGGTCATCTTCGTCATCCTGGGCATTGTGCGCATGGTGGTGCCGGCCAAGCCGGGGCACCGCACGCGTCATTTCGTTGATGGCCTGGTATGTTTTTGCGTGGGCGGGACGCTGCTGCCCATGAGTTTGGGCATGGTGGGGTGGCAGACGATCGGGCTGATGCTGATGGGCCTGTGGCCTGTGCTGCTTATGGTGGCGGGGCTGCTCATATTGGGCGGCGCGCTCAAGTCGCCGCTGCTCACGTTGCTTGCGGGCGCGTGTTTCGCGGTGTTTTGCGTGGTTGGTCTTGTTTGGTATGCGGTGCCCGGCTCGATTGAGCATGTCGTGATCTCCGCGCCGTACGGACGCGACTACTATATAGAGATGCCTCCGTGGTTTGACTGACGGCGCGGTCGCGTCTGCCGTGTTCGAGGTGCGCGCTGGGGGTGCGTGGGGGCGCGTCGGATGCCGCAGCTCTGTTCGGAATGCGCGCGGAATGCGCGCGGGGTGCGGAGGGCGCGTGGAGGGCGCAAGATGTACGGGAGGCACGCTCGTGCGGGCGCGAGCGGTTGGCCGGACGGTCGTTTTCTCGGCGCTGGGCGCGGATGTGCGGGGATGCGCGCGCGAGGGCGCGAGGTGCGCGGGGTTCGCGATTGAAGTTCTGTCTGGTCCGTCAAACATCAACGGGGGCGCTCGCGCGGGGGTGCAGGGTTCGCGGGTGTGCTCGCGCGGGGCACGTGGGGGCGCAGGGTGAGCGGGGGCGCGCGTGCGCGGGCGCGAGCGGTTGGCCGGACGGTCGTTCTCTCGACGTGAGGCGCGCTGGTCTGCACAATTCGTTCGCTGTTCTGCTCGCAGCATCAAAAGGTTTGCGAACTGCGGAAACAACGCAAATGCGCCTGTCAAGCGAACAAACCGTGAAGGGCTTCTCCATACTTTTTTGCTCTCGGAGGGCGCTCTCGTTACAATAGTGCCAGTCACAACAGCATAGCGCCCCTCCGGCAGCAATCCTCCCTTACAACCAACCACGCTGTCAACCGCTTCGGCGGTGCGGGGTCGTGCGCTGCGAAACGAAAGGTACGGTATTTTGGTCGCCAAGCGTCCAACGAAACGGAACACGAGCCTTGCCGCAAAAGCGATTGCGGTGGGATGCGCGTCGTGTCTTGTTGCCGGGTGCATCGGGATCGGGATCGCTTCTGCAGGCGTTGCCGCACCCTCCGATGTGGATTCGTTCGGCATCGATGCGGCGAGCGTTTCCGAGGGCGCGGATGTCTTCGAGCAAGAGCCTTCCGATGGGGCTTCCCGTGCGGCCAGCACGTTGACGAGCGTCGCCGTCCGTGATATCTCCCAGGGCATCGCCGCTATCGAAGCGGAGGAGGAGGCTGCTCGCATTGCTGCCGAGGAGGCCGCGCGGGCCGAGGAGGAGGCGCGCATCGCCGCCGCCGAAGCCGCGAAGGCCGAGCAGCAGGCTCAAGCCGCGCGCGAGGCGGCCGCAGACGCGCTGGCCGGATTGCCCGACGTCGACTGGAGCGTGGGCGAGGACGAGTTCGTGTCCACGTGGACGGCCCGCATCGACGCGTACCTTGCCGGGTCTCCGCTGGCGGGCCAGGGCAGGACGTTCGCAGAGGCCGCTTGGAACAATGGCGTGGATCCTCGCTGGTCGCCCGCCATCTCCAACACCGAAAGCTCCAAGGGAGCGCATTGCTTCGCCCCCTACAACGCTTGGGGTTGGGGCGATTCGAGCTGGAGCAGCTGGGAAGAGGCTATCAACGCACACGTGGCAGGGCTTGCCGCCAATTACGGTTACTCCATCACCTACGCGTTCGCCGTGAAGTACTGCCCGCCCAATGCCGATCACTGGTTCAACGCCACGCTCTCCCAGATGAAGCTGATCTAGCGCTCAGGACCCCCGGACCCCCGGACCCCCGGACC
>NZ_PPEL01000137.1 GCF_002899695.1 Rubneribacter badeniensis
CTCCGCAGCCCCGCCCGCCCTCGTCCCATAGATCATCTTTGCGTAATTATTCTGCATGCGGGGATATGGCGGTGCCAATGGGGCGTGCTGCGCGGTACTATGGGCGCATCCAGTCGAAACCTCCTCATACCGCGCATCCGGCTTGCGAGTCCGTTGCGCACCGAAAGGACGGTCATGAGCGCCATCGCATGGCAACCCGGCAAGCAGTACCGCGAGATCGTCTACGAGACGGCGGACGGTATCGCGAAAATCACCATCAACCGGCCCGAGCGCCGCAACGCGTTCACCCCGCTCACCGTGAACGAGCTGTACGACGCATTCACCGAAGCGCGCGACGACGCGGGCATCGGCGTCATCATCCTCACCGGCGCCAACCACGGCGGCCGCCATGAGGACGAGGCGTTCTGCAGCGGCGGCGATCAGAAGATCCGCGGCAACGGCGGTTACGTGGGCGAGGACAGCATCCCGCGCCTGAACGTGCTCGACCTGCAGCGGCTCATCCGCGTGGTGCCGAAGCCCGTGATCGCGATGGTGAACGGCTACGCCATCGGCGGCGGGCACGTGCTGCACATCCTGTGCGACCTGTCCATCGCGGCCGAAACGGCGAAGTTCGGCCAGACGGGCCCGAAGGTGGGCAGCTTCGACGCGGGCTACGGCGCGGGCTATCTCGCCAACATCGTGGGCCAGAAGAAGGCGCGCGAGATCTGGTACCTGTGCCGCCAGTACACGGCGGCTGAGGCGCTTGAGATGGGGCTCGTGAACAAGGTGGTGCCGTTCGACGAGCTGGAAGCGGAGTGTGTGAGCTGGGCGCGCGAGATGCTGCAGTTCAGCCCCACGGCGCTGCGCTTCATGAAGGCGTCGTTCAACGCGGCCACGGACGGCCTCGCGGGCATCCAGCAGCTGGCCGGCGACGCGACGCTTCTGTACTACACCACCGATGAGGCGAAAGAAGGCCGCGACGCGTTCAAAGAGAAGCGCGCGCCCGATTTCACCCAGTTCCCGAAGTTCCCGTAGGATTTGAGCCGGCTGCGCCGGTCGCTGCGCGCCCAAAGGCGAACGGCGGCGATTCCGGCGAACGCCGACCGACGAACGACACGAGAGGGGTAGGCTCGAACAGCGATGATCGGCGCGTTTGAGAGCATGGTGCGGCGACATCCACAGCGCACGTGCTTCACGTGCGTGGACGAGACAGGCGAGGCGCGAGCGTACTCGTATCGCGAGACGCGCATGCTGTCGGCGGCGCTCGCCCGCCATCTGCGCCGTCGCGGCGTGAATCCCGGCGACAGCGTGGCCGTGGATCTGCCGAATTGCGCCGCCTACGTGTTCCTCGTGCTTGCGGCGGCGTACGGGGGCTTCTCGCTTGTGGCGCTGAGCAACCGCCTGACCGGGGGCGAGAAGCTGGGCCGCCTCATGGAGATCGAGCGAAAGCCCGGCGTGAACGTGGCGCTTCGCGTTGACGAGGCCGCCGTCGGGCGTTTGGTGGACGAGGCTGTCGCTCTTTTGGCGGGCGAGGCCGAAGTTGGAGGGGGCTCCCGTGACTCTCGCGACCTGCGCGACTCTCGCGGGCTTCGCGACTCGCGCGATTCCTGGGGCCATCGCGATTCCCGCAGCCCCCGTGCGGGTTTGCGCTCCGCAGGCACGCGGCCCCGCCGCATCAGCTTCACGGCCCGCGAGAACGCGCTTGCGGCCGAGCCGCGTTCGACGCGCGGGCTCGGGCGGGCGTCGTCGGGCCGCGCGTCGCTGCGGCGGCGCGACGAGATGGCGCGCCAAGACGCGGTGGAGAGCGTTATCCATTTCGCCGAGCATGCGGCGCATGTGTTCGACCGCGGATCCCGCGCGCTCGTCATGTTCACGTCGGGCACGACGGGCCGTTCAAAGGCCGTGTCCCTCACCTGGGAGAACATCTGCTCCGCGTCGGAAGTGTCCAACGCGGTGCTCAACCGTCGCGGCGAGGGCTTGTGGCAGGCGGTGCTGCCGCTTTACCACATCGGCGGCTTCCAGGTGGTGGTGCGCAGCCTGCTGAACGGCATGCCCTTCATCCTGTACCGCCGCTTCGACGCCGCGCGCGTGCTGTCCGACGCGGCCCGACGCGGCGCCACCCACATTTCGGTGGTCGACAAGATGCTGCAGGATCTGCTTTCGGCGAGCGCCGAGCTGTCCATAGACGCCGTGCGTCGCTACTCGTGCATCCTGCTGGGGGGCGGGGCGGTGAATCCGCGCACGCTCGAGCGGGCGCTGTCGGTCGGCGCGCGGGTGTACGCGAGCTATGGCATGACCGAGACGTCCAGCCAAATAGCGAATTGCCTGGTGACTTCTGCATTTCGTGGAGGTTTGCGGCTCATGCCGTCCTATCGGGCGCACATCGTCGATCCGGGGGAGGACGGCTTCGGCCGCCTTGCCGTCAAAGGTCCCGGCTTGTTCGAGGGCTATCTGAACGCGCGCGCCGCCTACACGGTGGACGGATTCTTCCTCACGGGCGACACGGCCATGCTTCGCGACGGCTTGCTGTACGTGAAGGAGCGCACCGACGACATGTTCGTTTCGGGTGGCGAGAACGTCTACCCGGCCGAGATCAGAGGGCAGCTGCTGCGCGTGCCGGGCGTGGCCGACGCCCACGTGTTCGGCGCTCCCGATGCCGTATGGGGTCGCCGTCCCGTGGCGTTCGTGGAGCGCGATCCGGCTTTCGGGGCGCTTGCGCCCGCCGCTGCGTCGTCTGCGCTCGCGGATGCCGCGACGTTGGATGGCCCGTCGCGCCCGTCTGCCGCGCCCGCCGCGTCGCGCCCGTCTGCCGCGTTGCGCCCGCCGCGCCCGCCTGCCGCGTCGCGCTCTGCCTCTGCTGCGTCGTCTGCGTCTGCGGATGCCGCCGCGCCCTCCTCGTCGCATTCCTCCGCACTTGCGCCCGCCGCGCCCACCGCGCCCGCCGCTGCGTCGCGCGCGGCGAACCGCCAACTGGCCGTCGCCGTTCGAGAGCATCTTGGCCCCCGCCTCTCGAAACTCTACCGCCCCAAGCACCTCTGCGTGCTCGACGAGTTTCCGCGCACCGGCATCGGCAAGGTCGACCGGGCCGCTTTGGAACGGCGCTACGACGAGCGCATCGAGGTCGAGCGCGTCGTGCTGCATCGCATCAAGATGCCGTTCTCCACACCGTTTCGCACGCCGAAGGGCACGCTCGCCGAGCGCGAGTCGGTTATCGTGGAGGTGGTCGATCACGCCGGTCGCACGGGGTTGGGCGAATGCGTGGCCTTCTCCACCGATTGGTATTTGCCCGAGACGCTTGATCAGGACGTCCGCGCGCTGCGCGACATCCTCGCTCCGATGGTGCTGACCGAGGCGTTTCTCCACCCCAGCGAGGCGAGCGCCGCGTTCTTCTCCGACCCTCGCGCCGCGGCGCTTCCGATGGCGTGTGGCGCACTCGAGCCGGCGCTATGGGATCTGTACGGCAAGATCGTGAAGAGGCCCTTGTGGCAGCTCGTGGGCGGCACGGCGCGCGGGGGCGTTGCGGGCGGGAGCGCGTCGGTTCCGGCCGGCGCGGTGGTGGGCCTGGGGTCGCCGAGCGAGACGGTGGCCGCCGTGCGCCGCTGCGCGGAGGCGGGCTATCGGCGGGTGAAGCTCAAAGTGGCTCCGGGGGCGGCACCTGCGGCTGTGCGCGCGGTGCGTGCGGCGTTTCCCCAGCTGATGATCACGCTCGATGCCAACCAGAGCTTCACCGAGCGCGACATGGACGATCTGCGCGCCCTTGACGCGTGTGGCGCGGCGTGGATCGAGGAGCCGCTTGATCCCCGGCGCGTCCCGCAGGGGGCTTCGGGCGATCTGTTCTCCCGCTTGGCGAAGCTGCAAGGCGCGTTATGCACGCCCGTGTGCCTGGACGAGTCCATCGCCCGTCCGCGCGACCTCGCCCGCGCGCTCGCGCATCCCGAGCTGCGCTGCTACGCTGTGAAGGCGGCCAAGTTCGGCGGCGTTCAGCCTACGCTCGACTTCCTGTCGATGGCCGAGGAGCGCGGTATCGACGTGTGGATGGGCGGCATGTACGACACGGGCGTGTCGAAGCGGCTGCACGCCGCGTTGGGGACGTTGCCGCACGTGAAAGCGGCTGGCGATATCGGCTCGACGGCGCGCTATTTCGCGCAGGACATCACCGATCCGCCGTACACCGCAGATCGCGGCTTCGTCACGCTCAACCGCGCGGGACACGAGCACGGCTTGGGGTGCGATCTCAATCGCGCGGTGCTCGCGCGCGTGCTGGTTGATCGCATCGTGATCGAGCGCTAGGCCGCTCGCGCGTTTCGTCGCGCCTTGGCCTCCGAGCGCGTTGCGTTCGCGCTGTCGCAGCGGATGTCGGCGGTGTTGGGGACGGTGCCGGGGCACGGTCGCAGCGAGGCGGCCACGGCAGGCGGCTTTGCGCCTGGAGAAAGCGCGCCTTCTATGTTAAACCAAAATCGACACGAACCCACGTTCGCCTAATATCGAGTCGAGCTTCCCCTAACCGGGCGCTTCGGAAGGTCCCTACCCACCCGACGGGCGAGGCCTTCCGAAGCACCGACGGAGCTTCGCTCGGCAGACTGGCTCGGCCTATATCAATCCTGGTTTAACAGAGGAAGCGCGTCTTCAACGGGGCGTTTGCATCGGACGGCCGCGCGCTTTCAGGGAATGCGGCTGCAACGGGTTATCTATCGTGACGGAGTGCCGGTGCCTCCTAAGACGCGGTTGCGTCGGTATGGCTGTGAGTGCAGATGGCTTCGCGCGATACGCCCCGCCCCCGACGCCTTCTCGAGAAAGCGGCTTTGCAGCCGACGAGACGCGAGCAGGGCGGCAATGCCGCGACGGGCACGGTGCTGGCAGAGCGCTGTCGCGGCGGGCGCGGGGCTTGCCGCGGCGGGCGCTGCGCTGCTTGCGAACGCGGCAGTACCGTCTGCGAACATGGCAGGGCTGCTTGCGAACGCCCCCGTTCTTCGGCAATGCAGGGGCGGTGGCGGGGGGGGGGGCT
>NZ_PPEL01000138.1 GCF_002899695.1 Rubneribacter badeniensis
AGTACGTGGCCGAGAGCGAGTGGGGCTCGAGGCGCTATCTGGACGTGACTCTGCTGGAGGGGTAGCCGCACCGGACGGCGGGCTTATGAGGCTGTCGGAAAAGTGCGCAAGATTCTTGACGGTACCGTTGCGAATCCCTCCGATTTTGGCCACGAAACCGCGTTCTGGCACACGCTCGGGCGGTTTCGCCGCATTTTGCTTGCCTTCAAATTTTCCGACCTGGGGTTTTGTCGACCGCAACACCTCTTGCGACCCGAGCAAGGCCGGAATCCGTGCCAGAACGCGGTTTCGTGGCCAAAAAAGCCGTGTTTTCCTGCATGGCCACCGCGCAGAAAGAGCACGATGCGGGCGTGCGGGTGCAGATGCGGAGGCGAGGGTTGGCGCTTGGGATGATGTGCGTAAGGGGAGGGTGCGTGCGGCGAATGCCGCCAGGTTCTTGCGAATGCGTTTCTTGCCATCCGCATCTTTCGGAAGTTTCGTCTCCCGAAAGCTTTGAGCGGGTGCGTGTTCGCTTGGCTGCTTGCGTCCTTCTTGGGGGCATTGCGTGCTGGGCGTTTTGTCTGGCAAGACGATTCGCCTTTGCGGCGTTCGAGGTGCGTCGCGACTCGGTTCTGATTTTCTTGTTGTCGCGGCGCGTCGCGCGCGTCTTCGCTTGACCTGGTGGCGCAAAGCGCTACAATGACACATTATCTTCGACGGACCGCTCTGACGAGCCTCGCTTCCGTCAAGCCGACAAGGCGGCTGCGCATCGCGCGAATACCTGGCGGTCCCGCTTCCTTATGCGCGGACTGCGCGGCTTCAGACCGCGAGCCTGGCAAGCAGGTACCGAAAACCAACACGGTTTGTTGGTTTTGTGCGCTCATCCCGCTTTTTCCTCCACATCTTGTCAATAGTTTGGTACTATTTATGATTGCTGCTTAACGACGATTCGCTTGGAGGAGCACCTTTGACGAAAGAAGATGTCATCGAGCTTGGGGGCACCGTTCTCGAGGCTCTGCCGAACGCCATGTTTAGGGTTGAACTCGAAAACGGCCACAAGATATTGGCTCACATTTCCGGCAAGATGCGCATGCACTACATCAAGATCCTGCCGGGCGACAAGGTGACCGTCGAGTTGTCCGTCTACGATCTGAATCGCGGGCGCATCACGTACCGCTTCAAATAGGCGAATCGGCGGCTCGTCGTTCAAGCATCGTCGGGTAAGAGGGAATCAGCGTCTGCGGCTGGGCGTGAAATATAGAACAGGTACGCATAACCGAAAGGAAAATGATATGAAGGTACGTCCTTCGGTCAAGAAAATGTGCGACAAGTGCAAGATCATCCGACGCCATGGCAAGGTGCTCGTCATCTGCGAGAATCCGCGCCACAAGCAGCGTCAGGGCTAGGAAGAAAGAGGAGAGTAACCTATGGCACGTCTTGTTGGCGTCGACCTTCCTCGCGACAAGCGCATTGAAGTCGGCTTGACCTACATCTACGGCATCGGCCTGACCACCTCCAAGAAGATCTTGGCGGAGACGGGCATCAACCCCGACACTCGCACGAACGATCTCACCGAAGAGGAGCTCGTGAAGCTGCGCGACTACATCCAGGCGAACCTTAAGGTCGAGGGCGACCTGCATCGCGAGGTTTCGCAGAACGTCAAGCGCCTCATGGAGATCGGCTGCTACCGCGGCCTCCGTCATCGTCGCGGCCTGCCCGTTCGCGGCCAGCGCACGCACACGAACGCTCGCACCCGCAAGGGTCCGCGCAAGCAAATCGGCGGCAAGAAGAAGTAAGGGAGCAGACAAGTGGCAGCTAAGAAACAAGTGCGCACGCGCATCAAGCGTTCCGAGCGTAAGAACATCGCCGTCGGTGCCGCGCATATCAAGTCGACGTTCAACAACACCATCGTGAGCATCACCGATCCCCAGGGCAATGTGATCTCCTGGCAGTCTGCCGGCACGGTCGGCTTCAAGGGCTCGCGCAAGTCCACGCCGTTCGCGGCGCAGATGGCCGCCGAGGCCGCTGCCAAGACGGCGATGGAGCACGGCCTGCGCAAGGTCTCCGTGTTCGTGAAGGGCCCCGGCTCGGGCCGCGAGACGGCTATCCGCTCGCTGCAGGCCGCCGGCCTCGAAATCGCCAGCATCCAGGATTGCACACCCATTCCGCACAACGGTTGCCGTCCTCGCAAGCGTCGTCGCGTGTAACTGAAAGGATCGATTAACCATGGCAATCAATAGAACCCCGGTTCTGAAGCGCTGCCGTCAGCTTGGTCTGGATCCGGTGGTGCTGGGTTATAGCAGCTCCAAGACGTCCATTCGCGAGCCGAAGCGCCGCCGCAAGGAGAGCGAATACGGCATGCAACTTCGCGAGAAGCAGAAGGTCAAGTTCATCTACGGCGTGCTCGAGAAGCAGTTCCGCGGCTACTACAAGAAGGCGAAGTCCATGCCGGGCATCACGGGCGAGAACCTGATGCGCATCCTCGAGTCGCGCTTGGACAACGTCATCTTCCGTCTGGGCTTCGCGCGCACGCGCAAAGAGGCTCGTCAGATCGTGACGCACGGCCATATCCAGGTGAACGGCCGCCGCGTGGACATCCCGTCGTTCCGCGTGAAGGCCGGCGACGTCGTGGCCGTTGCCCCCAAGTCGAAGGAACTGCTGGTCATCAAGAGCGCGCTTGTCTCCAACGAGCGCTTCCAGGTTCCCGCATGGCTTGAGGTCGACATCGAGAAACTTCAGGGCAGTGTTCTTTCGCTTCCGCAGCGCGATCAGATCGATCTGGACATTCGCGAGCAGCTCATCATCGAGCTCTACTCGAAGTAATCGCCGCGAAGTTAAGGAGGCTTATCCCACATGACAGAGTTCATGAGGCCTACGGTAACAACGGAAGAAGTCAACGATACTGTCGCGCGTTTCATCGTCGAGCCGCTTGAGCGCGGTTACGGCTACACGCTGGGCAACTGCATGCGCCGCGTGCTGCTCTCGTCGCTGGACGGGGCGAAAGCCACCGCCATCCAGATCGAGGGCGTGCAGCATGAGTTCACCACGGCCGAAGGTGTCATCGAGGATATCACCGACATCGTCCTGAACGTGAAGGGGCTCGTGTTCTCCGCGCTCAACGACGACATCGAGGAGGCCACGGCGCACGTGTCGGCCGAGGGCCCCTGCACGGTCACGGGTGCGGATCTCGAAGTTCCCACCGAGTTCACGCTGATCAATCCCGAGCACGTCATCGCCACGGTGGCCGACGGCGGTCAGCTGGACATGACGGTGCGCATCGGGGTGGGCCGCGGGTACGTGTCGGCCGAGCGCAACAAGCGCACGGAGGATCCCATCGGGGTCATCCATGTGGACTCGCTGTTCTCGCCGGTTCGTCGCTGCACCCTCAACGTCACCGACACCCGCGTGGGCCAGCGCACCGACTACGACAAGCTCGTGCTGGAGGTTGAGACGGACGGCAGCATCACGCCGACCGAGGCCGTGTGCCGCGCGTCCAACATCATCAACCAGTACATGGGGGCGTTCCTCAGCCTGTCCGACGCCATCGACGAGGAGGAGGGCGAGATCCCGTCCATCTTCGCGCCGGAGGGCCAGGAGTCCAACGCCGAGCTGGACAAGCAGATCGAGGACCTCGACCTGTCGGTTCGCTCCTACAACTGCCTGAAGCGCGCTGGCATCCACTCGGTGCGCCAGCTGGTCGAGTTCTCCGAGAACGACCTGCTGAACATCAGAAACTTTGGTGCGAAGTCCATCGAGGAAGTGAAAGACAAGCTCATTTCCATGGACCTCAATTTGAAGCTATAGGAGAGAGGTATCATGCGACACAATTACAAGGGCCGCAAGCTGGGGACGGACTTCGCCCATACCAAGGCCATGAAGAAGAGCCTGGTGAACGCCCTGTTCCTGAATGATCGCATCAAGACGATCGAGTCGCGCGCCAAGGAGATCCGTCCTGACGTGGACAAGATCATCACGTGGGCGAAGCGCGGCGACCTGCACGCCCGCCGTCTGGCCATCGCGGCCCTCGGCGACAAGGAGCTTGTGCGCGAGATCTTCGAGAAGGTCGAGCAGGGCATGTGGCAGGATCGCCAGGGCGGCTACACCCGCATCATGAAGCTCGGCCCCCGCAAGGGCGACAACGCCCCCATGGTCATCATGGAGCTGGTGACCGAGCCGGTGAAGAAGAAGGAGGAGGCCAAGCCCGCCGCCAAGAAGGCGACGAAGAAGGCCGCTCCGAAGAAGGTCGAGGCCGCTGAGGAGGCTCCGAAGGAGGAGGCCGCCGAGGCGAAGGCTGCGGAGGCTGTCGAGGAGAGCGCCGAGGCGAAGGCCGAGGAGGCCGTTGCCGAGGGTGCGGAAGAGGCCGCTGCCGAGAGCGCGGAGGCTGTCGAAGCCGAGAAGGCCGACGCTCCCGCCGAGGAGGACAAGAAAGAGAAGGCCGAATAGCCCCTCTGCCTTGCAACCGAGAATCGAAAGGACCCGTTCGCGGGTCCTTTTTCGTATGTGCCGGCCGCGATCTGCGGCGCGCGGTGGGTTTGGGTTCCCGGTTTGGCTTTCTGGATGTTGCTTTTCTTGCAACGGTAAAGAATTTGGAAATTTTCAGTGGTATTTGACCGTTTGGAAGCGCATCGCGAGAAGCTATACCATACAACGCATCAATTCCGTTGTATATCAAACAAAATGAGCGGTTTCGACCCGTCTACTGTCTGCAGAATGCCTCCCAAACATTCTTTGAGGTTGCAAACGGTCAAATATCACTGAAAATTTCTGAATTCTTTACCGCGATTGGTTACGGAAGTTGCGCGCGGATCGCGTGATTGGTTGCGGGGGGAGGCGGCGCGTGGATTGCGCGAATGGTTGCAGGGGTGCATGCGGATTGCGTGCTTGGTTGCAGGAGTGGTGCGTGGGTTGCGTGCTTGGTTGCAGGGGCGGCTATTGCTCGAACACGCGGTTCGGGGGGGGG
>NZ_PPEL01000139.1 GCF_002899695.1 Rubneribacter badeniensis
GTCTCCGACGAGGAGAAGGCGTTTTTGGACGGGGAGTACGCGGCCAGCATGTCGCTCCTCTTCGACGCGAAGGTCCTCGCGCGCACGGTGGCCGTCGTGCTGAGCCGCCGCGGCGTGGACCGCGAGGGCGCCGGGGAGGGGGCGGGCGAGTGAGGGTGCTCGCGGTCTGCCAGCACTACTGGCCGGAGGACTTCCAGGTCACCGCGGTGTGCGAGGACCTGGCGGCGCGGGGCCACGAGGTGACCGTCCTCGCGGGTCTGCCGAACTACCCGTCGGGGGTCGTCCCCCCGGAGTACCGCAGGGGCGGGCGCAGGCGCGAGGAGCGGGGCGGCGTCCGCATCGTGCGCGCCTGGGAGGTGGCGAGGAGGCCGGGGGCGCTCGGCCTCGCGGCGAACTACTACAGCTTCGCGCATTCGGCGAAGCGGCTGGCAAGGAGGCTGGGCGGCGGCTTCGACGTCGTGTTCGCCTACCAGCTCTCCCCGGTCATGATGGCCGGCCCCGCCGTCGCCTACAAGCGCATGCACGGCGTCCCGCTCCTGCTGTACTGCTGCGACCTCTGGCCCGAGTCGATGAAGGTGATGATCGGCGAGAGGTTCCGGCCCCTTCTCGAGCATTACCGGCGCGTGAGCAAGGGGATATACGACGCCGCCGACGTGATCTCCGTGCAGTCGAGCGCCTTTCGGGAGTACTTCGAGCGGGTCCACTCCATATCGGGGGAGTCCGTCCGCTACATCCCCCAGTTCGCGAGCGACGAGTACCTCGGCGAGGACTTCTCCCGCGCGCCGTCCGGCCGCGTCAACCTCGTGTTCATGGGCAACATGGGCCGCGCCCAGAACCTTCCCGTCATCGTGTCGGCGTTCGCGCGGATGCGCAACCGCGCCCGCGCGCTGCTGCACTTCGTGGGGGACGGCGCGTGCCTCGGGCAGACGAAGAGGCTCGCGGCCGACCTGGGGGTGGGGGAGGGCGTCGTGTTCCACGGCAGGCAGCCCTACGCGCAGATGCCCCGCTACTACCGGATGGCGGACGCGTGCGTGCTCTCGCTCGCCGGCGACTCGTGGGTCGGCACGACGCTGCCCTCGAAGCTCCAAGGCTACATGGCGGCGGGCAAGCCCGTCCTCGCCGCGATAGGCGGGGGCGCGCGCCGGGTGATAGAGGAGTCGGGGTGCGGGGCGGCGGTCGCGCCCGGCGACGTCGACGGCTTCGCTTCGATCATGGACAGGTTCGCGGAGGAGCCCTCCGCTTTCGACGGGTGCGGGGAGAGGGGCCGCGCGTACTTCGCGGAGCATTTCACCCGCTCGCACCATGTCGATGCGATCGAGGAGGCGCTCGAGGAATTGGCAAGAGGAGGAAGGCGATGAGCGGAAGCGCGTTCGCGGGCAAGACGCTTTTGATCACGGGCGGCACGGGGAGCTTCGGCAACACCGTGCTGAAGCACTTCGTGGGAGGCGACATCGACGAGATCCGCATCTTCTCGCGTGACGAGAAGAAGCAGGACGACATGAGGCACCGCCTGCAGGAGCGCTGCCCGGAGCTGGCGGGCAAGGTGCGCTTCCACGTCGGGGACGTGCGCGACGACCGCTCGGTGCGCGACGCCATGCGCGGCGTCGACTACGTGTTCCACGCGGCCGCGCTCAAGCAGGTGCCCAGCTGCGAGTTCTTCCCCATGGAGGCCGTCCGCACCAACGTCGTCGGCACCGACAACGTGCTGCACGCCGCCATCGACGAGGGCGTGGAGCGCGTGGTGTGCCTGTCCACCGACAAGGCGGCCTACCCCATCAACGCCATGGGGAAGTCGAAGGCGCTCATGGAGTCCATCATCTACGCCAACGCCCGCAACGGCGCCGGGCGGACCACCATCTGCTGCACGCGCTACGGCAACGTCATGTGCAGCCGCGGCAGCGTGATCCCGCTGTTCATCGAGCAGATCCGCGAGGGGCGCCCCGTCACGGTGACCGACCCGTCCATGACCCGCTTCCTCATGAACCTCGACGAGGCGGTCGACCTCGTGCAGTTCGCCTTCGAGCATGCGGATCCCGGCGACCTTTTCATCCAGAAGGCCCCGGCGTCCACGATAGGCGACCTGGCCGAGGCCGTGCAGGAGCTCTTCGGCCGCACGGGCACGAAGGTCATCGGCACGCGCCACGGCGAGAAGCTCTACGAGACGCTCATGACCCGCGAGGAGCGGCTGCGCGCCGAGGACATGGGCGGCTACTTCCGCGTGCGCGCCGACTCGCGCGACCTCAACTACGACAAGTTCTTCGTCGAAGGCGAGGTCCGGACGCAGGCCGACGAGCCCTACACGAGCCACAACACGCGCCGCCTGGACGTGGCGGGCGCGGTGGAGAAGATCAAGACGGCCGAGTACGTGCGGCTGGCCCTGGAGGGCCGCGAGCGCGAGGCGGCGCAGTGATGCGGTTCCTCGTCCTCGGGGCCTCGGGCATGGCGGGGCACACCATATCCCTCTACCTCAAGGAGCGGGGCCACGAGGTGACGGGCTTCTCGCGCCGCCCCGTGGCGTTCCTCGAGCGCCAGGTGAACGGCGACGCCCGCGACGAGGCGCTGCTCGCTCGGACGGTCGGCGGGGGAGGGTTCGACGTCGTGGTCAACTGCGTGGGCGTCCTCAACCAGCACGCCGAGCGCGACCCGGAGGGGGCGGCGTACCTCAACGGCGAGCTGCCCCACGTGCTGGCGCGCCTCGCGGAGGGGATGCCGACGCGCGTCTTCCACATGTCCACCGACTGCGTGTTCGCCGGCAACACGGGCCCCTACACCGAGGACAGCGTCCCCGACGGGGAGACGGTCTACGACCGCACCAAGGCCGCGGGCGAGCTGCGCGACGGCAAGAACCTCACGTTCAGGAACTCCATCGTGGGCCCGGACACGGACCCGGGCGGCATCGGGCTGCTGAACTGGTTCATGGCGCAGGAAGGGCCGGTCGAGGGCTGGACGCGCGCCCTGTGGACGGGGCTGACCACGCTGGAGCTCGCCCGCGCGATGGAGGCGGCGGCGCGCGAGGACGTCTGCGGGCTCGTGAACATGGTGCCGGAGGGGCCCATCTCCAAGTGCGACCTGCTGCGCCTTTTCAACGAGCATCTGCGAGGAGGCTCGGTGGAGGTGCGCGCGTGCGGCTCCGTGGCCTTGGACAAGACCCTCGTGCGCACGAACTTCGACTGCTCGTTTCGCCCCGCGCCCTACGCCGAACAGGTGGCCGGCATGGCCGCGTGGATGCGGGCGCACCGCGACCTTTACCCCCACTACCGGATAGGCTAGGACGATGCGGAAGCTGAAACTCATGACCGTCGTGGGCACGCGCCCCGAGATCATCAAGCTGAGCGAGACGATGAAGCTCGCCGACGAGGCGTTCGACCACGTGGTTGCGCACACCGGGCAGAACTATGACTACGAGCTCAACCAGGTGTTCTTCGAGGGCCTGGGCCTGCGGGAGCCCGACTTCCACCTCGGCGTGGCGGGGGACGACCTCGGCCAGACCATGGGCAACGTCCTGGCGAGGTCCTACCGGCTCATGGCGGAGGTCCGCCCCGACGCGCTGCTCGTGCTGGGCGACACGAACAGCTGTTTGTGCGTGATATCGGCGAAGCGCCTGAAGATCCCCGTGTTCCACCTCGAGGCGGGCAACCGCTGCTTCGACGAGAATCTTCCCGAGGAGGTGAACCGCCGCATCGTGGACACGGTAGCGGACGTGAACCTATGCTACTCGGAGCACGCGCGCCGCAACCTCGCGGCGATGGGCTGCGATCCGGCGCGCACCTTCGTGGTGGGCTCGCCCATGCGCGAGGTCTTGGCCGCGCACGCGGGCGACGTCGAGGCCTCCGACGTGCTGGCGCGCGAGGGGCTGGAGCCGGGGCGCTACATCCTGCTGTCGGCCCACCGGGAGGAGAACATCGACATCGAGGCGAACTTCGCCGAGATGGTGGAGGCCGTGAACGCGCTGGCCGAGGAGCGCGGCGTGCCCGTGCTGTACAGCATGCACCCGAGGAGCAGGAAGTTCGCCGAGGCGCGCCGCGCGGAGTTCCATCCGCTGGTGAGGGCCCACAGGCCCTTCGGGTTCGCGGACTACGTGCGCCTGCAGAAGGACGCGCTGTGCGTGGTGTCGGACAGCGGGACGCTCGCCGAGGAGTCTGCCGTTCTGGGCTTCCCGGCGGTGTCGCTGCGCACCTCGACCGAGCGCCCCGAGGTGGTGGACAAGGGGGCGTTCACGCTGGGGTGCATAACCGCCGAGCGGCTGTGCCAGGCCGTGGACGTCGAGGTCGCGCTGGCCGGCAGGCGCTCGCCCGTGCCGGACTACGCCGATGTGGGCTTCGCCGCGAAGGTCGTGAAGATCGTCCAGGGCTACGCGGGCTACGTGGACCGGCATGTGTGGGGGAAGCGGTAGGGAATAATGCGCATCTGCGTATATGACGTTGCAGCTGAATCAGGTGGTGCGCTTACGATTCTGAATAGGTATTACCGCAAAGCGCTGTCCGACAAGCAGAATGAGTATCTCTTTATCATAGGCCTCCCAGAGCTTGCTAGCGTCGATAACATTTCCGTGATGCGTTGCCCCGAGGTAAAGAGAAGCTGGATAAACCGCATTTTGTTTGATTGGTTTAAGGCTCCTCGGATGATAAGGGACTTTGGTGCCGAGGAGGTTCTATCCCTTCAAAATGTGTTGGTGCCGCGCATTGAATCACGGCAAATTGTCTATATGCACAACGTCCTTCCGAAGCCGCTCTGTGATTACCGGTTCGGTTTGCGGGGGTAACGTACAATTTTTTGCGCACTTTGACAGCAGGATAGCGTCCAGATAGGAAGGAGGGCACGGCCCGCCCCGGTATGATTCGAGTTGTCGAGACAAGAAGCATATTGGAGGAGAGCCATGCCCG
>NZ_PPEL01000140.1 GCF_002899695.1 Rubneribacter badeniensis
GATGGGTATAAGAGACAGCCCCAAGGGGGGCACAGACGCGCAGACGGGGCGACGTTCGGGGAGGTGTGGCGTGCAGACGGGGCGACGTTCGGGGAGGTGTGGCGTGCAGACAGGCGGCGTCCGGGGGTGTGGTGCGCGGGTGGGACAGCGCCCGCGCACCACCCAAGGGGGAGCGGGTGGGCAGGTGGAGCGCCCCGCCCCTCAGGGGAGCGGGGCGCTCGGGCGCGCCAGTGCGCTTACGCGATGCCGAGGGCGTGCTTGGCGGCGATGCGGGCGAAGGTGGCGGTGCGTCCCGCGTTGATGCCCGTGAAGTTGCTCGGGTAGTTGTGCGGGTAGAAGCCTCCTTGGTCGTTTCCGCACACGTAGAGGCCCTCGATCACGCTGCCGTCGGTGCGCAGCGGCTGGGAGTTCGTATCGGTGATCACGCCGTGGATGGTCACGAGCAGCGCTCCGGCGATGCGCGCCGCGTAGAAGGGCGGCTCATCGACGGCGCTCAGGCGGTAGGCCGGCTTTCCGAAGTCGACGTCCTCGCCGGCGGCCGTCAGCTCGTTGTAGCGCTCGACGCTCGCCTTGAACGTGGCGGCTCTATCGGCGTCAAAGCCCATGGCCTCGGCCAGCTCGTCGAGGGTGTCGCACTGCTTGAGCGCGCCGCTTTCGATCTGCGGCGCGAGCCAGAACGAATCGAGGTGCTCTTTCGTGATGGCTTCGCAGTCGTACACGTCGGCGTTGAACGCGGTGCCCGACGGCGCGGGGAACAGGCGCGAGCAGCCGCACGTGTCGAACCGCTCGATGTCCTCCCAGTAGCTGCCGTCCCAGACGATCCACGAATAATGGCCGGGCTGGTTCGCGCCGGCGGCATAGCTCATGGGGTAGCACTGGTCCTCGTTCATGAAACGCTCGCCGTTCGCGTTCACGTGGAGGAACGGCTGGCTGCCGGGCAGGAAGATGGCGCCGCCCGTGCGCTCGTCGGTGAACTCGAAGCCGTCGGGGAGGATGGCGCGGTTCCAGATCATGCACGCGCCGCCGGCCTCGAGCTCGGCACCGGCCCACAGCGCCATGCGGATGCCGTCGCCCGTCTCCGTGGTGGCGCTGGTGAGGCCGCACCACTTCGAGTTGCCGGGGCACAAGTCGTTGAGCATCTCGGTGTTGGCACCATAGCCGCCGGTGCAGATGATGACGCCGTTTTTGGCGTTCACCTGGATGGTGCCCCGGTCGTCGGATTCGGCGATGACGCCGGTGACCTTGCCGGAATCGTCCTGCACGAGCTGCTGGGCGGGCGTCGTGAACAGGATTTCGCCGCCAAGCTCTTCAAACACCTCGCGCATGACCTCGAGATGCATGTACGCGCCGTAGTTGGGGCCGTCGGGGTTGTACTCGTCCAGGCAGGGGTTGTAGCACATGGCCGGATAGTAGGCGTGCTCGTCGTCGGGCTTGTGCCACTCGAACGGGAACAGCATGTCCTTGGGCTCAAGCGTCTCCTTCATCCATTCGATCATCTCGCCGGACTTCTCGGCCCAGGTTCGGTACATGAGCATGTTGGCGTCGCCCGCTTGCGTCTGGTTCGCGTGGTTGATGAGCGTGGGGACGTCCTCGATGTGGTCGGGCTCGAGCGCGGAGTTGAGCGCGCCGATGGCCTCGCGCGCGGCGGCGATGGCGCCGCCTTTCTCCAACACGATGACCTTCGCGCCGTTTTGCGCGGCCGTCGTGGCGGCCACGAGGCCGCCGTTGCCGGCGCCCACCACCACGAGGTCGGTTTCGAGCGTTTCGGCGATGTCGGTGGGCATCGCGGGCTTGTCGCGCCAGCTGCCTTGCGCCGCGTCGGCATCGGAGCCGGATTTCGAAGCGCTTCCTTCCGAGGCTTGCGGAGCGCAGCCCGCGAGCGCTCCGGCTGCGGCAAGCGCACCGGTGGCGGTGAGCCCGGCCAGGAAGTTGCGGCGGCTGATGGCGTTTTCGCCGGTGATGTTCTTTCCCATGGTTCCTCCTTCGCTGTGCGGCCGCGCGGGTTTTGCCGACGCCCGACGCGGCCCGTCCGCATGCGCTCCCTCCGCGCAATCTTGACGGACGCTTCGCATCGTAGGGCTGCGGCGCGGCGCGCGCATCGCGCGGAACCGGGTAGATCGGGCCTGCGTTCAGGCGAAACGCCGAAAATACCCGAAAGTGGGGGAGGGGCAGGCGCGCAGGGCGTCGAAGCCGTGCACCCTGCGCTTGTCGCACGCGTCGCGGGGAGGGGCGGGCGCGTAGGGTGCGGCGTGCGAGGGGTCCGCCCGCCGCGCACGGCGGGCGCTCTGGGTGCTGGGGTGCTATCATGATTCCTCATAAGGAGGGCGAGGCGAAAGGACGGGGCTGCATGGAGCGGACGGACGAGCGGTACAGGCACTACGTGGCCATCCTCGAAGAGGAGTTGATCGCGGCGATGGGCTGCACCGAACCCATCGCCATCGCGCTGGCGGCCGCCCGCGCACGCGAACTGTTGGGCGCATGCCCGTCGCGCGTGGAGGTCGAGGCGAGCGGCAGCATCATCAAGAACGCGAAGAGCGTGGTGGTGCCCCACACGGGCGGCCTCAAGGGCATCGAAGCCGCCGTGGCGGCCGGCATCG
Organism: Rubneribacter badeniensis; assembly: GCF_002899695.1. Classification (GTDB taxonomy): domain Bacteria; phylum Actinomycetota; class Coriobacteriia; order Coriobacteriales; family Eggerthellaceae; genus Rubneribacter; species Rubneribacter badeniensis. Next base: position 2,598 of record NZ_PPEL01000140.1, read on the forward strand.
TGGCCGGGCGCGCCGATCGGGGCCTCGAGGTGATCGCCGAAGTGTCACAAGCCGACGTCGCACAAGTCGTCGCGTATCTTGAGCGCACGCCCATCGAGGTGGGTCGTGCCAAGTCGGAGCTTGATTTCGACATCGTCGTTCGCGCGTTCGCGAAGCGCGACGCGCAGATGGCGGGGCCGGACGCTTCTGCGCGCAGCGCGCTCGTGCGCATCGCCGACCATCATACGAACATCGTGCGCGAAGAGCGCGACGGCATCGTGCTGCGCGACGTCGCGCCGGCGTCCGAGGGCGGTGCGGACGAAAACCTCACCGACCGTAGCGTGCTGTCGATGGAGGGCATCTGGGACTTCGCCACGACGGTGCGCATCGAAGACGTGCGCGCCCTGCTCGATCGCCAGATCGCTTGCAACGACGCCATCGCGCGGGAGGGTCTTGACGGCGTCTGGGGCGCGAACGTCGGCAGCGTCATGCTGGGCGCGTACGGCGGCGACGTGAAGGTGCGGGCGTGCGCGCATGCCGCTGCGGCGTCCGACGCGCGCATGAGCGGCTGCGAGCTGCCCGTGGTCATCAACTCGGGCAGCGGCAACCAGGGCATCACCGTGTCGGTGCCGCTCATCGTGTACGCGCGCGAGCTGGGGTCGAGCGACGAGCAACTCTACCGCGCGCTCGTGTTGTCGAACCTCGTGGCCATCCATCAGAAGACGGGCATCGGTCGGCTCTCGGCGTTCTGCGGCGCGGTGTGCGCCGGTGCGGCGGCGGGCGCGGGCATCGCGTACTTGGACGGCGGCGGCTACGAGGAGGCCGTGCACGCCGTGGTGAACGCGCTGTCCATCACAGCTGGCATGGTGTGCGACGGCGCGAAGCCCTCGTGCGCCGGCAAGATAGCCTTCGCCGTGAACGCGGGCATCTTGGGCTACGTGATGTACCGCGACGGCCAGCAGTTCTACGGTGGCGACGGCATCGTGAAGAAGGGCGTGGAGAACACCATCGACAGCATCGCCCGCCTTGGCCGCGACGGCATGCGCGCCACGAACGACGAGATCATCCGTATCATGCTGGGGGCCTGAGCGGAGGTTCGGGGGGAAGGGCGGCGGGGCGGGATCTTTCGCCGCAGGGGCGCGGCGCGTCGCGCGTTACTGCTCGATCGCGGCGCTTTTCGCACAGAGGGCGCTTTTGGCGAAAGCGCCAAGCCTCGATGCGAGGCGGCATGTGCGGGCGTATAATCGGGCATGTTCGTTCTTTCGTTTCGGGTGTGGCCCGAAGGATGGGAGGTTGCGGCAATGGCGAAGATGACGTCGGGATACGTGGACTACGCGGGGTTCAAAACCTACTACGAGATCTACGGGGAGCGCACGCCTGAGAAAAAGCCGCTGCTCATTTTGCACGGCGGCCCCGGAGACACGCACAACTACCTGCTGAACTACCGCGACATGGCCGACCTCTACGGCCGGCAGATCGTCTTCTACGACCAGATCGGCTGCGGGGCGTCGAAGATCCCGCATCAGGAGGACGATTTCTACACATACGACCTGTGGATCGACGAGTTCTACACGGTGCGCGAAGCGCTCGGCCTCGACGACATCCACCTGTTCGGCAACTCGTGGGGCGGCATGCTGGCCATGATGTGCATGATCAGAGACGATGCGGGCGTGAACTCGATGGTGGTGAACGGATCTCCCGTGAACATTGCCACCTGGCTTTCGGAGGCGAATCGCCTGATCGAGTATTTGCCGAGCGACATGCAGGAGGCCATAGCCGAAGCCGAGCGCACGGGCGACTACGAGACGCCTGCGGCGAAGGCGGCCTACAACGAGTACTACCGCCGCCACGTGGTGGGCTGCGACCCGTGGCCCGACTACGTGCAGTTGGCGATGAGCCCTGAAATGGTGGGCGAGTGCTACTACGTCATGCAGGGCGCGAGCGAGTTCGTGGTGACCGGCAAGATGAAGGACTTCGACATCCGCGCCGACCTGCACAAGATCAAGGTGCCCACGCTCATGCTGTCCGGCACGAACGACGAGGCCACGCCGCTTGTGGTGAAGGAGGGCTACGACCTCATCCCCGGCTGCGAGTGGACGCTCGTGCAGGGCGCCGCCCACATCGGCAACGCCACCCACGCCAAGGAGTACCTGGAAGCCGTGGAGGGCTTCATCTCCCGGTTCGACTAAGGACGGCGGGGCGGCTGGTTGGCGGGCCGGGCGTTCGTCCTGCGGCGATGCCCGCGCGAGAGGGGGCGCCGTCCTGCGGCG
>NZ_PPEL01000141.1 GCF_002899695.1 Rubneribacter badeniensis
CTCTTTGCATGCGGCGAGGAGGGGGATGCCCCCCCTCCCCTCCCTTTTTCATGTGCGGATCCTCTCCCTTCCGAAAAACGCCCCTTCTGTCACCCGTTTGTATGTGATGCCGTGTGACCTGCGAAAATAACAAATTCGCATGTTTTATGTGACACGCGCCTTAGCTGGAATGGGTATGGTTGGCGTGCTTTGACGAGAGTGCGTTCGAGAAGAAGGGGGAGTGCAATGTCTGAAGCAATGCCGACTTTGAGCCGTCGCGCGTTCGTGAAGACGACGGGAGCGCTCGGCGCGCTGGCCGCCGTCGGCGGCGCGGCTGCAACCGATTCGCTCTTCGGTAGCGGCGTGGCCCAGGCGTCCGCCGACAGCGAGGAGAAGGTCACCTGGGGCCACTGCGCCATCAACTGCCCGGGCCGTTGCGCCTTGCGCATCCATACGAAAGATGATGAGGTCGTGTGGGTTGAAGGAGACACGTCGGACGACAACAACATCGACGATATGCAAGTCAGGTGCTGCTTGCGCGGGCGTTCGTATCGTCGATGGATCAACCACCCTGACCGATTGAACTATCCCATGAAGCGCGTTGGACGACGCGGGGAAGGGAAGTTCGAGAGGATATCTTGGGACGAAGCCATTGATACGATTGCCGAAAAACTGAAGTACACCATCGACACGTACGGCAATGAAGCGATCTACATTCACATGGGTTCTGGCACCAGCTCCACCACAGCGCGTCCGTATTGGCGTATGTTCAATGTGCTCGGGGGATCTCTGCAGTTTTACGGCAGTTATTCAACTCACCAGCTTTCCTATACGACGCCGTTCGTCATCGGTTCGGGATCCGGCTCCACGCTCAATGTGATTGACGATGCCACGCTGTACTTGGCTTTCGGCTCCAACACCACGGTGACGACGCAGGGTGGTGGCTGCGGGCACACCGACTATGTTCGTATGCGCGAGAAGACCAAGGCGAAGATCATCCATGTCGACCCGCGTCTGACCGATACCGTGGCCGGACATTGCGACGAGTGGTTGCCCATCAATCCGGGAACCGACGCCGCACTCATCGCCGGCATCGCCCATTATCTCATCGAGCATGATCTGGTCGATCTGGACTTTCTGCACACTTACTGCGTGGGCTATGATGAAGAGACGATGCCCGAAGCTTACAAGGGCAAGAACATGTCCTACTACGCTTACATCATGGGCGAGGGCTACGACAAGGTGGAGAAGACGCCGGAGTGGGCTTCCAGGATCACGGGAATAGCTCCCCAGAAAATCGAGGAATTGGCGCAGGAGATCGGCACCACCGAGGCATTGTTCGTCGATCAAGGGTATGGCTCTCAGCGCAGGAGCAACGGCGAATGGAACTGCTGGGCCATCATGGCGCTTCCCGCGCTGGTGGGGCAGGTTGGAAAGCCGGGAACGAACAGCGGATACCCTCATGGAAGCTACTCGATCAGCCTGACCTCCATCCCCAATCTTGACAACCCCATAAAGGCGCAGATTCCCTGCTACCTTTACACCGACGCCATCGACCATGGGCACGAGATGACCGCCAAAAATGCCGGCGTCAAGAGCGGTGACGCGGTGAAGAGCGACATCAAGTTCATGTTCTATGGGGCGGGCAACTGCTTGACCAACCAACATGGCGATATCAACCGGACCCACGACATCCTGGCAGACGAGAGCAAGTGCGAGTTCATCGTTTGCACGAACACGGTTTTGTGCGACTCCGCGAAGTACGCAGACATTCTCCTTCCCGACTCGTTCCGCTTCGAGCAGGTGTCGATGATCGGCACGGGTGGCGATACGGGCTACATGATTGCCGGCCAACCGTGCACGAGCAGAAAGTTCGAGCGCAAAGATCCTTACGAGATCGCCACGCTTATCTCGCGGGCCATGGGCACCGAAGAGGAGTTCACCGAAGGCAAGACCCAAGAGGAGTGGATCAAGGAGCTCTACGAGAAAGATCGTGCCAAGGACCCCTCTCTGCCCACGTACGACGAGGCAATGGAGATGGGAGTGTACAAGAAAGCGAATCCCAAGGGCAAAACCATTGCGCTCGAGGCGTTCGTCGCGGATCCTTCTGCGAACCCGCTTAAGACCGCATCCGGCAAGATCGAGATATTCTCCGAGTCTATCGAGAAGCTTGCTGAAACGTGGGATCTCGCGGAGGACGAGCAGTTCCATGGCTTGCCGATGTATATTCCCGAATGGTACGGCGTCGAGACGACGACGGAAGAGAACCCCCTCGTATTGACGGGATTCCACTATCGCGGTCGCCAGCATTCTTCTTGGGGCAATATCGATATCTTGAAAGAGGCCAACCCTCAAGAGGTGTGGATCAATCCCGCCGATGCGCAGGAACGGGGTATTGCTTCGGGCGATACCGTTGCTGTGACGAATGATTTCGGCGAGACCCATCTGCTTGCCAAAGTCACCCCGCGTATCGTGCCTGGAACCGTTGCTATATCTCAAGGTGCTTGGCATGAAGCGGATATGTACGGCGATCGCGTGGACAAGGGTGGATGCATCAACACGCTCACTTGCTATCGTCCTTCGCCGTTGTCGAAAGGCAATCCGCAGCATTCCAATATCTGTCAAGTGACGAAGATCGCGGGTTAAGGAGGGAAGCGAGTCATGACTCAATATGCGTTCTATTTTGATGGCACTCGCTGCACGGGCTGCAAAACCTGTGAGTTCGCTTGCAAGGATTATTACGATCTGAGTACCGAGTTCCAATATCGCAAGGTGTACGAATGTGCCGGCGGGACGACCGAGAAGAATTCCGATGGGTATATCGAGACAACCTGCTTCGCCTACTACGTGTCCATGTCGTGCAACCACTGCGATGATCCGTCATGCGTAGAGGTGTGCCCGACGGGTGCCATGCACAAAGACGCCGAGACGGGCCTTGTGTCCGTGGACGCCGACAAGTGCGTGGGTTGCGGTTACTGCCATATGGCGTGTCCCTACAACGCGCCGAAGGTGGATCGCGAGAAGGGTCATTCTGTGAAATGCGACGGTTGCGCAGAACGCGTGGCGGCTGGCGAGCGGCCTATTTGCGTTCGCGCGTGCCCGGCGCGCGCCCTCGACTTCGGCACGGTGGAGGAGATGTCCAAGCTGGGCGAGCGCGGCAACATCGCACCTTTGCCCGAGCCCTCGTACACGAATCCGAACCTCTACATCAAGCCCTCGGCGGACGCGCTTCCTGCGGGGCACGAAGATGGCAAGGTCGTCAATCCCCTGGAGGTGATGTAGCATGGAGGCCGCTTTGAACGAACTGCCGTTGGCGCTGTTCACCACGCTGGCACCGATGGGCGCAGGCGCGTTTGTCGCCCTGGCGTGCGCGCTGTTCACCACGACGTTCTCCGACGAGCAGCTAAGGAAGATCGACCGCTTCATGGCCATCCCTCTGATCGTGGTGCTGGTTGGGTTCGTCGCGTCGTTCTTCCACTTGGCGAGCCCTCTGCATGCTCCGCTGGTGTTCGCGGGCGTCGGCTCGTCTCCGCTGTCGAACGAGATCGTGGCGGGCTGCATCTTCACGGTGCTGGCCGTGGTGTATTGGATTATGGGTGTGACGGGCAAGCTGCCGGCGAGCGCGCGCAAGGGGTTCGCGGCCGTGGTGGCCGTGGCGGCGATCGTGTTCGCGTGCTTCACGGGGTTGGCGTACGTGATGGACACCATCGCGTCGTGGAACAGCCCGCTTGTGCCGGTGCAGTTCGCGGGCTTCGCGCTGACGGGCGGCATGGCGCTGGGCGCTTTGGTGCTGACGCTGGCCGGAGCGCTTGACGATGCGGCGAAGGGCTCGTTCAAGACGGTGGCCCTCGCGGTGGTCGCCGCGGGCGTGGTGCTGGCCGTGGCGGCGTTCTGCGCGCATGTCATGGGCGTCTCCGGTTTGTCGAACGCCCTGGAAAACGGTGCCGACCTGGTGTCCGGGGTCACGTCGTTTGTGGTGCTGGCTGCCGTTTTGCTGGCGGCGTCCGGCGTGGCGACCGTCCTTGCGGTGCGCGGCATGAGCCCGATGGCGCTCTCGTTGGCGGCCGTGGTGCTGGCCGTGGCGGGCATCTTCGTGGCGCGCCTCGTGTTCTACGCGGTGCAGCTGTCGGTGGGCCTGTACGTGATGTGATCGACGACGCGCCCCGCGCACTGCGCGGGGCGCGCTGCATGCGGGGTCGCAGGCGGGGGCGAGCGCCGCGACGGGAGGGCAGGAGCGGTGCTGCGCGAAGACGTCGACGGCGTTTGCGGTTTAGTCAAGGTGGAGGACGATGTCTTGAGGTGCCGCCCCTGCGGGTTGCGTTTCGAGGGCGAGCCACCCGTCATGCGGGCGGTTGCGGGGTGCGGCCAAGGTTGGGTGCCTCGATTGGCTATTGGCCCGCCGCCAACTGCTGATCGGCCAAAACGTAGGAGCTTCGATCGGATTTCGGCCCGCATCGCGACTACTGGCGACCAAGGCATGCATAGGGTCTTGGAAGCGAAGGCTTCGGTAAAGAAATGGAAAATTTATCCTCGTATATTACCGTACTTGCTTGCAAGTGGCTCGAAAAGGAGTGAAATGCTCCTTGAATATCCGCTTGGGGGTGCGGACGTTTTTCCGGACGGCCTAGGCGGCCAGCCCCAGCCGCCTCCTGCGGCCGGCTATCGTATCGTACACCTTGCGCCCTCCCTCGTCGAACGCCTTCAGCCTCCCCTCCCGGT
>NZ_PPEL01000142.1 GCF_002899695.1 Rubneribacter badeniensis
CTCGGCCGCCTCGGTCAGGCTGAACCCCGCCGCGACGGCCTCCACGGCGAGCTCCCTGGTCTCCAACGGGTACATGCGGACTCCAATCCGGACACCGGAGTGTCCAACTTTTTGTCCGCACCCCCGTTAGGCCTGTAACGGTACAATATCAAAAAATTCTTGCTGAATCGTTACCGTAGCATGTTCGGGAAGGGGCGCGAGATGTCGCTATCGTGCGGTGGCGCGTTTCGAACGGGGGATGAAGGGTGATTAAGCTTGCCCGAGTCCGTGCCGCCTAGGCTCCTGCCTCTTCGGGGCCGAGATCGCGGGCGAGCGCGGCTGAAGCGGCTCTGCCCCCCCCTGATTTCGCGTTCGCGCAGGTCGCTGCTTCCTCGATCCCCCTTGTGGCTGCGAGTTTGAGCGGCGCGCCGATCTTCGCTCCGGTGAAGGCTGCGGGCTTGGGCGTCGCGCCGATCGCCGCCCTGGCGAAGGAGGCGTTCGGGGTGGGGCCTTGCGACTGTGCGCTTAGGCGGCGCGCGTGTCGGGAGAGACGATCGGACGCGCAAGAGCCGCGCAGTCCAATTACGGCATCTTGCGACTTTGCGTCCGGATGACGGGCGGTGTTCGGGCGCACTCGGATGATGGGCGGCGATCGAGCATGCAAGGGCCGCGAAGGGTACAAAGGGCGCAAAGAGTGCAAAGAGCGCAAGGGCCGCAAGGGTCGCCACTGGCGCCGAAGTGAGCGGCGCCGATCGCCGTCTCGGCGAGGTCGTCCGGGGCAGTGCGGCGCGGCTGCGCGATCGGGCGATGGGCGACGGCGACCGGGCGATCGAGCGCGCAAGAATCGTGCAGACCGCAAGCTGCAAGCCGCTTCCGGCGTTTTGCGGCGTTCTGCGCGGCTGCGTCCTTCCCGCGAATCCATGGCGCTATAATGGGGCGCGTGCTCTACGGGACGAATACTCTATGAGGTGCGGGCGTCGCGGACGTCCGCTTCATTGCGAGACGGGTTGGTCGAAGGAGAAGGGCGGCGAACTGTGGGCAGCATCGCGATCGTGACGGACACCAACAGCGGCATCATGAGCGCCGAGGCCGACGCGCTCGGCGTGCACGTGGTGCCCATGCCTTTCGTCGTGGACGGCGTCGAGTGCTTCGAGGGCGTGAACCTCGAAGCGCCCGCGTTCTACGCGCGGCTCGCCGACGGTGCCGACATCGTCACCTCTCAGCCGTCGATCGTCGATCTCGGCAAACTGTGGGTCGAAGTGCTCGAAACGCATGACGAGCTTGTCTACCTTCCCATGTCGAGCGGCTTGTCGGGCTCGTGCGAGACGGCGCGCTCCCTCGCCGAGCAGCATTTTCCCGGCCGCGTGCACGTGGTGGACAACCAGCGCATCTCCGTCACGCAGCGCGAGGCCGTGCTCGACGCCCTGCAGTGGGTCGCCGAGGGCCGAACCGCCGCCGAGACGGTGGCGCTCCTTGAGGGCGCGAAGCTCGATGCGAGCATCTACCTCATGGTGGACACGCTCGATTACCTGCGCAAAGGGGGCCGCATCACGCCCGCTGTCGCCTCTATCGGCTCGCTTTTGAAGATCAAGCCCGTTTTGCAGATTCAAGGCGACAAACTCGACGCGTTCTCCGTGTCGAAGTCGTTCAAGGCCGCCAAGCGCACGATGCTGCGCGCGCTCGCGATCGATGTCGAGAGCCGTTTCGGAGGCGTCGACAACGTACACCTCTACGTGGCCCATACGAACCGCGACGCCGATGCCGCCGCGTTTGCGGACGAGGTTCGCGCCCATTTCGGCTCCGACGACGTCTACGTCGACCGTCTTCCGCTGAGCATCGCCTGCCATGTCGGCCCCGGCGCCCTCGGCATCGGCTGCGCGAAGCGCCAGTTCGCCTCCCGCTAGCCTAGGCCCGCGTCCAGTTCCAGCCCCAGCCCGGTTCGGCTCGATCCGGTCCAGGTCCAGTTCCGGCCTCAGCCCGATTTCAGCCCCGGTCCGGCCCCGATCCTGCTCCGATCCCGGCCCGGCCAGGCCGGCCCTAGCTCGGCTTCAGCCCTAGCTCGGCCTGGCTCAGTTCGGCTCGTCCCAGCCAAGCCCAGCTCCGGTCCGGCCTTGGCTTCGGCCCGGCCCCTCTCTCCCTTCTTTCTCTCTGGCCGGGGCTTTTCGCGCGCCGCGCCCGGATGCGTTCGGGGTTCGGGGGTTTCTTCGGGGCGGTTCTCATCGAGGCATTTCTCCGGCGGTTGCCGCACCGAGCTTGGAGGGCCGGGTTGCGCTCGGCGTGCGGTGGGTCGTGCGACGGGGCGTGCGGCGAAAGCGCCCGTTTTTGGCCACGGAACCGAGTTCTGGCACGGGCTTTCCTTCGCTCTTTCCGATGGTGCTCGAGTTACCTGGGGTTTTCTTGCCTTCCTCCTGTGGCGAAAGCGCAAAGAATCGTATCGGCTTGTGCCAGAACGCGGTTCCGTGGCCAAAAACGGGCTGTCTGCCCGCACGGAAGGGCGCGCAAAGCTCCAAGGTTCCGCAAACGGCCTTCGCGGAGCGCCGCAGTCGGGCGGCGAGGGTCGGAGGGGCGGGCGAGAAAGGCCCGCGTTCGGATTCCCCGTCGTTTTGTCCGGTTGAATTCGGCTGCGGGCCGAATTCCAGATCCGCCTTCTTCCGCGGCGCCAAACGACTGTCAAGCGCTCCGGTAAACGGCCTGTTCGGGGGGGGGGGGGACGGTATTTTCACGTGCAGAACGCGCGAAAATCGTGTGCGGAGTGCGTCAAAACGTAGACTTTTCGCCGTCCTTGCGCAAGACGCTTCGCTCGCCTATCTGGAAACTCCGATCTGCTGTTTCGTGAACCGTTGGAATTCTCCCATACCGGGTACAAAAAGTCTACGTTTTGACGCTCGCTAGCCGGCTCCTCTTCTGCGATGCGAGAGAGAAAGGCGAGAGGCCGTGTACGTGCAGGCCGAAGCGATGCCGTGCGCTCCCCAGGGGCTCCTGTCGCCTCGGCTTGGCACCGCCGACGAAGGCGGGGCGGTGCGCTGGTACGCAGCCTACGCAGGCGAGGGGCGCGAGGCCGCGCTTGCCGCCAAGATCGGTGCGGCTCTTCCGGCCGAGGCGCTTCGCGAGGCGTTCTGCCCCCGGTGGGAGGCGATCATGAAGCGCCGCGGAGCGTGGCTCAAGGTGGAGCGTCCGATGTTTCGGGGCTACGCCCTGCTCGCCTCGCGCGACGGGCGGGCGCTTGCCCGCGCGGTCGCGCGGCTGTCTTTCCCCGTGTCGCTCGCGGGAAGGAGGGGCCGCTCGCTTTTGCCGGTGGAGGCCGAGGTCCAAAGGTGGCTGGAAGAGGCGCTTGATTCGTCGCACGTGCTGCGGGCGAGCGAGGGCTTCATCGAGGATGGCCGTTTGGTCGTCGAGCGCGGCCCGCTCGTCGGGCAGGAGCGCCGCATCCGCAGGATCGACCGCCACAAGTCTCTGGCCCTTGTCGGACTGGGCGGGCCGGAGGAGGGGTTCCTCCTGCGCGCCGCGCTCTCGGTGCCCCGGAAGAGCTGAGGTTCGAGAACCGCTTGCCGGCGGCCTCGCCCCCGACGAAGCGGCGTCTGCCGCGTTTCGCCGGGCGCGAGGCCGCCGGCATCGACCCTGCCGCGTAAAGCGAGCCCGCGTTCGGGAGTCGTACAAGCGGCAGGGAGTGAATACCCCGTCAAGCGCCCTTTCCGGAGGGCGGTGGCGGAGCCTTGCCCTGCGTCTGCGCATTCGGGCGGGGCTGCGTCGGAAGGAGATGCCCATGTGGTACGCCGTGCAGGTGGAGACGGGCCGCGAGGACGCGTCGCGCGACCTCATCGAGCAGGCCGCGCGCGCCGCCGGCCTCGAGGGCGCCTTCGAGGAACTGTTCGTGCCGAAGCGGCGCACGCTCTCCAGGCGCTCGGGCGAGCTCGTCGAGGGCGAGGAGCCGCTGTTTCCCGGCTACCTCATCGCCGTCGCCAAGCCGCGAGACGCGGAGGGCGTGGCCGCGGCGCTCAGACGCGCGCCGAGGTTCGCAAGGCTTTTGGCGTATGACGGGGTGTTCACGCCTCTCGCCGCCGACGAGGTGGCCTGGATCTGCGCGTTCGCGCGCAGGGAGGGGCCGCGCCGGGTCGTCGACATGAGCGAGGGCCACGTCGAGGGCGGTCGGGTCGTGGTGACGAGCGGGCCGCTCGTGGGCCGCGAGGGCTTGATCCGAAAGATCGATCGCCGCAAGCGCACCGCGTACTTGCGTCTGCGCATCTGCGGCCGCGAGGTGGAGACCAAGGTGGGGTTGAGCCTGGTGAGGAAGAAGGGGTAGCGGGGCCGCGCGTCTCGCAGGATGAGCGAATTGGACAACGTGGAAGCCATACGGGAAGACGACATGGGCGAGGAAACGGCGGGCTTGTCGCACCGCGAGGGCCCGGGCGCCCCCGACGCGGGCGGCTGGGCCGCCATGGCCGAGCGGCTGCACCCCGGCGCCTCGGCGAGGCCGCCCTTGTCGCGCGTCCCGAGCAGGTCCTACGCCCACGTCAAGCGCGTCCTCGACGTGGCGCTCTCGCTGGCGGCGATCGCCGCCCTCTCCCCGGTGCTCCTGGCCTGCGCCGTGGCCGTGAAGGCGACGAGCCCGGGGCCGGTGCTGTTCCGCCAGGAGCGCTGGGGCAGGGCCGGCTCGCGCTTCGAGTGCCTGAAGTTCCGCACG
>NZ_PPEL01000143.1 GCF_002899695.1 Rubneribacter badeniensis
GTCCCGCCCCAAACGCCCCCATCACGCCCTGCATCTCCGCAACAGGGCCACGCCCCCGCGCCGTGCGCAGCGGCCTTACCGCTCGCTCATCGACACGTACGCGCGCTTGCCCTTGCGCACGCTCTTGTACGCAGGACGGATGATACGCTTGCCGGACACGATCTCCTCGAAGCGATGCGCCGCCCAGCCGGACATGCGCGCGCAAGCGAACAGCGGCGTGAACAGATCTTCGGGAATGCCCAGCATCGAGTACACGAACCCGGAGTACATGTCCACGTTCGCGCACATGTCCTTCCCCGTGCCCTTCTCGCGCACGATGACCTCGGGTGCCAAGCGCTCGATGCTCTTGAGCAGGTTGAACTCGGCTTCGTACTCCGTGCCCACCGCCAACTTCTCCGCGTACTTCTTGCAGATGACGGAGCGCGGGTCGGACTTCGTGTACACCGCATGACCCATGCCGTACACGAGGCCCGTCTTGTCGAACGCCTCTTTGTTGACGATCTTCGCCAAGTAGGCGGCGACTTCGTCGTCGTTGTCCCACTGCTTGACGTTCCGCTTGATCTCCTCCTGCATCGCCAGCACTTGGTGGTTCGCCCCGCCATGCTTTCGGCCCTTCAGCGAGCCGATGGCTCCGGCATACGTGGAGTAAGGATCGGTGTTGGCAGAGGTCAGCACCCGCGTGGTGAACGTGGAGTTGTTGCCGCCGCCGTGCTCGGCATGCAAACACAGCATGATGTCGAGCATGCGCGCCTCGTCGGCGGTGAACTGACGGTCGGGACGCAGCATGGACAGGATCGTCTCGGCGGTGGACTGCCCCGGGATGAAACGGTGCATGATCATGGACTCGTTGTTGTAGCGGGCGCGCTTCGCGTAGTACGTGAGCACCATGATGCGCGGCAAACGCGAGATGAGGGAGATCGCGGTGGCGATCTCGTGATGCGCCGAGCGCTCCTCGGCATGAGCGTCGTAGGCGTACAGCAGGAGAACGGAGCGCGCGAGCACGTTCATGATGTCGGGCGGGGTGTCGCGCATGATCATGGAGGCGGTGAACCCGTTGGGCAGCTCGCGCTCGGCGTCGAGCGCCGCGACGAACCGGTCAAGCTGCTCTTGCGTGGGCAGCTCGCCCATGAGCAGCAGGTACGCGACTTCCTCGTAGTTGAAGCGCCGATCGGCCGCCTCGATGTCCAACAGGTCGTACACGTCGTAGCCGCGGTAGCGCAAAAGGCCCTCGTCAGCGATCTTCTCGTTGTCCGACACCACGTAGCCGTGCACGTTCGCGATGTTCGTAAGCCCAGCAACCACGCCCGTGCCATCGGCGTTGCGCAAACCGCGTTTCACGTCGAACTGCTCGTACTCAGCCGCCTCGATGGAGTTGATCGCCTTGAAGTTCTCGTACAACGCGATCTGCTTTTCGCTGGCCATGGCGCATCCTTCCTGCCGCATGATGGGCGCGGCCCCTCTTTCAAAATGTACGTGACGGCCGCCCTTCCGATCGTGCGGCTTCTGACGAATATGGCAAAGGGAGCATACGTCTTTCTCCCTATGATAAAGCGCTGCGCCTCGCCGCACAATGAACGAGCGCCGGTTACTCGGCGAAAACACAGGGAGGCACCGCGTGCGTGGGGAAGCGCGTCGGAGAACGGCGCAACCCACATGGCCATTGCTTCGCCAGGGGATGACGATTGGACAACGCGCGCGCTCACTCCCCGAAGCCCCGCGGCGCTTCCCTACAATGGTGCCACGCGTCGAAAGCGAGGATACCTTTTGATCGAAACCATGCTCACCTTGCTCGTCGAAAAACGCGGCTGGTTCTTCGACCTGCTCGCCCAGCATATCGGCCTCTCGCTCGTGTCCATCGCGTTGGCAGCCGTCATCGGCCTCTCGCTCGGCATCGCCATCGCGCAGTGGCGCCGCGGGGCGAAGCCCGTGCTCGCGCTGGTGAATTTCGTGTACACCATCCCGTCTATCGCGCTGTTCGGATTCCTCATCCCCGTCACGGGCATCGGCGACCTCACCGCCGTCGTGGCGCTTACCGTGTACGCGCTGCTGCCCATGGTGCGCGGCACCTACGCCGGCCTCGCCGCCATCGACCCCGCCATCGTCGAAGCGGCGCGCGGCATGGGCTCCACCGATCGCCAGCTGCTGTACCGCATCGAGCTGCCGCTGGCCGCGCCCGTCATCATGAGCAGCATCCGCACCATGGCGACCATGACCATCGCCCTGACGGGCATTGCCAGCTTCATCGGGGCGGGCGGCCTGGGCGTGGCCATCTATCGCGGAATCACGACGAACAACCTGGCGATGACGCTGGCGGGCAGCGTGCTCATCGCGCTTTTAGCCATTGCGGTGGATGCGCTGCTGAGCATCGCCGAGAAGGCGACGCGCCGCCACCTCGAGCCGTCGAAGGAACGGACGCGCGCACGCAGGCCCGCACATGCGCCGGCGGGCATGCGCGCACGCAGAACGCGCCTCGCCCCCGCCATCGGCGCGTTTGCGGCGATCATGCTCGTGGCGGGCGGCGCGCTCGCCCTCGCGCAACGCGGAGGAGGAGACGCACTGGACGCGCTCGGTGGATTGGGTGGATCGGATGGACCGGGTGCGGCGGGCAGCGACGCCGTCATCAGCATCGCCACAAAGCCCATGACCGAGCAGTACATCCTCGGAGAGATGCTCGATCTGCTCATCGAACGCGACACCGACCTCACCGTAGAGCTCACGCAAGGGGTGGGCGGCGGGACGGCCAACATCGAACCCGGCATCGAAAGCGGCGACTTCGACCTCTATCCCGAGTACACGGGCACCGGCTGGAACGCCGTGCTCAAACACGAGGACACGTACGACGAATCGCTGTTCGACACGATGCAGCAGGAATACGAATCGCAGCTGGGGCTGACCTGGGTGGGGCAGTACGGCTTCGACAACACGTTCGGCCTGGCCGTGAGCGCCGATGTGGCCGAGCGCCACAACCTGCGCACGTACTCCGACCTCGCCCGCGCGGCGGGCGGGCTGCGCCTCGGCGCGGAACCCGACTTCTTCGACCGGCAGGACGGCTATCCGGGACTGCAAGAGGCGTACGGCATGAACTTCGGCAGCACGCGCGACATGGATATCAGCTTGAAGTACCGCGCGCTGTTCGAGGGGCAGGTGGACGCCATCGTCGTGTCCACCACCGACGGACAGGTGGCCGACGAGCGCCTTGTCGTGCTCGAGGACGACCGCGGCTTCTATCCGTCCTACCGGTGCGGCAACGTCGTGCGCCTCGACACGCTCGCCGCGCACCCCGAGCTGCAAGAGGAACTGCTCAAGCTGAACGGAGCCATTTCGGATGAGGAGATGGCGCGCATGAACAACGAGGTCGAAACGAAAAGCCGCGAACCGCGCGCCGTGGCCGAGGAGTTCCTTGTCGCGAAGGGGCTGATGTAGATGGAGCGCCTTGAGAGCATGCGCGCCGAAGCGGGGCGCGCCGAAGCGGGACGGAGCGACACGCCGCGCGCAGGTGCGGAGCGGAACGGCATGCCGCGCGCGGATGCGGGACGGAACGCCGTGCCGCGCGCGGGTGCGGGACGGAGCGACATGCCGCGCGCGGGTGCGGGACGGGTTGACCCGCCCGCCGTCGCGTTCCACCATGCAACCAAACGATTCGGGAGCAGCATCGCCGTGAACGACGTGAGCGTCGCCGTAGAGGAAGGCTCGTTCGTCACCGTCATCGGAAGCTCCGGATGCGGCAAGACCACGCTTCTCAAGATGGTGAACGCGCTGGTCATGCCCGACGAAGGCAGCGTGTTCGTGCAGGGGCGCGCCACGTCGGAGCTCGACCCCGTCGAACTGCGCCGCTCCGTGGGATACGCCATCCAAGGCAGCGTGCTGTTTCCCCACCTCACTGTGGAGCAGAACATCGCCTTCGTGCCCAGCCTGTTGAACAAGCACGACCGCCGACGCACCGACGCGGCAGTGAAGAAGTGGATGGACCTCGTCGATCTGCCTTCCACCATGCGCGCCCGATACCCCGCCGAGCTGTCGGGCGGTCAGGCACAGCGCGTTGGCATCGCCCGTGCGCTGGCGGCAAGCCCCGACATCCTGCTCATGGACGAGCCGTTCAGCGCCGTTGACGCCATCACGCGCAGCAGCCTGCAAGACGAGCTCAAGCGCATCCACGAGCGCACGGGCATCACCGTGCTGTTCGTGACGCACGACATCGACGAGGCGTTTTACCTGGGCGATCGCGTGCTTGTCATGGAGGCCGGGCGCGCCGTCCAGTACGCTTCGCCGCACGACATCCTGAGCGCTCCCGCCGTGCCCTTCGTCGACAGGCTTGTTGCGAAGCGAAGGGCGGCGTACCTGAGCTAGCAGACGGCGGCCCGAAACGCCGATCACGCAGAGCGCCGGAAGCGACATGCGCTCGCCCTCGTCTCCTCGCACATCCACCCGCCGCCCGCAGCTGCGGCCCACTGCCAGCCCCCGCGCGCGAGGCCAGGGCCACGTTGATGGTCCGCGCGCATGCCTCGCGCGCACGCCGTTGCCCACACCCTCCGCGCACAAGGCCGACAGCCGTGTTGACGGTCCGCGCACCTCGCGCACGCCGTTGCCCACCCCCCCCCCCCCCCC
>NZ_PPEL01000144.1 GCF_002899695.1 Rubneribacter badeniensis
TGCCCGAACAGCGCGCAGCGGCCGTAGCACTGGCGGCACGCGCTCGGGATGATCTTCACGTCGTCGGACGAGGTCGCACCCGCGCTTCGGTTCTCCTCCAAGGCAGCACTTGACGACGAGAGGCAAAGGAGGAGAGATGTCACTGAAGATGAGCCGCCGTGGCTTCGTGAAGGCCACGGCCGCCGCGACCGCCTCGACGCTGCTGCTGGGTTCGCAGGCCGCCACGGCCCTCGCGGACGATGCGGCAGACGCGAAGGCCGCCGCGGGTGCGACCTCGTCCGACGACGTGAAGATCATCCCGAGCGCGTGCCGCCAGTGCTACGGCCGCTGCGCGCTGTTCGGGCACGTCAAAGACGGGCGCCTCGTGAAGATCGAGGGCAACCCCGATCTGTTCAGCGAGGGCACCCTGTGCGGCCGCTGCTTCGCCATCCCGCAGGAGCTGTACAACCCGCTGCGCGTGCGCTACCCGCAGAAGCGCGTGGGCGAGAAAGGCTCCGGCCAGTGGAAGCGCATCACGTGGGAAGAGGCCTACGAGGAGGCGCGCGACCGCTTCACCGCGATCGGCGAAGAGCACGGCTGGCACACCATCGCGCACCAGTACGGCACGGGCCGCGACATGCTGCAGTTCCAAGCCATCAACAAGCTGTGGCTTGAATTGGGCTCCACCGCCACGTTCGGCGTGGGCAACCTGTGCTGGGTGGGCTCGTACTTCACGAGCCAGCGCCTGTACGGCGACGAGACGCAGTACACCGGCTGGGACGGCAACAACGCCGACTGCATCCTCATCTGGTGCCGTCAGGAGCGCAGCCGCGGCTACTACGACTGGCTCACCGTGAAGCGCGCGCAGGAGCGCGGCGCGAAGGTGATCTGCGTGGATCCACGCTACACGTGCACCGCCAGCAAGGCCGATCTGTGGCTGCCCATCCGTCCCGGTTCCGACATGGCGCTGGTGCTGGCGTTCATCAACGAGATCGTCCATTCGGACAAGTGCGCCACCGAGTTCGCGCGCTTCTACACCAACGCCCCGTTCTTCATCGACGAGAAGGACGCCGAGGGCAACGGCACCGGCTACCAGCTGCGCGAGTCGCTTATGAAAGAGGGCGGCAACGAAGAGCTGTACCCCGCCTGGGACGAAGCGCACGACCAGCTGATCTTCTGGAACGGCGACTGGCAGAACAAAAAGGGCCTCGGCGAGGAGAAGGTGTTCCAGTGGCTCGACGCGGACGGCAACGTGGTGGCCGACGCGAAGCCCGCGCTGTCCGGCGCGCATGAGATCAACGGCAAGACGTACCGCACGAGCTGGGACATTCTTGTGGAGCACGTCACTCCGTGGACCATCGAGCGCGCCGCCGAGTTCTGCGAACTGCCCGAAGACAAGATCCGCGAAGCCATCCAAACCTATATCGACGCCAGCCCGCACGCGTGCTTCACGCGCGGCCAGAAGGTGGAGTTCTCCATCAACACGTCCGGCATCTCGCAGGCGTTCACCATCATGATGGCGCTGGCTGGCAACTTCGACACGAAGGGCGGCCAGAACATCGGCCGCGAGCCGGCCACGGGCTACGACTCGTTCATGTTCGACGTCGTGCCGAACCAGCAGGGCCGCATGGGCGCGCGGCGCAAGGAAACGGCCATGAACATCAAGAAGCTGTCCGTGTGCCAGAACACCGGCTACCAGCAGATATTCGTTGCCGACGACGCCACGGGCGAGCTCGTGGAGACTACGCAGAACTCTGGCGGCCAGGTCATCTACGGTCAGCAGGGCGGTTTCGGCGCCGCCACCACGAAGGCCATGGCGAAGGGCGATCCGTTCCAGATCCACGGCTACTGGCAGCAAACCTCCGAGCCCATCTTGTCCATCGAGGGCGGCAAGGAGATCATCGAGGGCTTCAAGAATCTCGACTTCTTCGTGAACGTGGACATGTACATGACCCCCTCGGGCGAATTGGCCGACATCATCCTGCCGGCTGCGCACCCCAACGAGGTGGACCGCGTGGAGTGGGCGCACTCCGGCCACGGCTACCCCACCAGCCACACGTACCTCATCCGCCAGCCGTTCCACGAGCCGCTCGGCGAGTGCAAAGACGACATGGACATCTGCTTCGAGTTCGCCGAGTACATGGGCGTGGACATGTACTGGAAGGACAAGTACGACTACTTCAACTACATGTTGAAGGGTCCGGCCACGCTGCCGGCAGAGCTTTCGTGCGCCGATTTCGAGGACTTCCGCCAGCGCGTGAGCGTCACCGGCGTGGAGATGGCCACGGTGAAGGGCGCTCCGAAGTACGAGACGGGCTACATGCGCAAGACAAGCGACTTCCGTCCCGGGTTCAACACCATGTATCGCGGCAACAAGATGGGCACCGTGTATCGCACGCCCCAGGTCACGTTGCCCGACGGCACGGTGATCCCGGCCCATCCGCAGTCCGACAACGGCAAGATGGAGATGTGGAGCGAGGATTTGCTGCTGTACGGCAACGGCCCGCTGCCCTTGTACATCGAGCCGCCCATCACGAAGCGCTCGCGTCCCGACCTGCTGGAGGAGTATCCCTACACGCTCATCACGGGCGGGCGCTCCCACGCGTTCTTCCACACCGAGTACCGCAACAGCCCGTGGATGCGCGAGGTGCACATGTTCCCGACGGTGGACATCAATCCCGTCACGGCTGCCGAGCACGGCATCGAGCAGGACGATTGGGTGTACATCGAGACGTACGTCGACCGCATCAAACAGCGTGCGAACCTCACGGCGGCCATCAAGCCCGACACCATTCACGTGGAGCACGACTGGTGGTTCCCGGAGCGCGAGGCCACCGACGATCTGCACGGCGCGTTGGACAGCAACTGCAACATCCTGTTCGAGAACAACGGCCCCTACGATCCCGCAGTGGGCACCGACAACTTCGGCGGCCTGTGCAAGATCTACAAGGCCGAGGACGGCGCGCCGAAGAACATCTGCATGAACGAGGACGACTTGAAGATATTCCTGCCCCTGAGCGCTGACGAGCTGGCCGCCGACGACCAGCAAAACGGCGTGACGCAGGTGACGAAGTAAGGAGGTGGAGCAAGCATGACGCGCAACATCATCGCCGTCGACCTCGACAGCTGCATCGGCTGCCATTCCTGCGCCGTGGTGTGCAAGCAGGAGAACAACGTGGGCTTGGGCACCTATTACAACAAGGTGCTGACGGTGGGCCCGTCGGGCACGTACCCCGACCTCGAAATGTACTATCTGCCCGTGTCGTGCCAGCACTGCGACAATCCCGAGTGCGTGAGCGTGTGCCCCACGGGCGCTTCCTACAAGCGCGAGGACGGCATCGTGCTGGTTGACCACAGCAAGTGCATTGGCTGCCAATACTGCGTTATGGCCTGCCCTTACGGCGTGCGCACCTACGACGAGAGCCGCGACAAGGGCGTCATCGAGAAGTGCACCCTGTGTGCGCACCTCGTGGACGCGGGCGAGAAGCCGGCCTGCGTGAAGCACTGTCCCGGTCAGGCGCGTCTGTTCGGCGACGCGGACGATCCCGAGTCCGACGTGTCGAAGATGATCGCCCGCAAGAGCACCCACAAGCTGACGGATGTGGGCAACCATCCGGGCGTGACGTACGGCCTGGACAAGTTCTCGTGGAAGGGAGATGAGTGAGCATGGAGGTTCAGTGGCCCCTTCTGGTTTTCAGCGTGCTGCTTGGCGTCACGTCCGGGAGCTTCGTGTTCTTGGCGGTGGGCGAGCTTACGGGCAGGTTCAAGAACGTGCGGTTCTTGGGTGCGTTGATCGCCTTTGCGTGCTTAGCGGTGGGCGGCTGCGTGTCGGTGCTGCACATGGGGCATCCCGAGCGCGCGACGCACCTTTTGGGCAACCTGGGTTCCGGGCTGTCGAAAGAGCTGTTCGTGGTCGCCATCATGGGCATCGTGGCGTTCGCGTACCTCGTTTTGGCGAAAAAGGACTATCCGGGCGCATCGAAGGCGCTCGGCGTGGTGGGAGGCGTTGTCGGCCTCGTGCTGCCGTTCGTGGCCGGCGCCTCGTACCTGATCGCGGCACGGCCCGCATGGGACAGCGTGACGCTGCCGCTCATGTACACGGGCGCGGGCTTGGCGATGGGCATGCTGCTCATGTGCGGCCTCGTGCTGCTGGGCGATAGGGCGGCCGAGGACGGCGGCTTCGCGGCCAAGCTGGCGCTCGTAGGCGTTGTCGCGATGGTTGTGACCGCGCTTGCGTACGTGGCGTGGATCGCGCTTGCTCCGCATCAGGATCCCACGCGCTCTCTTGAGCGTTTGGTCTCGGGTGATTTCGCAGCGGCGTTCTGGGTGGGCGTCGTGGTCGTTGGCCTGGCGGCTCCTTTGGCGCTGGCGGCGTTTGTGTGCGCGCGGACGGGAAAGGCCCGTGCTGCCGAGCTTGCCACGTGCATGTTCGTGGCGTTCGCGTGCTCCGCTGTGGGCGCGGTGGCGCTGCGCGTGATCATGTACGGCGTGGGCACGAGCGTGGAGCGGTTCATCTATCAGTAACGGCGGTTCGTCTGCTGCTTGCTGCCTGCTGCCTGCGGTCTGCGGTTGCGTGGGCGGCGGGCGGCGGGCCGCAGGTGGCGGGT
>NZ_PPEL01000145.1 GCF_002899695.1 Rubneribacter badeniensis
CATATCTCCTCGCGCTTCGGCGGAAGGCCGGAGCGGAGGGGCCCCAAGGGCCCCGCGGGAACCTTGAGAACCGGATACTGAGGAGCAAGGAAAAGCCAGTCGACGACGAGTCGATTCCGAGACGGCCGCGCGGCCCGCCCCGAGGGGAGGGCCCGCGGAGAGGCGCCAAGATCGAGACTCCGGCGGGGGAGGCCCCGCCATCTCAAACGGAGAGTTTGATCCTGGCTCAGGATGAACGCTGGCGGCGTGCCTAACACATGCAAGTCGAACGGTTAAACCGCCCTCGGGCGGACATAGAGTGGCGAACGGGTGAGTAACACGTGGCCAACCTGCCCCCCTCTCCGGGACAGCCGCGGGAAACCGCGATTAATACCGGATGACGCCCGGGCCCCGCATGGGGCCCGGGCCAAAGCCCAGGCGGAGGGGGATGGGGCCGCGGCCCATCAGGCAGACGGCGGGGTGACGGCCCACCGTGCTTTCGACGGGTAGCCGGGTTGAGAGACCGACCGGCCACATTGGGACTGAGATACGGCCCAGACTCCTACGGGAGGCAGCAGTGGGGAATTTTGCGCAATGGGGGCAACCCTGACGCAGCAACGCCGCGTGCGGGACGAAGGCCTTCGGGTCGTAAACCGCTTTCAGCAGGGAAGACAGCGACGGTACCTGCAGAAGAAGCCCCGGCTAACTACGTGCCAGCAGCCGCGGTAATACGTAGGGGGCGAGCGTTATCCGGAATCATTGGGCGTAAAGAGCGCGTAGGCGGCCCCTCAAGCGGGATCTCTAATCCGAGGGCTCAACCCCCGGCCGGATCCCGAACTGGGGGGCTCGGGTGCGGTAGAGGAGGATGGAATTCCCGGTGTAGCGGTGGAATGCGCAGATATCGGGAAGAACACCGATGGCGAAGGCAGTCCTCTGGGCCGCCACCGACGCTGAGGCGCGAAAGCCGGGGGAGCGAACAGGATTAGATACCCTGGTAGTCCCGGCCGTAAACGATGGGCGCTAGGTGTGGGGGGACGATCCCCCCGTGCCGCAGCCAACGCGTTAAGCGCCCCGCCTGGGGAGTACGGCCGCAAGGCTAAAACTCAAAGGAATTGACGGGGGCCCGCACAAGCAGCGGAGCATGTGGCTTAATTCGAAGCAACGCGAAGAACCTTACCAGGGCTTGACATGCGCCTGAAGCCGCGGAGACGCGGTGGCCGAGAGGAGGGCGCGCAGGTGGTGCATGGCTGTCGTCAGCTCGTGTCGTGAGATGTTGGGTTAAGTCCCGCAACGAGCGCAACCCCTGCCCCGTGTTGCCAGCATTCGGTTGGGGACTCGCGGGGGACTGCCGGCGTCAAGCCGGAGGAAGGTGGGGACGACGTCAAGTCATCATGCCCCTTATGCCCTGGGCTGCACACGTGCTACAATGGCCGGTACAGCGGGCTGCGACCACGCGAGTGGGAGCGAATCCCTCAAAGCCGGCCCCAGTTCGGATCGGAGGCTGCAACCCGCCTCCGTGAAGTCGGAGTTGCTAGTAATCGCGGATCAGCATGCCGCGGTGAATGCGTTCCCGGGCCTTGTACACACCGCCCGTCACACCACCCGAGTCGTCTGCACCCGAAGCCGCCGGCCGAACCCGCAAGGGGCGGAGGCGTCGAAGGTGTGGAGGGTGAGGGGGGTGAAGTCGTAACAAGGTAGCCGTACCGGAAGGTGCGGCTGGATCACCTCCTTTCTAGGGAGGCGCGAGAGCGCCGGCGGGCCGAAGGCCCGCCCGAAGAGAGAAACCAAGAGCTTTTCAACAACGAACCGCCTCGAGGCCGCTCGGGCGGCCCCTTGCGTCCCCAGCATCCGGCTCCCGGGGCTCCCGCCCCGCGCACCTTGACAGTTGCATAGCGTTTTCGACGAAACGAACGTTAAACCTGAAGAGCCCCCGGAAGGGGGCCGCATCAGAACGATCGCGACGTCTCGATATGGATACCCATAGAAAATGTGCGAGAAGATGTCAAAGGCGCACGGCGGATGCCTTGGCACAGGAAGTCGACGAAGGGCGCGGCAAGCTGCGATAAGCCCCGGGGAGGCGCAAACGGCCTTCGATCCGGGGGTTCCCGAATGGGGAAACCCAGCCAGGGCCATGCCTGGCTACCCGCGCCCGAACCAATAGGGCGCGAGGAGGCAACCGGGGGAACTGAAACATCTAAGTACCCCGAGGAAGAGAAATCAACCGAGATCCCGGGAGTAGCGGCGAGCGAAACCGGGCCAGCCCAAACCCATGCGAGCTCATAGCTTGAGGGCGTTGCCGCATGGGGGTTGCGGGACCGTCGGTCCACGGGCCTCAGACCGTGGGCGGAGTCAGAAAGCGGCGCGGAAGCGGAACGGCCTGGGAAGGCCGGCGGAACAGGGTGAGAGCCCCGTACGCGGACCCGCGCCGCCTCCGTTGGCGGCACCCGAGTACCGCCGGGCACGTGAAACCCGGTGGGAAGCAGGGGGGACCACCCTCCAAGGCTGAACACTCTCCTGTGACCGATAGCGAACCAGTACCGTGAGGGAAAGGTGAAAAGCACCCCGAGAGGGGAGTGAAACAGTGCCTGAAACCGTGCGCCCACAAGCAGTCGGAGCAGCCTTGCGCTGTGACGGCGTGCCTTTTGTAGAATGAGCCAGCGAGTCGCGGCGCGCGGCGAGGTTAAGGTGAGACCGAGCCGCAGTGAAAGCGAGCCTTTAAGATGGCGTGTGAGTCGCGCGCCGCGGACGCGAAGCCGGGTGAGCTATCCATGGGCAGGCTGAAGCGGGGGTAAGACCCCGTGGAGGGCCGAACCCACTTCGGTTGAAAACGGAGGGGATGACCCGTGGATAGGGGTGAAAGGCCAATCAAACCCGGAGATATCTCGTTCTCCCCGAAATAGCTTTAGGGCTAGCCTCGGACCTTGGTCCGGCGGCGGTAGAGCACTGGATCGCCGAGGGGGCTTCACCGCCTACCGACGCGAACCAAACTCCGAATGCCGTCGGACGCCGTCCGGGAGTCAGAGCATGTGGGCTAAGCTGTGTGCTCGAGAGGGAAACAGCCCAGACCGCCCGCTAAGGCCCCCAAGTTCACGCTGAGTGGCAAAGGATGTGCGTTTGCCTGGACAACCAGGATGTTGGCTTAGAAGCAGCCATGCATTTAAAGAGTGCGTAACAGCTCACTGGTCGAGTGGACATGCGCCGACAATTCACGGGGCTAAGCGTGGCGCCGAAGCGGCGGACTATTTGATAGTGGTAGGGGAGCTTCCCGCGGGGGGCGAAGCCGGAGGGCGACCTCCGGTGGACCGCGCGGGAGTGAGGATGCTGGCATGAGTAACGAGAGCGGCGTGGGAAACGCCGCCGCCGTGAGCCCAAGGGTTCCTGGGGAAGGCTAATCCCCCCAGGGTCAGTCGGGAGCTAAGGCGAGGCCGGGAGGCGTAGCCGATGCGCAACGGGTCGACATTCCCGTACCGCCGACGCACCGCCACCACCGACGGGGCGACGGGGAAGGGTAGCCGGGCGGGGTTCTGGACGCCCCCGTGAAAGCGCGTAGGGCGGCACGCATGGAAACCAGCGTGCCACGATGCCCGAGACGCGAGACGAAGCCGTATGGCGAAGCCGGCGAGCCCATGCCTCCGAGAAAAACCTCTAGGGAGGGGCGTCGGCGCCCGTACCAAAACCGACACAGGTGGGCGGGTAGAGCATACCGAGGCGATCGGGAGAACCATGGTTAAGGAACTCGGCATAATCGCTCCGTAACTTCGGGAGAAGGAGCGCCCCCGCCCGTGAGGGCCCTCGCGGCCGGAGCGGGAGGGGGCCGCAGCGAAACGGCCCAAGCGACTGTTTATCAAAAACACAGGACTCTGCCAAGCCGCAAGGCGACGTATAGGGTCTGACGCCTGCCCGGTGCCGGAAGGTTACGCGGATGGGTCAGCCGAAAGGCGAAGCTCTGAAGCCAAGCCCCGGTAAACGGCGGCCGTAACTATAACGGTCCTAAGGTAGCGAAATTCCTTGTCGGGTAAGTTCCGACCTGCACGAATGGCGTAACGACTTGGGCGCTGTCTCAACCATGGACCCGGTGAAATTGTACTATTCGTGAAGATGCGAATTACCTGCGGAAGGACGGAAAGACCCCGTGAACCTTCACTGCAGCTTGGCATTGGCCGTTGGTACGGCGCGTAGAGGATAGGCGGGAGGCTTCGAAGCCCGGGCGCCAGCCCGGGTGGAGCCGCCCTTGGAATACCGCCCTCGCCGTGCCGGCGGCCTAACCCGAGGCCGTCATCCGGCTCGGGGACCGTGCCAGGCGGGTAGTTTGACTGGGGCGGTCGCCTCCCAAAGAGTAACGGAGGCGCGCAAAGGTCCGCTCAGGACGGTCGGCAACCGTCCCGAGAGCGCAAGAGTGCAAGCGGGCTTGACTGCGAGGCCCACGAGCCGAGCAGGGACGAAAGTCGGTTCTAGTGATCCGGCGGCCCAGAGTGGAATGGCCGTCGCTCAACGGATAAAAGGTACTCCGGGGATAACAGGCTGATCTTGCCCAAGAGTCCACATCGACGGCAAGGTTTGGCACCTCGATGTCGGCTCATCGCATCCTGGGGC
>NZ_PPEL01000146.1 GCF_002899695.1 Rubneribacter badeniensis
GCTGCGCCCGCGCTGGCGGGACCGCGCCGAGGCGCTGGCGGCAAGCGAGTGCTGCCTGACCGTGCGCGGCGCGCACTTCCGCTACGGGCGCGGCGAGCCGTGGGTGCTGCGCGGGCTCGACCTCTCGGTGCGCTGCGGCAGCGTGCATGCCGTGGTGGGCGGCAACGGCTGCGGGAAGTCCACCCTGCTCAAGCTCATGGCGGGCGTGGAGAAGCCCCAGCGCGGGCACGTCCGCAACGCGCTCGCGCGCTCGCAAGCGCTCTTGCCGCAGGATCCCAAGGCGCTGCTCGTGTGCGACAGCGTGGCCGAGGAGCTGGCCGAATGGCGCGCCCGCTGCGGCTACGCGCCCGCCGACGAGCGGGCGATGCTCTCCCGCTTCGGCCTCGACGGCTGCGAGAACCTGCACCCCTACGACCTCTCCGGCGGTCAGCAGCAGAAGCTCGCGCTGGCGAAGCTTTTGCTCACCGGCGCGCGGCTGCTTCTGCTCGATGAGCCCACGAAGGGCCTCGACCCGCGGGCGTGTGCCGATATGGCGCACACGCTGCGCGCGCTGGCCGACGAGGGGCGCACGGTGATCCTCGTCACGCACGACCTCGACTTCGCCTACGTGGTGGCCGACGAGGTGACGATGCTGTTCGACGGCGAGGCGGCTTGCACCGAACCTGCGGAGGCGTTCTTCGCGGGCAACCTCGTGTACCGCCCCAGCGCCGCGTCGCGCCTGTTCGCGCTTGTGGATTAGCGGGCGGCGGTCGTGAGGCGGGTTACGTCGCATATCGTGGAGGCGGTGGCCATCGGCGCGGTGCCGGCGGCGCTCGCGGCGTGCGCGGCCGCGGGGGTGGAGCAGGCGGCCCTGCTCAGCATGGCGGTGGCCGTGTTGTCGCTCCTGCTGTTCTTCGCGGGCTACGAGAGGGGCCGCCCGCGGCTGCGCGACACCATGCCGGTGGCGGTGCTGGCCGCGTTGGCGGCGGCGGGGCGTATCCTGTTCGCGCCCATCCCCAGCTTCAAGCCGGTGGCGGCCATCGCCATCATCGCCGGAGCGGTGTTCGGACGCCGCAGCGGCTTTCTCGTGGGGGCGCTCGCGGCGCTAGCCTCGAACTTCTTCTTCGGGCAGGGGCCGTGGACGCCGTGGCAGATGTACGCGTGGGGGCTTGCGGGCTACCTCGGCGGGGCGCTCGCGGCCACCGGCGCGCTCGACCGCACGCCGGTCCTGCTCGGCTACGGCTTTTTGTCCGGCATCCTGTACGGCCTCATCCTGAACCTGTGGAGCATCATCGGCTTCTACCACCCGCAGACGCTCGCCCAAGCCGCCCTCGTGTACGCCGCCGCCCTGCCGTTCGACGTCGTCCACGGCATCGCCACGGCCCTCTTCCTTGCCGTGCTGTACGCCCCGTGGAAGAGGAAGCTTTCCCGCGTGAAGCGCAAATACGCCCTCGGCGACCGGGATCACGGAAAAGCGGAGAAGCCTCTTCGCTGACCGATTCCCGCTGTCGTTTGTTTCCGCTGCGCGAATTGTCCTTCATGCATCCAGGTGGGACGGAGAACCGGTACAATGTGCCTATTCTGAATTCCTGAAAGGAGGAGGATCATCGTGCCTGAGGATGTCAGCGCGGCGTCGGAGTTTTCCGATGACCCGAATCTTCGCGTGGGCGAAGGCGACCGCCGCGGATGGTGGCCGATCGCCTGCATCTGGATCGGCAATGCGCTCAATGTTTCGACGCTCATGACCGGTGCGCTGCTGGGTGCGGGCTTGGTGCTGGCGGATGCCTTCTGGGCGTCGCTTGTCGGCTTCGGCATCGTGGTGGCTTACGGCTGCTTCGTGGCTATGGAGGCCACCGACCTCGGCCTGCCCACCAGCTCCATGTCCACCGCGTCGCTTGGGCGCGCGGGCGGGCGCTACCTCATCAGCCTCGTGCTGGGCATCTCCCTCATCGGCTGGTTCGGCGTGCAGGCGGGCGTGTGCGGCTCGTCATTCTCCATCGCCATCGCTCAGATCACGGGCTTTCAGCCGCCGGTATGGGCCTGCTCGGCGTTCTGGGGCGCGCTCATGCTCGTGTCGGCCGTGTACGGGTTCGAGGGCGTGAAGTGGGTTAACATCGTCTCTGCACCGCTGCTGTTTTTGATCTGTCTCTACGGCGTGGGCGTGTCCATTGCGGGTACGGGCGTCGATACCGTGTTCAACTACGTTCCCGCCGAGGGCATCGGGCTCGTGGCCGGGATCAACATCGCCGTGGGCCTATGGGCGGTGGGCGGCGCCACCATCGGGGACTTCACCCGTTACGCGCGCGATCGCAAAGGAGCCGTGCTTTCCACGGTGGTGGGCGTGCTGCCGTTGAACGTGCTCGTGCTTATGATGGGCGCGCTCTTGGCGATGGTGGCCCCCGAGAGCGGCGGCGACATCACCGTGATCTTCGGCGCATTGGGGCTGGCCGTGGTGGGCGTGGTGGCGCTCGTGGCCTCCACGTGGTCGGTGAACGTGGGCAACGCCTATTCTGCGGGCCTTGCGTTCTCCGTCATGCTGGGCAAGGGCGAGAAAAGCTACAAGTACACCACCGTGGTGGCGGGTACGGTGGGCATCGTGCTAGCCGCTGCGGGCATCCTCGATACGTTCTCGCTGTTCCTCACAGTGTTGTCGGCCTGCATCCCGGCGCTTGCCGGCACCATGATCGCCGATTACTGGCTCATCCGCAAAGCCCGGCCGGAGAACTTCCGCCCGCTTGAGGGCGTGTCGGTTCCGGGATTGGCGAGCTTTGTGGGCGGTGCGGCGGTGGCGCTGATCACCGGCGGCACGTTCACGGGGATCGTCGATGCGCTCAGCATCCCGTTCTTCTTGGGCCCGGTGAACGGATTGGTCGTCTCCATGTTGCTGTATGTCGTTATATACAAGGCCATGAGGCTGCCGGCGTTTCCGGGCGGCATCCGGCTGAGTTTGAAGAGAAAAGAGAGCTGACGTGCGCGAATTGACGATAGCGGACATCGATGACATCGCCCTCGGGTCGTCGCTTTTAGGAAGCGGGGGCGGGGGCGACCCTTACATGGGCCGCCTGGAGGCCATCGCGGCCATCAAGAAGCATGGCCCGGTGAAGTTGCTCGACGTGGACGAGGTGCCCGACGAGTGGACGGTGGCGCCCATCTGCGGCGTGGGCGCCCCTTCGGTGTCGCTGGAGAAGGGCACGAACGGGCGGGAGTACGGCCTCGTGCGCGATATGATGGAGCGGATGCTCGGACGCAAGCTGGACGCTTTCCTGCTTTCGGAGGCGGGCGGCATGAACTCCATGATCCCCATCAGCGCGGCGGCTCGCGCGGGGCTGCCCCTCATCAACGCCGACGGCATGGGGCGCGCTTTCCCCGGCATCCAGCAGGACACCTTCACCTTGAACGGCGTGTCCACCAATCCCTATTGCATCGCCGACGAAAAGGGAAACTGCTCGGTTCTGTACACCGTGAACAACGATTGGACCGAGGAGATAGGGCGCGCCATCACGACGGCCTGCGGGGGGCAGGTGACCACGCTGGCTTCGCCGATGAGCGGCGTGAAGATGAAGGAATCGGTGGTGGTGGGCACGGTGGATTACGCCCAGCATCTGGGCCGCGTCATCCGCACGGCCGTCGAGGCGCAAGGCGAGACGCCCGAGGAGTACTTCCTTCGCGAGAGCGGGGCGCTGCGCTTTTTCAAGGGCAAGATCGCCGATGTGCTGCGCGAGACGCGCAACGGCTTCAATTTCGGCCGCGTGGCGTTGGAGGGCATCGGGGAGGACAAGGGCCGTGCTTGCGCGGTGGAGTTTCAGAACGAGAACATCTACGCCGAGGTGGACGGATCCATCGTAGCCACGGTGCCCGACCTCATCTGCCTCGTGGATGTCGAGACGTTCACTCCGGTTACCACGGAGAACTTGAAATACGGCAAGCGCGTGCTGGTGGTGGGCCTTCCCTGCGACGAGGCGTGGCGCACGCCCGCGGGATTGGCGCTGGCCGGTCCCGCGTGGTTCGGGCTGGAGAGCGAATACGTGCCGTTGGAAGAGCGCTGCGCGCGGAAGGGGGCGTGAATGTACAAGCTGGGCATCGACGTGGGCGGCACGAACACGGACGCCGTGCTGATCGACGAGGGCCTGAACGTGGTGGCCGCCGTGAAAAGGCCCACATCAAGAGATATCTACACGGGCATCATGGGCGCGGTGGACGCCGTGCTGGAGGAGAGCGGCGTCGACCGCGCGCTCATCGGGCAGGCGATGCTGGGCACCACGCAGTGCACGAACGCCATCGTGGAGCGCAAGGGCCTCGCGCCCATCGCCGTGCTGCGCATCGGCGCGCCGGCGTCGGTGGGCATCCCGCCCATGGTGGACTGGGACGCCGACATCGCGGCGGTGTGCGTGGACTCCGCCATCATCGAGGGCGGCTTCG
>NZ_PPEL01000147.1 GCF_002899695.1 Rubneribacter badeniensis
CTCTTGGTGGGGGCGGGCGGGTTTATCGGCGCCGTGGGGCGCTATCTGCTCGGCCTCGTGCCGTGCGGGGGCGACTTCCCGCTCATGACGTTTCTCGTGAACTTCCTCGGAGCGGTGGCCATCGGAGCGGTCGCGGAGGCCGCGAGCGGCCCTGCGGCGCTTCCGGCCGAGGCGGCGCTGTTCCTCAAAACCGGCGTGTGCGGCGGCTTCACCACGTTCTCCGCGTTCTCGCTCGAGACGCTCGCGCTTCTGGAGGAGGGGAAGGTCGCTTTGGGCGCGCTGTACGCGGGGGGCAGCGTGGTCGCGTGCGTGCTCGGCGTGGCGGCAGGGCGGCTCGTCTTGCGCACGGCCGTGTCGGCAATGAGCGCGTCGGCTTAGGAGCCGCGCCCGCGCCGGAGGCAGACGGAGGAGCGCGGCGCCTAGGCGGGGACGGGCGTTGCGAGGGCGTCGCGCGCCTCGAGGGCCGCGCGGGCGAAGGCGTCGGGATCGTCGGGGCCCACGCACAGCCAGCGGATCGCGCGCACGCCTCCGAAGGCGGTGCGGACGGGAACGGGGCGGGAAAGCTCGATCCAGCACGGACGGGCGCCCATCGCGGCCAGGGAAAGACGCTCGGACTTCGGCGCGTCCTCGCCGGGTTCGGAGGAGCCGACGCTTCGGACGGCGTCGAGCGGGATGCGCTCGCAGAAGCGCGCGCCCCAGCGCACGGTCAGCGCGCGGTCGTCCACGAGCAAGGGGCTCAGCGCGGTGGCGCGCGCGTCGCCGACGAGGATGGCGCAGGCGTAGAGCGACAGCGCCGTGAGCGCGCACGCGGCCGGAGCGCTCCATCGAGCCATGAGCAGGTGGACGGCCGCCGTCTCCACGAGCATGACGGCCACGATGGTTCCGACGAGCGCCGCATGGCCGCTTCGACGGTGCTGGGAGAACGCACGGCATCCCGGGGGGATGTCGGGCGTGCGGCCCCACGAGCGCACGAGATACCATTCCGCTGCCAGCTCGTCGGCGCCGAGGCGCGCGATGCGCTCGCTGCGCACGAGGACGCCGAGGGCGGCGGCGAACCAGTCGTTCGGGCGGGACGACGCGACCTTGGCCGCACGGTAGGCGCGCGCCACTTTGCGCCCCTCGCGCACGACGATCGCCGCTTCCAGGGCGAGCGCGGCTGCGGCCAGGGGAAGGTGCAGCGAAGGGCGGCCGACCGGCGCGAGGGCCGCCGATGCCGCGCCGCCAAGGGCGACGACCGGCAGTACGAGCGCCGGCGAGAGCCCGAAGCGCCGCAGCACGATCAGGTAGAACGCGGCCGGCGCGCACACCATGAGGTCGAACGGCACGGCGACGGCGCGCATGAGGTCGCTTGCGGCCTCGGGCGCGGCGAGGACGCAGACGAGGTCGACGGCGTAAAGCGCGAGGACGGCGAGGATCGCGAACGCGAAGCGCGCGCCTGCGCCCGCGCGATGGACGTCGGGCGCAGATCGGGATCCGAGGGGAGGGAGCGAAGGTTCCATGGGGCCTCCTGGGGTCGGGCGGCGAACGTCGGCTTCCCATGGTAAATCGTGACGCAGCGTCGGAGTCAACGGGGGTCTCGGATCGGAGGGGCGGTGGGCTCGCGGATCGCCGTCCGACGCATGGGGGGCGCGGACTGCGGCGCCTCCCGCGTCCCGCCGCAGTCCGCGACGGGATGCGGGAGGCGAAAGGCGTGACTATCTGCGGTTTTCGTGCGGCCCCGCTCGTCACAGGCGCATGAGGACGAGCTCGTCGGCGGGGATGCGCGCGTGTTCGTGCCGGTCGGGGGATGCTGTCGCGCACGGCGTGTATGGTGGTTCCTCCCAAGACCGGGTACGCGTTCGCCGAACTCGGGCGGTCGTTCGCGCCCGTCCTCGAGGCTCTTTGAGGCTGGGGTGGGGCTATCTCGATCAGCTGGCGAAGACGATCGGCGCTCAAAGGAAAAGTAAAGTCAGCTTGACATGGCGTGATACATGCCCTATGATGACTATCGTAATGTCAAGTCAACTGTACTTTCTGCGCCCCTCTACGAAAGGGACGCCGATGCGGGCGGCGACGTTTCGGAAAGGAGGCCGCCGTGGCGACGATCGTGAACCGGGTGCGGGAGCTGCGCGAGGCGCACGGGCTGTCCCAAGCCGCGCTCGCCGAAGCGGTGGGCGTCACGCGCCAGACCATCATCTCGCTCGAGAGGGGCGGCTACGTGCCGTCGCTGCTTCTGGCGATGAGCCTCGCCGAGCGGTTCGGGATGGCGGTGGAGGACGTTTTCGCAAAGGAGGAGGATGCGCTATGAGCAAGGTGGTGTTCGAATGTTCGGCGAACGGGGCGCTGTTTCTGCTCATGGGCGCGGCGTTCATGTTCCCGTTTGAGGTTCACGAGCTGAACGTGACGGCGCACGGGTTCGCTTTCTCGGTGTCGACCTCTCCTGCGCTCCTGCTCTTTCTCGCCTCGCTTCTCGCATGGGTGCTCGTCCGGCTCGCGTTCATCCGGCGCATGCGAGTGCGGGCGAGCATGCTGGACAACTTGGAGCTCGCGGCTGAAGACGAGCGCGAACGGGCCATCTCGTCGCGCGCGTCGAGAAGCGCCTACGTCACGGCCATGACGGGGTTGATCGCATGCCTCGGCGTGCTCGCGGCGGCCTATATCTTCGGGCTGCTCGCCGACGCGCCGGCCTCGACGATGTACCGCGTCGCCGTCGGCTGCGTGGTCGGCGTGCTCTTCGTCGTGAACGCGGTCTACTGCGCCAGATGGTGCGTCGAGTACCGACGGTGATCCGGGCGGTCGTCGCGGGCTTGCGGGCCGCCGGCTTTTCGGGCGAGCGCGGCCCAAGTTGAGGAAATCCTGCGCGACGGACGCTTGCGCCGCGCGCGCCCGATCCCCCATACTGAAGATCGAATGCAAAGGGCGCGCTGCGGACGGGTTTTTCGAGCGCGCGGTGGAAAGGGGCTTTCGTGCACGATGCCGATGGCGGGAAAGACGACGCGAGGGACGCGTGCGCCCAGGTGTCCGGCGTGCCCG
The DNA here is from genome assembly GCF_002899695.1 of Rubneribacter badeniensis. Classification (GTDB taxonomy): domain Bacteria; phylum Actinomycetota; class Coriobacteriia; order Coriobacteriales; family Eggerthellaceae; genus Rubneribacter; species Rubneribacter badeniensis. The sequence goes on from NZ_PPEL01000147.1 coordinate 3,013, forward strand.
TGCTGCGCGCGGAGGGCATCGTGCGGCGCTACGGGGCGGTGGAGGCGCTTTCGGGCGCGTCGCTTTCGCTTTCGGCGGGCGAGGCGGCGTTCCTCGTGGGATCCAACGGGGCGGGCAAGTCCACGCTTTTGCGCTGTCTGGCCGGGTGGGACGCTTTGGACGAGGGGCGCGTGGAGCTTCTCGGGCGCCGCTTCGACGGGGCCGACCGCGCGCAGAGGACGCTCGTGGCGTTCGTCCCCGACGTGCCCGCGTTCTACGACGACCTCACGGCCGGCGAGCACGTGCGTTTCGTGCAGCGCGCGAACCGCCTCGATCCCGCCGACGATCTGGCCGAGGAGCTGATGACGCGCTTCGGTCTGGACGGAAAGCGCGACCTTCTGCCCTTGTCGTACTCGCGCGGCATGCGCCAGAAGCTCGCGCTCGTGCTGGCCTTCGCGCGCCGTCCGCGGCTCCTTCTGCTCGACGAGCCTTACGGGCCGCTCGATCCAGAGGCGTCGCGCGTGCTGAGCGCGCTTTTGGAGGAGGCGCGCGCGGCGGGGACGGCCATCGTGGCGAGCTGCCATCACGACGTGCCCGGCTTCTGCCCCGATGCGGTTCTGCGTCTGGAGGACGGGCGGCTTTCGGCGGAGCGTCCGTGATGGGCGACGTCGCGCTTTTGCTGTGGCTGCGCGCGCGGCATGCGCGCACGGCGCTCGATCACGCCCTGCGCCTGTTCGGAACCGGTGTGGAAAGGGGCGAGCGGACCTATGCGCTGTACCTGGCGGCGGTCGTGGGCGTTTGGGCGGCGCTCATGGGGGCGTGGCTCGTCGCCTCGGCGGCGGACGCCTTCGCGCTTGCGGGAGCGCAGGCCGCGTCGTCGGCGGCGCGCGGCGCGCTGTCCGCGTGCGGGCTCGCGCTTTTCGCAGCGGGCGCGCAGGGGCTGCGAACCCCTCCTGTGGCGCTGTCGCACGCGGACGTGGCGCACGTGGTCGCCAGCCCGATGGGCGCGCGGCCCGTGGTGCTCGTCGAGGCGGCCTGCGCCGCGCTCGGATGGGCCGCGCTCGGAGGCGCGGCGGGGTTCGTGGTCGGCGCGGCGGCGCAGACGGCCTTCTTCCTTGCGCACGCTGCGGCGTCCTGCGCCGCGCTCGGCGCGCTTGCGGGGGTGGCCTGCACTGCGGTGCGGCGGCTCGTCGGCGCGGCGAGGCTCTCGCGGAAGCGATGGCGCGTGCGCCATGGCGCACGCGCC
>NZ_PPEL01000148.1 GCF_002899695.1 Rubneribacter badeniensis
TCGGCCGCCTCGGTCAGGCTGAACCCCGCCGCGACGGCCTCCACGGCGAGCTCCCTGGTCTCCAACGGGTACATGCGGACTCCAATCCGGACACCGGAGTGTCCAACTTTTTGTCCGCACCCCCTTCCAAACCAAGGAAGATGCAGAAACGCCTCGATGGCTTCCGAGGAGAATGGGGAGTAAGGCAACTGCAACTCCCCGCACAGCTCCTTATTGAAGGAGTCTACGAACAAGGGGATGTCTTCTTTACGTTCCCTGAGCGGCGGGAGGACAATCTCTATCTGAGAGAGACGGTGATAAAGATCCAGTCTAAAACGTTTTTCAGATACGGCCTCGTCAAGATTTTGATTCGTCGCTGCCACAAATCGAATATCAAGATCACGGACCTCGTTACTTCCCAGTCGTACGATTGACTGCTCCTGCAGAACGCGAAGAAGCCCCACCTGCATATCGTAGGGCATCTCGCCTATCTCATCCAAAAAAACCGTGCCGCCATGAGCGTATTCGAACTTGCCGATCAGACCTTTGGCCTGAGCTCCGGTAAAAGCACCCGGCTCATATCCAAAAAGCTCGCTAGCCATCAAATCCTTGGGAATCGCGCCGCAATTGATGGCCACGAATTCCCCTTTCCGGCCAGAATAGTCGTGAATCGCTTTTGCCATGACCTCCTTTCCCGTACCGGTCTCCCCAAGAAGCAGTACGCTCACCTTGATAGGAGCGACGCGACGCACCATGCGATCGACGGCCAGCCATTTCTCGCTTTGGCCGATAGGACGATGCTTTGGACAAGCCGCCGGAATCGAGTCGGAATCCGTTGAGCCCTGTTTGACCTCTTGCTGACCAGCGTTGCCAAACCTCAGCACTCTCGCCTTTTTCCCATCGCCCAAATCGACGCAACGCGCGGCAAGGAGCGTCATCTCGATCGGTTCCCGTCCGCGCTTCCGTTTGAATCGGACGATCTCCCCCTCCCCTCTCTCGAGGACGGCCCGCAGCGTCTTGTCTCCACCAACCAGGTACTTACCCAGAGAATCGGACCCATACGGAGCACTTGCCCACGAGCCGCATAGGCCCCCCACTACGTCGTTCGCAGAAAGCAGGCATCCCTGCTCGTTCGTAATTGCCACCCCTTCCTCGCATAGCTGGATCAATGGAGAGAAAAAGGCCATTGACGAAAGGGCTTGCAGCATCTTCCTATCAAGAAGAAAGAGCCGCTTGACAAGACGCGCAGCAACCGCCGCCATAATGGGAGCACGCGCAGGAAGGGGCTTGAGGGGAGAATTCAACAGCAAAGCCCCGCCGAACGATCCGTCATCATGCAAAAAGGGGGCGGCAGCCGCGGAGTAGGCTTGCGACCCCACCTTGTAATGTTCAAAGTAGTCGCATCTCACCGGCCTGTTCTCTGCCCGAACAAGCACGGCATTGCACGTCCCCACAACCGCTTCGTCCATGGTTGTTCCCAAAGCCCGCGGATACGATTCAAAAGGGGACACCAGATGGTAGACAAACGAATCCTCGTCCATCAATGAAACATTAGAATCAAGCAAGGCGCTCAGCATGCTCATCACGGGATCTGCCGCGCGAATCAATCGCCCATGCTCTCTCCTTGCTCTGATGAGGCGCGCCTCGTCGACTTTGCGCGTCTCCACCGTCCAAGGGCTCAGCCCGCTCTGTCGACAACGACGCCAGGAGCACGCCACTTCGCCTCTCACGACAGATTCATCCACATATCCCGTGGAAACGAACCGTCGCCATGCGTTCGCCATGGACTCCCCGATGAACAATGCGCCCACCTTCTTCCAGAGAACACGTCCCCCTCGGTCCGATTCATACAGCCCCTTGCAACACGCTCAAGAAACCAGCATTCCCAGAGCGATCTTTTGGCATAATAGCATCGGTGCGGAATCCCTCCCTGAGAAAAGAAAAATCCCAACCACGCCGAATCCGACAAAACACGACGGCGTTACGCGCTTCGATCCTCTGCCTGATAGGAACTGATCGCTCCACAGAGAGGGGAGGCCGACGCCTCAGCGTCCAGCACCGAGGCGAGAGGTCCGTCATATAACGCGTTCACCATGGATTTTGCCGTCTGAATCGAATGCGAGGGCATCGACGCGATTTTGCGCGCAAGGGACATCGTCTCCCTCTCGACATCCGAATCCGGCCACACATGATTGACCACCCCCATTGAGAAAAGTTCCGCAGCCGATATCTTCCCCCCAAGAAAAAGCAGCTCTTTCGTCCTCTGAGGTCCGACACACTCTGACAGGTGCTTCGCGATTCCCATCTCAGGAGCTATACCTATCTGGCAGAATGCAGGAACAAACAACGCCCTCTCGGATGCGCACAGCACATCGCAAGCAACGGCCAGAGAAAAGCCCCCGCCCACAGCGTATCCATCAACCATGCACACAACAGGTTTGGCACAGCGTCGAATTGCCCGCACCGCTCTCAGATAGGCCCGTAAAGACGCTCGAGCCCCGGCAGGCCCCGCCGAAGCTGCTATCCCCTGAGACAGATCGCCCCCGCTGCAAAAGGTGTCTCCCACGCCTCGAAGCACCACAACGAGAACCCCGTCATCCATATCGGCTTCGTCCATCGCGCGCTCGAAAAGGCGCATCATCTCAACCGAAATGGCATTCCTTTTTTCGGGTTGATTGAGGTTCACAATCATAATGCCCTCGTCTGAAATGACGGAAAATATCGGCGGTTTTCCGTCGTGCGATCGCTCTAACGTGCCCATGCAATCTCCTCTCGATACGACTCCATGTACGTAGATGCAGAATGCATGCCAATTTCAAGAAGTCGGTCTAAACAGTGGCAAATCAGCGATGTTTCCGTTGCGGAGACGAGGGAATGCCCAGGCTTTCGCGATACTTCGCAACCGTTCGTCTGCTGATGGACACGCCCCGAGAAACCAATTCATCAGCGAGAGCCTGATCACTCAAGGGTTTTTCTCGGCGCTCCTCGGAAATCAGATTTGAGAGCATCCGTTTGACATCGAACGACGACACCGTCGAGGCAACGGAACCTTCGTCGCATGCACCTTCAGCAGCAACGCAATCAAGCGACGAACCAAAAAACATGCGTAGTGGATATACGCCGAACGGGGTTTGCAACGACTTAAGGTTCACGATGCGAGATATCGTCGTTTCATGAACTCCGATAGCATCGGCTACGCGCCTCATCGACAGCGCGACCAGGCCCTCTCCCTCTCTATTCATGAATTCATATTCCTTTTCGAGCAGGTACAAGCCAAGACGATACAGCATGCGACCGCGATAATCCAAGTTACGCAACACGTTTTTGGCTTCGCGTTTCTTCCCCTCCAGATACTCCCTCGTCTCGTCATCTACTTTCGAACCCAGCAAAGCAAGATACGACTCGTTTAACGTAAGCGGACACGTCGTTGCCCCGAACACCGATACCGACCATTTCCCTTCGCGCCGTTCGATTATGATATCGGGATGGGTATAAGCGATCGCCTCTTTGGTAAATGCTCTTCCCGGACACGGATCGCACTTTCGAATGGCCTCCATAGCGGCAATCACATCCGCACGGGAAACGCCCAAACAACGAGCGAGCGATCCAGGCCGCTCTTTAAAGAAGTCATGAGGAAAGCGATCGAGCAAAGCGTATGCCACCCTCCCATGAGGCGAAGGCAATCGAGCAACTTGCAATTTCAGGCAATCTATCAGATCCGTCGCCCCCACCCCTGCCGGCTCCGCTGATCTAACCGCATCCAGAACCAGTCGAACGTCCGGCTCCTCCACATCGCATTCGAACGCGATGGCAGCCACCTCGCCTCGAAAATAACCGTCTTCGTCCAATGTATCAATGACGGATTCGACTACGACATCGGAACCAACACCGCTCGGCATCTGCGCGCGAAGATGCGTTTTCATATCTTTCTCGATCAGACGGGGGTGCGGACAAAAAGTTGGACACTCCGGTGTCCGGATTGGAGTCCGCATGTACCCGTTGGAGACCAGGGAGCTCGCCGTGGAGGCCGTCGCGGCGGGGTTCAGCCTGACCGAGGCGGCCGA
>NZ_PPEL01000149.1 GCF_002899695.1 Rubneribacter badeniensis
GTCGGGCGTAGGCTGCTTCGTCTGCTCTGCTCGCGTGCAGCGCTCCGACTGCGGGGTGCGCGGGGGTCGAAGCGGCGGCGGGCTCTGCGGCGAGATGCGGAACTGTCGGCTGGTGCGCGGCGGGATGCGCGGGCGACGCACGCTGCGGCGGGATGTGCGCGGGCACGGGATGTGGAGGCTGCGGGATGCGGGGGGCTGCTGGCGGCGGGACATGGGCGAGCTGCGCGCGCTGCGACAGGGCGATCTGCGGGATGCGGGTCGCGGCGCGCTGCGGGCGGCGGGACGCGGACGGCGGGATGGGCTGCAGCGGAGCGCGGCTCGGCGGGCACGGGCCGCAAGGGAGGGTGAAACTGTCGGCGGGCGTGGCTGGCGGGCTGCGCTGCGGTTGACGCAACGGCATGCTTGCGGACGCGTTGCGGGTGCGGGCGAAATGCCGGGTTGTCGGCGGGCTCCGCTGCGGGCGGCGAGATGCGCGAGCGGCAGGGACGGGATGGAAAGCTGTTTGCAGGTGAGGGCCGCGCGCGGCGCGCTGAGTGGCGGGTAGTGGGGCGGTGCGGGCCGAGGAGGCATGCGGGCGCGGGCGCTTGCGGGCGCGGACGATGCGCGCCCTCCGCTTGGGACGGGGCTCTTGTCGGCCGCTTGGCGACTGTTCGCGGCCGCCCGTGACGCGCGGCGTCGGCATTCGTGCGGCAAGATCTCTCGATTTTGGCCACGAAACCGCGTTCTGGCACGCCTGGGGGCGATTTCTGGCCGTCTTTGAGGCGCGCGAAGCCCTGCGACTTGGAAAACCCCAGGTCGCCGGATTCCTCCCGAAAGGCGTTTCGCTGGCACCGTGCCAGAACGCGGTTTCGCGGCCAAAAATCGGCCTTCTGCCCGCACGCGCCGATGGTCCTGCTCGCGTTGGATTCTGCGTTGCCGAGAAAGGGCGTCGCCGTTCGCTCCTTCGCACGGGCCTTCGACGGGCGCGTCGGGCGCGGCCCGCCTGCCGAGGAGGCGCGACAGGGAGGGGCGGCATGGCTGCGGGGAGAGGGCAGGGGCGCGACGCGGCCCGTGGAGGTCGCAAGACGCGTGCGGGCTGCGGGCGCGGCTCGGCTGCGATCGCGGTGGTGGCCGAAGGAGCTGCGGGGCTTGCGAAGCCGGCGCGCGTTTCGCGAGGGCTGCGCGTGCGCGGAACCGCGGATCGGGGCAAGCTGCGAGGTCGCAGGGCCCGTGTGCGCGGCGTGGGCCGCGAAGCCGTGGAGTCTGTGAGATTCGCAGATGAAGATCGGCTGCGGGCGCGGTGCAGATTGTGGTTGTGAGGCCCGCGCGTTGGCGGCGGGCTGCGGGGTCGCGGGGCCCTCATGCGCGCGCAGGCCTCGGGGCCCTCATGCGCACTTGGCCGAAGGCGCGGCTCGGCCACGGCGCGCGCGGATTGCGGGTGAGCCTCGGCTGCGGTGCGAGCGGGATTCCAGTCGCGCTCGCTCGCGAGGAGCGCGAAACGGTCGCGGGCTGCGGGCGATCGGCGGGATGCGAAAGGACCGCAGGTTGCAGACGGCTGGCGGGATGCGAAGGGGTCGCGGCTGGCGGGGCGCGTCCCGACCGTGAAGCGGCCTGCGGGATGCGCCTCGACCGCTCCGTGGGAGCGCCTGCGACCGAGGGGCGCGAAGCGGTCGGCGCGGCGGCGCGCGCAGCGGCGCTCGGGCTGCGCGGGGGCTAGGGTCGACGGCGGTAAGCGCTGGGGGCCACGCCGGTGCGGCGGTGGAACGCTTCGGCGAACGCGCCGGGCTTGCGGTAACCCACGGCGCGCGCGATGCGGGATATGGGCTCGTCGGTGGTGCCAAGCAGCTCGATGGCGCGCTCGATGCGCGCATCGGCCACGAACGCCGCGGGCGAGGTGCCGTACGCCGTTTTGAAGGCGGCCTTCAGCTTCGTCTGCCCCATGCAGGCGCGGCGGGCGAGCTCCTCGCACGTCAGGGTGCTTGCGAGGTTCCCGTTGATGTAGGCGCTCAGGTCGTCGAGGGCCGCTCGGTCTTCCCGCGACAGCTTCGCGTGCTTCCCTTCGACGCGCTCGGCCTCGATGGCCTTCGCCCGTTCGATGACGAGCGCAAGCGCCTCCGACACCGCCCCTTCGTAGAACAGGGCGGCCGCCATGCCCGCCCCCTGGTAGGAGCGCACCTGGCGAAGCAGGGAGACGAGCTCGGGGAAGTCGGTGCGGCCGTCGACGAGCGCGAAGGCGCGCCGCACGTCGGGGATGTCTCCGAAGCGCGAGTGCAGGTAGTCGCGGTAGTAGTCGGGCGAGATGGTGAGGGAGGTGGCGCGCGCCGTCGCTCCCGGTTGATAGAGCGCCACGAACTCGGCCCCTTCTTCGGCGAGGTAAGTGGAGATGGCCTTGGCGCGCAGCGCGCCGGAGCCGCTTTGCGCTATGAGGCTGACCTCGTCGTAATAGCAGATGGAGAGGTGCTCGGTGTGGCGGTAGCGCATGGCGCCGGCGCGCTTGAAGCGCATGTCGAAGGCGTTGACGGCGAAGAGGTTGCCGTGGAAGTACGCCCAGTACTCGCCGCTGCCCAGCTCGTTTTCAAACCGGTGGACGCTGCCCGCCGGGCCGTATCCCGGCATCGTGTCGGTCGGCACCATGTCCCAGAGGCGAAACGCCTCCTCGTACATATCGTGCTGGATGCTGCGCATTCTCGCCTCCCATCGCCTGCCTGCGGGTGGCGCCCGCCTCTCGGTCGCCCGTCGTCGCTTTCGCCTCATGCGGGTCCGTCGCCTCGGGTCGCCCGCTGTCGCCGCTTTCATCTCGTGCGCCCTCTCGCTTTGCCCGTCGCTTCGCCTTGCGCTGCCGAGAACGGTCGTTTCGCTGCCGCGAATCGTCGCGGCGACGCGCTGCGGACCGCGCGGTGCGGCGCACCCGATCATTATACCAAACAGTTACCGTGGGTTAACAATGTTCTTGACGAAAGGAGCGCTGGGCATGGAATCGAACGCAGATGGGGCGCGCGCGGGGAAGGCGGTCCCTGCGGGGGCGAACCGATGGACGATGCGCGATGTGATGACGTTCGTGATCTTCAACATCGTCATCATCATGGTGACGATGATCGTGAAGATGGCCGAGGACGCGGTGCTGTCCCCTCAGAACACGTTTTTCGTGGGGTCGTGGCTGTTTCCGTTGGTTTCGACGCCGTTTTACCTGGTGATGGCCGATCGCATCGGAAAGCGCGGCGTGCTTTCGGGCTCCATCCTGCTGTTCGGCATCCTGTACACGTTCATGGGCGGCGTGTACTGCGCGCCGGTGGCCGTGGTGGGCGCCGTCGTCGGCGAGCTGGCGATGTGGGGGCGCGGGGCGTACCGCAACATCGTGCGCGCGGCTGCGGGGTTCTTCGTGTACTGGGCGACGTTCGCCTGCTACGGCATCGTCCCGTACCTGCTGTTCCGGGACGCGTACATGGAGCAGCTGGGCGCGTACTACAGCGCGAGCGACGTGGCCGCGATGGTGGCCCAGTACACGGAGCTGCCGTGGATCCTGCTCATGCTGGCGCTGTTCGCCGCGGGCACGGCGCTGGGCGCGGTTGTCGGGGCGAAGTTCTTGAAGAAGCACGTCCGCAAAGCGAAGATCGCGTAGGTCGGCGATGGGAGCGTGTTTGCGATCGGATGCGCCGTCTGCCTGCGCTGCGGCGGCTGACGGCCGAGGGGAGGCCGGCGCCGTGCGGGCGTCTGGCGGCGGGGAGGCGGGGAT
>NZ_PPEL01000150.1 GCF_002899695.1 Rubneribacter badeniensis
GGTACCGGGAGGGGAGGCTGAAGGCGTTCGACGAGGGAGGGCGCAAGGTGTACGATACGATAGCCGGCCGCAGGAGGCGGCTGGGGCTGGCCGCCTAGGCCGTCCGGAAAAACGTCCGCACCCCCCTGGAGGAACGTTTTCGGGGAAATGCCAGGTCGTGAAATTCGATCTTGTTGGAAAATCGTTCTTAACCGTTATTTTGTGCTAGACGCCTTTCCGACCGCTGTTGAACCAGGATAGGCAGAGGCCGGGTTGGATCGCGATGCGCGGCCCGATCCGGTGCCCCGGAGCGGAGGGGCCCGGCTCAGGATTCGGCGGGCGCGGGCCCGCTCCGACCGCGGTTCGAGCCGAACCCCGTGTCAAGCTAGGAGCGGCAGATGCCAGGTCGGCCTTCCGGGTGAGGCCCCGCCTGACGGGCGGGCGGTGGACGGGGGCTTCCGAGGCATCGGATCAGAATAAGCTTGGCTCGATACTCGGCGAATATGGATTCGTGTCAACCCTGGTTTGACGGAGAGCCCCTTCGCTCTCTGTCAATTCTGGCTCGGCAGAGAGAAGTGCCGTTCGTGGCAGGAAACGACGGAAAACCGCGGTTGCATACGCCGCACCTCGACCAAACGAAATCGTCTGAACAAACTGACCAGGGATTATGCAATGAGAGCCTTGTCGACGCCGATCCCTCGGCCCTTCCGAACGCAGTTTTCCGTCATTTCCCGCCATGAGGTTGGTCTGTCTCTGCCAAGCTGTCGTTAGCGCAGAGGTATCGGCCCGCTGTGGTCGATATTGACGAAGCTGCGGGGTTCCTTTCGCCCAGCGAGAGGCTTCCGAGTCGCCCGACCGCAAGGGGGCCGGCTCGAGATCAGGCGAATGCGAGTGCGCGTTGGCCTTGGTTTATGGCTTGGGGGAAGCCCCGCCTCCTCTGTGCTGGAGCTGAGAGCGGTTTCTGCCAAGCTGAACCCCGGTGGGAGCTCTGTTTGGCGGGGCTTCGGCCAGGCGGGAGGTCCGGCTTAGCGGGGGCTTCGGCCTGGCGGGAGGTCCGGCCGGGCGGGGCTTCGGCCTGGCGGGAGGTCCGGCTTAGCGGGGGGCTTCGGCCTGGCTTAGCGGGGGGCTTCGGCCTGGCTTAGCGGGGCGTGCAGGGACATCCGTCGGGTTGAGCGCCAGTCCGAGCCTAGCGGTACTCGGCTCGATGGGGAACCCGGCTCGGCGGGAGGGTCCGGCGCGCCTGGCGAACCCGGTATCGCTCCGGGTTCGCCAGGCGAGAGGAAGCGCCGGAGGGGTGGCGCTACCCGAGGAACGCTCCCACGGACTTTCCGCACTCGCGGCCCAAGGTGATGGCCATGCCGAGGCTCACGCCGGGGATGGGGGTGATGTAGTCGTAGCCGAAACGGCGGCCGCAGTCGTTGCCGGACACGTAGAGGCCGGGGATGGGCTCGAAGTTCTCGTCGAGCGCGTTCTGCTCGCCGTCGGTGATGATGCCGCCGCAGGTGACCATTGTCTCGCCGAGCACGGGATCGAACGTGCAGGCGAAGAACGGCGGCTCCTTAACGGGGAACAGCACTCGGGCGTCGCGTCCGAACTGCTGGTCGGCACCCGCTTCGCAGTAGGCGTTGTAGTCTTCGATGGTCTTGACGAAGTTCGTGACCGCCTCGCCTTCAAGGCCCATCTGCGCGGCCAGGCCTTCGAGCGTGTCATCGGCGATGAACTCGACCGTGGTCTGAGGCCCGCCGCCGCCCGGGCCGCCCTCGCCCTCGGCCTGCTCGGGCTCCTCGTAGGTGCCCTGGTACTTGGCGTAGGCGGTGTCGAGCGACTCCTGCAGTGCGGCGATGTTCTCCTCGGTGGCGCTGAACCCGGCGTGCTGGGGGATGGTGTACTGGCGGTATTCGGGGAAGTTCGCGTCGCACACGGCGAACTTCGTCTTGCGGGTCTTGTACACGGTGGCCAGGCCGCGCTGCTCGGACGTGGGATAGAACTCGTTGCAGAAGCGCTTGCCGTGCTCGTCGATCCACACGGCTTGGGGCAGGCAGTTCATTTTGCCGGGCACCGAGAGGCCCTTCATGTTCATGCCGGGGATGGGGCACGTCTCGAGGTGCGCGCCAGCCCAGTAGGCCATCTGGATGCCGCGGCCGTCGTTGGCCGACATGGACGTGAGCTGCTCTTCGCCGACGAGCGCGCCAGCCATGTCGGGGATGAGGTCGGCCAGCATCTCGGGATTGCCGCCGAAGCCGCCGCATGCAATGACCACGGCTCGGCACGTGAACTTGATGTTGCCGTCGGCGTTTGCGGCAACAAGCCCCGCCACCTGGCCGTCGTCCATGACGACGTAGAGCGCCTCGGTGCCGAACAAAAACTCCGCGCCGTTCGCTTTCGCCACCTCGCGGTTGTAGCCGTGGATCTTCGTCTGGTTGCACTCTCCGTAGAAGCTGCACACGCTCGGCCAGAACTTCACCCCGCCCAGCTCGTCAAGCTGGTGCTCGGTTTTGGGGAAGAAGGCCGTCGTCATGGTGGCGAAGTCCTCTTCGGTCAGCTCGGACAGGTACCAGTCCATGTTCGCGCCCGAGTTCTGCGCGTACTTCATGACCAGCTCTTGGTTCGGATAGTTGCCCGTGATGAGCATCCAGTTCTGATAGAACTCGACGGGGTCGATCTCGGGCACCCCGCGTTCCTTGAGGATGGAGGCGTTGAGCGTGCCGGCCTCGTTGCCCACGGCCGCGTACGTCTCTTCGGGCTGCTTCTCCACGAGAACGACCCGGTAGCCCTCTTCGGCGAGTTCGCGGCAAGCGGTGATGCCGGCGAACCCGTGGCCGCACACCACGACGTCGCAGTCGATCTCCTGGGCGAACTCGGTGATCTCCTCGGGCGGGGTCTTCCAGCTCGATTCCGACGCGCCGCCCGAGGCGTTTTCGCCCGACGCGTCCGTGCTCGTGCTCGACTGGGGCGCGCAGCCCGCGAGGCCCGCGCCCGCCGCCACGGCGGCGGTGGCTCCCAGGCCGAGGAACGCGCGACGGGACAGTCCTGCTCGTGTGCTCATGTTTTCCTCCCTTGCTCCTTGTCTTCTGCGGATTCGGCTCCGCGTGCTTCGGCGCGCCGTGCGCATGCGCTGTGCGGTGCTTGCGCGAACGCCCATGTTCCGTAGGGCGCGCATGCTGCGGATGGCGAGTGCGCCGTGCCGCTCGTTTTCGCGCGAGCGGTGCTTTGATCATAGGCGCGTCGCGCCGGCTGCGGAATCGTCGCGATGGGGTAATGCGCCCATTTCGGCCCTCGCGGATTTGGGGGAGCCTTGTCATCTGCGACGATGAAGGGCGCTCGGCGCGCTCGGCGGCGTGTTGCTTCCGAGAGGCGCGGATGCGGCTTTGCTGACTTGAGGCGCGGGCGCAAGGGGGGGTGGCAAAGCGGCGCGATCGCGGGTGGGGGAGAAGCGCGCCGCTCTCGGTCGGAGAGGGGGCGAGGCGCGCCCGTCACGCTTTGCGCGCCGTCGCAGCCGGCTCACCCGCCGAATCCCCCTTACGCCCATGAGGCGATGCGGCGCGTTCGGGATGCGCGCTCTCCATGCACCGGGTGATTCCCCCGTGTCGAGTCGGCTCGGACGGCGGTTGATTCGGGGGAGGGGGTCGGGGTGCGAGGACAGATGCGGGC
>NZ_PPEL01000151.1 GCF_002899695.1 Rubneribacter badeniensis
CGGGCATGGCTCTCCTCCAATATGCTTCTTGTCTCGACAACTCGAATCATACCGGGGCGGGCCGTGCCCTCCTTCCTATCTGGACGCTATCCTGCTGTCAAAGTGCGCAAAAAATTGTACGTTACCCAAGGGAGCTCTTGCGCCAGCTCCAGCCGCCGCTTACGTCTTTAACGTACTTCTCACCGGATTCGATTTGGTTGAACATCAGGTCGAGAGGGGTCTTGCGGCAGGAGAAGTTCGCCTTGCTGTCGTACTTCCCGCGCATGAGGGCCATCGACAGCAGGGTCGTCGTCCCCAGCGGCGTGTAGTCCGAAGCCGGGAACCAATCGCGCAAAAGGGCCGTGACCGCGACGATGAGCTTTCGGGAGCTTTCCGCAAGAGCCTCGTCAGAGGAGTCCTCTCGCACGCTTTGAGCGCAGTGGGCGGCGAAGTCCAGAAGCTCGGCATCGCTTCGGACGGCAGCCAGGGGATTGGCGATGACGGTGGCTATGCGGTCACGGCTCATGCGGCCTCCTTCGTTGTCGACGGTTTGGCAGAAAACGGCAACAACGACGACCCTTCACAGGCTCGAAAAACAAAGCAGGTCGGAAGCGTTTTCAGCTTCCGACCTGCGTTTTCATCTGGTCGGGTTGACAGGATTTGAACCTGCGACCCCTTGACCCCCAGCGGGCATGACCTGGGAAAACGCATTACAACCGACAACTATAGGAATTAAAAGCCCCAGGTAAATCCCCAAATTATGGAATCCTGTAACCCCTTGTCCTCTGGGGTCTCAAAAGCATTCGCCCATTTTTCGCCCTTATATAGTGAAAACAGGATGTTTTTTAGCATTAGGTCAGGGGGTCCCAGGGTGGAAATAATAGGTAAAGGATCGGTTGAGGAAGTCATTCCTGGTAAGGTTTACAGAATTCGTCATTGTCTTGGTAAAGATCCAGCAACAGGAAAGTATCGTCGCTCAAAAAAGAAAACTGTTTATTGTACGAAAAGGCAAGTTTGGAACGAGCTAGCTATATACAAAGAAGAACTTCTTCAAGAGGAACACGAACGCACTCATCCAACAAGAGCAATGCCTAACATTGAAGAATATGGCAAAGAGTTCATTGAAGTTAAAGAGACTACTCAAGAATTAGCTTTATCGACTATCCAAAGCTATAAAGCAAGTGCACGTTTAGTTAACTCTCTATTTGGTTCTATTCGCCTTGACGAATTGAACGCTGGCATCATTAATAGGCGCTGTACAGCATTCGTTAAAAAAGAGGGGGCGACTGTAAACCAGATATATCGCATAAAGAAGTTTCTCAAAAGTATTTACCGTCAAGCTGTTTTGGAGGGTTTAATTGACTATCGCGATAATCCCTGTTTGGTAATTGATACGAGACGTCCAAAAGTGAAAACTCGTAATAGCCTTAGTATTGAAGAGTTTGCTCGTCTTCATCAAATCCTGATTGATATGCCTCGAACTTCACGCCTTGCTGGTGTATTTATTGGTATGAAAACAGGTATGCGGAAAGGTGAAGTTTTGGGGCTCACGTGGGCTAATGTCGATTTCAAAAACAAAAAGATACACGTGGCTCAACAGCTTGACGATTACGGTCAGTTTAAAGAACCAAAAAGTCGTGCTGGATTTCGTTTGATTAGCATTGACGATGAAACAGTAGATTATTTACTAGATTGGAAAAGCATTCAGAAACAAGAACTTGCTTCTTATGGGAAAAATCAATTTGATTCCACGGTTGTATGTACCAATGATTGGAATGGTGGTGTTTTCGATTCTCGTGGATATAGTCGCTGGTTTAGAGATTTTTGCGTAGAACATGGGTTTGGTAAGTATTTAGACACAAGCGATTACAAGGACAACCAGGGTAAAAAAGATGGATGGCACAGAAAACGCAAGAGTGAGTACGTAGGTCTTTGTTTTCACGAATTGCGCCATACGCAAGCCACCTTATTGATTGCAGCTGGAGTTGATGTAAAAACGGTTCAGCACCGTTTGGGTCACAGTGAGGTTTCTACCACATTAGATATTTACGCTCACGCTATTGATGCTAATGATGAATTGGCAACCAGCGCACTCAACAGCTATCTAACTTCTAAAGAAATGAAGTAAGTTTGGAATAGTGTTATCTGTGGTAGCAACTTTTTAGAAGAATCTCAGAAAGCATAATAGTCTGTTATGCTTACGCATGAGCGCTTTTAAAAAGCGCACACGCGTAAGCGTAAATATGAAGGAATAGAGAAATTGCTTCTTAGAGAGTCTTAGAGAACCTGAAAAATCATTTCACTCTGCACCATAAATGACAACTCCGTATTCTTCTGTCAAACGTTAGAAGACAAGATGAAACGGAGGATACCATGAAGTACTATGACCCTAATGAATGGATTTCTGTACGAATGCTACAGGAAGAACTATGTGTTTCACGCTCTACCGCATATCGTATAACTAAGGCGATACCCCACAAAACAATTGGTAGGACCATTAGGATTAGGCGTGCCGACCTTGAACACTATTTGCGTACACATGATCAAATTCCAACAAACTGGTAGGTTGGTCTTATGATGACAAAACGCTTTAAACCTTGTTCATCATGGGCAAGTAATCCTAAAGAACTTTTGATGCAGGATTCATCACCGCTTAAAACGTGTATATCTGCACTTGACGAAGTTTTTGATGGCGGATGTCGTAATGAAATGATTGTTGTGGCAGGAATGCCTGGTTTTGGTAAAACGGATCTTGCAATTAACTTAGCAATTGCGTTTCTTTTACAAAACCGACCCGTCTTTTATCTAAGTGTTGAGTTAAGTCGTGAGCAAATTTTGCGACGTTCATTATGCACTCTGGCGAATAGGATTGATGTAAGCATAGAAGCAAATGAAAAAAGTATTCTACAATTGTTTGAAACAACACCATCAAACAAACTACTTAATGACGCATACAAGCTCATCTCAAGCAAATACATTATCATTGACGAGTCTTTTAATCAGGGGGAACCTATACCTCCTCATACCGTAGAAGAAATCAAATATTCATTGCAAAAGTGGCAAGCTGAACAAGAATCTACTCCCTGCCTTGTGGTTGATTATATACAACAACTATATTTGGGAGATTATCAGGGAACTACAACAACAGCATTAGATAGAGTTTCGAAGGAGCTGGCTAAGATTGCTCATATAGAGCATACACCCGTTGTTGTATTGTCATGGGGGTGCGGACAAAAAGTTGGACACTCCGGTGTCCGGATTGGAGTCCGCATGTACCCGTTGGAGACCAGGGAGCTCGCCGTGGAGGCCGTCGCGGCGGGGTTCAGCCTGACCGAGGCGGCCGA
>NZ_PPEL01000152.1 GCF_002899695.1 Rubneribacter badeniensis
CGCTATATGAAGATTGTGTGAATTACCTTAGGGTAACAAAGGGCGCTCGTCAAAGAATAGTTAACTCCTGGTTACAATATCCCGATGTAAGTAGGCGCTAACTCTGAGGCCGCGACGGTTGTTGGGGCTTCGGCAGCGCGAGGCGCGCCGACGCTGCGGCATGGCCGTGGAGGTCGGCGCGGTCAGGCGACGCTCGGACGAGCGAGTGCAAAAGGAGGAACGGAGAGGCATGGCACAGTCAAGGCAGAAGTTCGCGTTCGCGCGTTGCGGCGCATCGGTGGCCCTGGCGGCGACGCTGTCGCTGAGCATGGTTCCCGCGACGGCTCTCGCCGAAGTGGATTCGGACGCACAGGGGGGGGGCGGTCGCAGCAGCGGCAGCTGACATCGTGCAGACCCCCGATGGCTTCTACGTTGAGAAGGGCAAGGCTTATGCCCAGAAGCTAACGTGGCTTAACGAGACTGGCAAAGATATGCTGGAGGGTGCTTTCGGCACGAACGTTTCCGCTGTTTTCGATGGATCGAGTTGGAACGTCACTTTCACTGCTTCGGGCGAGATGGGCAGCTTTGTGGAGTGGGTGAAAGTTGGCGACAATCAGCAGTCGGGCGTTGCTGCTGACGGTGGAAAGACCTATACGTTTTCCACTTCGAAGCTTTCCGACATGACGGAAGTGACCATGCTCGTCAATATGGGGCCTATGCAAAGGGAAGTGAGTAGCGGCATTACCATCAGCACTGACGGCCTGTCCACCACCGATCCCGAGCCTGAACCCGCTCCCGAACCTGAGCCTGGTGACGACGACGCCCTTGTAGCTGGTGTCGCGTATGCCGTGCCGCTCGATTTGGGTGGTTCGATGGCTGGCAACATGCTGGGCAAGAACGCCATCGTCACGAAGGCCGAGGACGGAACGTACACGGTGGTCATCACGGTTGCTGCGAGTGATACGTACTACTTCGAAGGCCTGACGGTGGGCGGCGTGCAGGCTACTCGCGCATACAGCACCGACGGTGCCAATTACGTGTTCACCGCCGAAGGGGTGTCTGCCATCAGCGGCGAGGTCAAGCTGGGCTTCACCTACACTCCGTACGGCATGTGGCGCACGATGAACCATAGCGCGAACGCCACGTTCGACACGGATAACGCCACGACCGACGGTGCGACCGCTCCTGAGGTTCAGAAGGGCGTCGTCAAGACCGATCTGAACAACACCATCGCTGCTGCGAAGGAGATCCAGCAGGGTTCCAAGACCGCCGAAGCCTACGAGACGCTGCAAGCGGCGATCTCCACAGCCGAGAAGGCGGCGGGCAACGACATGATTCCTCAGATGGGGATCGATGCCAACGTGAAGACGCTGATCGAGGCCATCCAGACGTTCAACGCGAGCCCTGATGCTTCTACCGATCCCGAGCAGCCTGGCGAGGAAGATGGCGATGCTGTTGAGACCCCCGATGGCTTTTTGCTGGTGCAGGGCCAGGAGTACACTGTGCCGGTGAAGCTCGTCAAGGATGATGGCTCCGACTCCATGGCCGCCGGCTATTTCGAGGCCGAGGGAACGGTCGTGTGGACGGGTTCCGCGTACCAGGTTACCTTCCGCATCACGTCCGATGGGCAGCAGTTCATCACCTCCATCGACGGTGTCGAAAACTTGGGCGGCGGTGCTTACCGGGCCACGGTCGATTCCATCGTCAAGCCCGTCACGCTCAAGTTCGGGCTGACGGTGCCGGGAGCGGGTTCCATGAACCAGACTGGCTACCTGCAGATCGACACGACGACCCTTCCCACGAAGTCCGGCGAGCAGATTAAGCCTGAAAATCCATCCACGCCTCCGAGTGAGAACAATAATAACAACCAGAACAACACCGGCAACGAGGTGACGGAGAAGTTCCAGGTGGGACATACGTACCAGGTGCCTATCGCGTTCTTGAAGCACAATAGCTCCGAAACTTCCATGGCGGCAAAATACCTGGGCGACACGGCGCTTGTGCGGCCGCAGGAGAACGGGACGTTCCAGGTGTCGTTCGCGGCCACGAGCGAGGGCTTGGGCTACATCAAGTCGCTCTCCTACAACGGCAGTGCGATCGCGCAGAGCGGCAACCAGTTCACGCTCTCGATCCCCGCAGCTGAAAGCGACGTGGTGATCCCCATCGAGATGGCCATCACCATGATGCAGCAGCTGGGCATCGGCCAGTCGCAGACCGCCGACATGCACCTGTACCTCTCCCAGGCGAAGGATCTGGGCACGGGCCAGGCCAGCTTGGCGGCGTCTTCGTCGAACCTCGCGCAGACCGGCGACTCCACCACGGGCGCTGCCACCCTCGCGGTGGGCGTGGCCGTGGCAGGTGCGGCGGCTGCGGTGGCGGCGCGTCGTCGTCTGTCCCAACAGAAGTAGCATCAACAGACGTTTTGAAAGGTGCGGCATGACCACGCGTATTCATTCTGCATTCGCGGCGGCTTGTGCCCTGGTTGCGACGCTCGTCCTTGCGGCGAGCGTCGCCTTCCCGGGCGTTGCGTTCGCCGCCGTTTCGGCTGTGTACACGGCCCCGACTACTCCCACCTACGAGAACCCCGCGACGGGCGTCATCGAGGACTCCGCAGGCCAGAGCAACGTGGCGCTGGGCGAGTCGATGGTATCGAGCATCGTCTACGAGAACGCGCTCATCGAGCGCGACACCGACGGCACGCTGTACGCGAGCTTGCGCTTCAAGCTGGCCGACCAGATCAGCAGCATCGGCTTCGAGGTGTCTGCCGACGGCTCCACCTACGAGACGGTGGAGGGCGTGCAGATGCAGACGGGCACCGATGCCGCCACCGCTACCGTCACGGCCGACTACCGCTTACCCATTCCCAGCGAGACGGCCACCATCCGCTGCTCTATGGACGTTATCCCCATGGGCCGAGCGGTCATCTACTTCATCCAGTTCGGCGCGCTGCAGGAGGGTGACGCCGACGGCACATTCGTGGTGTCGGTAACCCCCGGCGAGGGTACCGAGGACACGGCACCTGCCGCTACGGCGACCGACGGCGTGGCAACCGAGGAACCCGTGCAGGATGCCGACGATCTGACGAACGCCTCCAAGAACGAGGGCGTGCAGGAGTTCGACGAAGAGGGCCGCGAGGTCACGGGCGACAAGCAGGACCAAGGGTCGCTCGATAGCGGCACCATCCTCATGATCGTGGGCATCGCCGCGGCGGTGGTCGTGGTGGCCGGCGTCGTGGTGTACGTGGCGTACCTGCGCCCGAAGCGCGCGCAGCAGGCGAGCGCGGCGGCCGCCGCCGCGCTCGCCTGCTG
>NZ_PPEL01000153.1 GCF_002899695.1 Rubneribacter badeniensis
TCGGCCGCCTCGGTCAGGCTGAACCCCGCCGCGACGGCCTCCACGGCGAGCTCCCTGGTCTCCAACGGGTACATGCGGACTCCAATCCGGACACCGGAGTGTCCAACTTTTTGTCCGCACCCCCAAGGGGCTCGGGAATCGCTGAAAACCCTGGTTTTGTTGCGAAAACGTCTCCGAAAACCCCTTCGGAGGCGTGTTGGTTCCCATTACGGTACAATATCAAGAAATTTTCGCAATTTTATTACCGTAGGGTGCGCGTAAGGTGCGTTCGATCCGAAACTGCGGCGAGTAAGGCGAATGAGCGAATTACAGCCGAATCCAGCCTGCAGAGCATTGGCAAGCTGCGATCGGATTCAGGTTGCGACGTGCGGTCGGATCGCGCAGCGTGGCCGATCATGGGTTGCGCTTGGAGCGGTTTCCGGGCGCAATGCGAGAGCGGCTGAAGATTGAGGGAGCTGTGCGCACTCGGGAGCGTTTTCGGTTCGAGACGGATGCGGGCTGTCGTGCGTCGTGCGGCTTGAGGATGGCTATCGTGCGTCGTGCGGATCGAGGATCGCCGCGAAAACGGGATTCGCAAAAAACGGACTTGGGGAAGCGCGGGCGAGGGATGCGCGGTCCTCTGGTATGATGGACGCGCATTGCCCGAAACCCTACGATGACGAGGTCTGCCATGAGAGAACTTCCGGCGCATCAGCTCGACCCCAAAGTCAAAATCGTCTGGCGCATCAACGACGCCATCTGGCTCACTCTTGTGTTCCTGTGCGTGTTCGTGCCGTTCGCGGTCGTCGCGGCGGGCGGGGAGCAGGTGGCGGTCGTCGGCGCGGTGGTCACGCTTGTCGTGTACGCGCTCGCGCTGGTGCTGTGGCTGGTCGTGCTGCCGCCCATCCGATTCTCCCGCTGGCGCTACGAGCTGTCCGACGACTATCTGGACATCGCGCGGGGCATCGTGTGGCGCAAGCGCTTCGTCATCCCGTTCATCCGCGTGCAGAACACCGACACGCGCCAAGGGCCCATCCTGCGCATGTTCGGTCTGGCCAGCGTCACGGTTGCCACGGCTGCAGGAGAGCATGAGATCCCCGGTCTGGCCTTCGACGTGGCCGAACAGCTGCGCGACCGCGCGGCCGAGCTGGCCCGCCTCGCTCGGGAGGACGTGTGATGACGGATAGCTCGCAGGGCGCTTGGTCGCCGCAATCGCAGGTGCCGCCTTCGCAGCCCCAGCAGCCCGCGCCGCAGCAGCCCGAATCCCCGCAGCCCGCGCTCCAGCAGCCCGTGCGTCATCACGTGCACCACAGCTACATCTGGCTGGGTGGCATCCAGGCGGCCCTCACCACCCTCGTCATCGTGCTGTTTGCCGGGGGTTCGTCCATCATAGGGGCGCTTGCCGACGGCGGCTTTGCGCGCATTGTCGGTGGTCTGCCTGCTGTCGCGCTGATGGTCGGCGTGGCGCTGCTCGGCTTCCTTGCGCTGGCGGGCCTCGTGTTTCTCGTGCAGTGGTGGTCGTATCGGCACTTGTATTACGAGCTGGGTGACGAGGAGTTCAGCCTCTACTCCGGC
The DNA here is from genome assembly GCF_002899695.1 of Rubneribacter badeniensis. Lineage (GTDB taxonomy): Bacteria > Actinomycetota > Coriobacteriia > Coriobacteriales > Eggerthellaceae > Rubneribacter > Rubneribacter badeniensis. Next base: position 1,555 of record NZ_PPEL01000153.1, read on the forward strand.
ATCTTCAACAAAAAGCGCGTGCACGTGCCGTACCAGCGCATCCAATCGGTCGATCAGCGCGCGACGTTGCCGCAGCGCGTGTTCGGCGTGTGCACGGTGAGCATCGACACCGCCGGGGGCGCGTCGAACAAGGCCGTGCAGATCCCCTACGTGCAGAAGACGAGGGCCGAAGAGCTGCGTCGCGAGCTGTTTGCCCGCAAGCAGTACGCCGTCGCCGCTCAGGCCGGCGCTCCCGTCCCCGGTGGCCCGGTCGCCGCCCCCTTCCCTGGCGCTGCGGAAGCGGGCAACGTCCTCGACGCTCCGGCTGAGATATGGGACGACGTGCGCGGCGTGTTCGGCGGCGCCGCCGTCGACACGGGGCGCGTCACGTACGAGTACGGCCTGAGCAACAAGGAACTCGTGCTCACGGGCCTTTCCAACAACACCGCCTTCCTGGTGGTCGTGATCGGCCTTGTCGGCGCATTCGCCCAGCTTGTCGATGAAATCCTGCCGTTGTTCATGGGCTCGTCCGACCAGGTGATGAACGCGCTCATGTCCACGGGCGTCGGCCTGTTCGGCGGCAACGCCATCGCGGCCGGCGTGGCGGCGTTCGTGCTGGCGTCCGTCGTGCTGTGGGCGCTTTCGGCGGTGGGCACATGCATCGCGTTCGGCGGGTTTCGCGCCCGTCGCCGCGACAGCCGCATCGAGGTGGAGCGCGGGCTGCTGCAGCACCAGTTCCAGGGCGTGGACATCGACCGCGTGCAGTCGGTGGTGGTGCGCCAGAGCCTCATTCGCCGGTTGCTGGGATACTGCGAGGTGTCGCTTGGCCGAATCGATGCGGCGTCCGAGGGCCAGGAGGGCCAGCAGCAGGGTCCTGGCCACCAAGGCATTGTCGTCCATCCTTTCGTCAAGCTCGAGCGCGTACCCGAGATCCTCGCCGGGCTCGTGCCGGAGTTCGCCGACGTGCCCGTCGACAACAAGCCGGTGGCCCGCGTCGCCCTGCGTCGCGCCCTCGTCCGGCGCTGCCTCATCCAGGGTTCGGGATTGTGGCTGGCTGTGTTCGTGGCTGCGTTCCAGCTGACGGTGCATTTGCTGTACGCGACGCACACACTCGACGACGTGTTCGCCCTCGGCGTGATGAACGCGTGCGCCGTCGTCGGGTACGTGTTCGCGGTCGTGCTGTTCGTCGGCGACGCCGTGGGGGCCGTGCTGTGGTATCGCGGTTCCGGGTTCGCGTACAACCGCCGCTTCATGCAGGTGAGCAACGGCGGCTTGTCGCGCGAGACGGTCAGCTTCCCCCGTGCGAAGATACAGTTCGGTTACACGAAGGCAAATCCTTTTCAACGAGCTGCGGGGACGGCCACCATCAACGCGCGTACTGCGGCAGGTGTCGGAGGCACTACCATCAGGCTTATTGATGCGACGGAAGATGACGCGCGCGCTTGGTTGGAATGGCTGAAGCCGCGCGGAAATGTGATACAGTAGCACCATGAAAGAAGCAGAGACATCGCCGGACGCTGCCAGCGTCCATCCCGCCGCATCCAGCCGACGCCAGACGGGCGACCGCTCGTCTGGCGTCCGTCGTGCGGCCCCTGAAACGCCCGCCGCCCCGGTTGCGCCCGCAACATCGTTTGCGCCCGCCGCCCCGGCTA
>NZ_PPEL01000154.1 GCF_002899695.1 Rubneribacter badeniensis
GTACCGGGAGGGGAGGCTGAAGGCGTTCGACGAGGGAGGGCGCAAGGTGTACGATACGATAGCCGGCCGCAGGAGGCGGCTGGGGCTGGCCGCCTAGGCCGTCCGGAAAAACGTCCGCACCCCCGCATTATATTTCACTCGTCCTTTTTACACAAAAAAATGCAGGTCAATCCTCAACATGAGCATTGACCTGCATTTATAATGCACAGAGCAGTACAACAAAACTAAGGCATAGCTTGCACTATGTCTATACTATATCTATACGTCGTTAGTTTTTTGTATAGCATCCGCAAAATAAGCATGACAAAAAAGCCCATGTTGTAAATGGGAAAATCCTTTTTTTCAATGCTTATCTAATACGCATGCTATGCAACATAAACGCCGCCTCCTTTTACATAAATTTTATTTTATCAGAAAATCAGTCTACTGTCAATACACAACAGGAAGTATTTAACCTAATGATATGAATTGTGTGGACATATCCAAAAAGAAAGGTGAACTGTAAAATGTAACAGGGTGAATGAAAATGGCAAAAAGACCCGTACCATTGTACGACTTTAAGGCTTTCGGGGCAGCTATAAAAGCCGCGAGAAATGAATACGGCGAGAGCCGCAAAAAGGTAAGCGACGAGTTATATATTTCCCCGCGCTACCTTGCGAATATCGAGAACAAGGGACAACAGCCGAGTTTACAGGTATTCTATGACCTTGTAACCCGGTATCATATTTCGGTAGATCAATTTTTCTTCCCGAACAGCAATGCGGAGAAATCCACCGGGCGGCGGCAGCTTGACGCGCTGCTGGACGGTATGAGCGATAAAGGCATACGGATTGTAACCGCAACAGCAAGGGAGATAACGGAAGTCGAAAAAGCAGAGGATTAACCTCACAATATGAGAAATCGGGAGATTGCAGCGCATGGCGGCTGCAATCTTTTTTTGCGTCCAAAATCAAAGGAACGCGCAACAAATACCGCCTTTCGGTGGGGGTATGAAGTAGATAGCAAGCACAGCAAACGAGTACCCGTTTGCGGAAAATGCTTGTTGGGATAATCCCAAACCCTTATACCGAAAGGCGGTGCGGAAATGGAAAACCGAAAGAGAAATATACAGATGAAGTTTTACGTTACGGAAGAAGAAAAGCGGCTGATCGACGAGAAGATGAAGCAGCTTCCCATAAAGCAGTATGGGGCATACTTCCGTAAAATGGCGATAGACGGGTATATTCTTGTCGTTGACCGAAGCGACACAAAAGCATATATCCGGGAACTGCAAGCGGTGAGCCGGAACATCAACCAAATTGCAAAACGCGCCAATGCGACGGGGACGGTTTACAGGCAGGATATAGAGGACATTAAAAAGGCGGTGGACGAGATATGGCGGTTACAAAGACGCACCCTATTAAATCAACCTTAAAGGCTGCGATAGACTATATCTTAAATCCCGAAAAGACAGACGGGAAGCTGCTTGCGTCCTCTTTCGGCTGCGGGCTGGAAACCGCCGATATTGAGTTTGCATGGACGCGGGAAGCTGCCGGAGATCGCGGCACACATTTTGCTGGGGTTAGATAGCGATACTTTTTACATCTACCATGTTACGGCGGTCATGGTTGACAACTTGCGTCGGCTCCTGCTCGGTATCAACCTGTCCGACAAAGCTGTAATGGATTTCGATTTTCCGGGTGTTGGTTTCCCGGTCTAATTCATGTATCAAAATACGGTCGATAAACTCATGGACGTTTTCATAGGTCAATTCCTGTATGTCGCTGTATTTCCCGACAATCTGAATAAACCTTGATATATCCCTTTTTCGCTCGGTAACGGTTGCGATCTGCTGTTGTAACTCGTCTATCCTTGCGGCAAGGGATTTCTTTTCGTCCTCGTAGCCGGAAGTTAGAAACACAAACCGTTCATCTGTCAGTCTGCCTAATGCGTTGTCCTCGTACAGCTTGCGGAAAAGCGTGTCAAGTTCGGTCATACGCGCCTGTGCTTTGGAAAGTTCCTTTTGCTGCTGCGCTAATGCCTTTCTCGCTTCCATGTCGCCGTACTCGGTAGCTTTACAGATAAAGTCCTGTTCGTGTTCCTTAACATACTGCAAAACCCGCCGCATATCTTCCAGCACTAAATCAAGAAGTACGTTTTTGCGGATATAATGAGAGGTACACTCGCTGCCTGTCCTTGCCCTGTTGCGCCATGCGCCGCAAGAATAGGAAAACCTGCGCGGCTCGATATTTACGCCCTGTTGGTAATACATCTTATGTCCGCAACCAGCGCAAAACAGCAAGCCGGAAAAAATATCAATCTCCGCTGCTTTTGTCGGGCGGTGGGGGGTGCGGACGTTTTTCCGGACGGCCTAGGCGGCCAGCCCCAGCCGCCTCCTGCGGCCGGCTATCGTATCGTACACCTTGCGCCCTCCCTCGTCGAACGCCTTCAGCCTCCCCTCCCGGTACC
>NZ_PPEL01000155.1 GCF_002899695.1 Rubneribacter badeniensis
GGCGGGGGACGCTGTCGTCGGCCGAGCGCAGCCGGCGGCGCTTCGAGCACCAGCTGCTCGCACTTGCAGCGCGCCGTCCCGATTTGGCGCTCGCCCACGCCGACGCGCTCGCCCAGACGCAGTGGCACGACCGCGCGAGTGCGGAGGTGGCCCAGAGCGTGCTCGACACGCTCGCCGACGATCCCGCGGCCCCGCCAGCCCGCATCGTCACCGATGCCGCGCGCCGGCTGCCCGCAGCGGCGAACCTGCTGACGGCCGGCGCGCCCGCGGGCGGCGCGAGCGACGAGCGCTTGGCGGCCTTCCTCGTGGAGGAGCTCTCCATCGGCGACGCGGAGGACGCCGTGGCCGCCCTGCGCGCGCAGCTGGCCGATCCCGCCCGTCTGCCCGCCGACGAGTACGAGATGCTGTTCGAGACGGTGGCTGCCATGCAGAAGGACCTCGCCCGCCGCCGCGCCGCCCACAAGCCGGCAGGGTAGGAGCGCCGCGGGCCGGCGGCGCGCATGCGCCTCGCGGCGCGCTTTCGACTGAGGCTTCGCGGCGCGCCCTCGTGCCCCCGCGGCCAAGAGAGAGCCTTCCCCAGTTCCGGTTTCGGGCGGTTTCGAGCTGGCGGCGTTCTGTGGAACTTTCCCTGCGGTCTGGACAAGGCGACCGCGATTGCGGACAATGGCCGACGGAACCTTTCCGCGTCGCGACCTGCGGCGCTTTACACTTCGACGGAAGGGCGTGCTGACCATGGTATCCATCGTGCGATCCCCGAATCCCATCCTCAACACGGTGTGCGAGCCGTGCGAGCTGGACGACAAGAGCCTGCGCAAGCTGGCGCGGCAGATGGCGAAGGCCATGTACAAAAACGACGGGTGCGGCCTGGCCGCCCCTCAGCTGGGCGTGACGAAGCGCCTCGTGGTGGTGGACTGCGACCAGGAGGACGGCGAGCAGAACCCGCTCGTGCTGGTGAACCCCGTGCTCGTGGAGACGCAGGGCGATCCGGTCGTGGAGGGCGAGGGGTGCCTGTCGTGCCCCGGCATCTCCGTGCCCATCGCCCGTCCTCCGTTCGCGCGCGTGCGCTACTTCGATCTGGACGGCGAGGAGTGGGAGATCGAAGGGGACGGGTTGCTCGGCCGCTGTCTGCAGCACGAGCTCGACCACCTCGACGGCGTCACGATGTTCGAGCGCTGCGACCCCCTCGCGCGCATCCAGGCGCTGCGCGACTACGAGCTGGCCTTGGCCGCGGGCGCGCGCCCCGGCGAGACTTCGGTGGAAGCGCGGGTGCGCTGACGATGCGCGTCGTGTTCATGGGCACGCCAAAGTTCGCGGCGGCCATCCTGGAGGATCTTGCGCAGCAGCACGAGGTGGTCGCCGTCTACACGCGCCCCGATGCCGTGCGCGGGCGCGGCAAGCGCCTCGAACCGTCCGCGGTGAAGGCGGCGGCGGAGCGCTTGGGGCTCTCCGTGCGCACGCCGCGCACGCTGCGCGACGAGGCCGTGCAGCGCGAGCTGGCGGCGCTCGCTCCTGACGTCGTCTGCGTGGCGGCCTACGGCGCCATCCTGCCGAAGGCCGTGCTCGACCTGCCCCGCCACGGATGCCTCAACGTGCACGCGTCGCTTCTGCCGCGCTGGCGCGGCGCCGCGCCCATCGAGCGCGCCATCTTGGCGGGCGACGAGGAGACGGGCGTGTGCGTCATGCGCATGGAGGAGGGTTTGGACACGGGCGCCTACTGCGTGTGCCGCACGACCTCGGTCGCTGGCAAGAGCGCGGTGGATCTGACCGAGGAGCTGGCCGATCTCGGGTCGCACGCCCTGCTCACGGCGCTTGTTCGGGTGGAGCGCGGTGTCGATGCGTGGACCGAGCAGGACGAGGGCCGGGCCACTTACGCAGAGAAGGTGGGCAAGGGCGAGCTCGACCTCTCGCCGGAAGCTCCTGCGGGCATCCTCGCGCGAAGGGTTCTCGCCTCGAGCGCCGCGCATCCTTCGCGCGCGGTCGTGGCGGGCCGGAGCCTCACGGTGCTGCGCGCTTCGGAGGCGGAGGGGGAGGCGCGCGCGCTTGCGGAGGGTCTTGCTTCCGGCGGGGTGCGCTTCGCCGGCAAGCGGCTTCTCCTCGGCGCGGCCGATGGGGCGCTCGAGGTGCTCTCCTGCAAGCCCGACGGAAAGCAGGCCATGGACGCCAAGGCGTTCGCGGCCGGCGTCCATGGCATCAAAGACGGAAACCTGACCTGGGAGGAACCACGTGTCTGAGAAGCGAAGCGACAACCGGCGTCCCCAAGACGGCCGCTCTGGCGGCCCGCGCGGTGGCAAGGGCAAGGGCGCCCCGCGCCGAGGTGGAGGGCGCGCGGACGCGTCCGGCGGCAAGGGCAAGGG
>NZ_PPEL01000156.1 GCF_002899695.1 Rubneribacter badeniensis
CGGGCATGGCTCTCCTCCAATATGCTTCTTGTCTCGACAACTCGAATCATACCGGGGCGGGCCGTGCCCTCCTTCCTATCTGGACGCTATCCTGCTGTCAAAGTGCGCAAAAAATTGTACGTTACCGGCAAACGGCGACACAACCGCCATGTGCGCGATCTTGAAGCATTACGAGGGTTACATAGCGAAACTTTGTACCCGCACGCTGAAAGACGACGCGGGCAATACCTATTCCTATGTGGACGAGGAAATGCGTAACAGGCTGCAAGTGCGCCTTATTACCCGCACCCTTGCTTTTCATGTAGGATAATCTTTTAGCCCATGCGGGGAGCGTGTCCCCTTTCCACGCTTCCCGTTATGGGCTATTTGTCGTTCCGTAACAGCACATCGGAAACGGTGTACTGTTACAGGCCGACAAAGCCTATTGTTCCTTGACAAAGAAAGCGGCCTTTGGTGCGCAGCATAACAGGCAACGGGTACATTCCGTCTGTACCGAGCCGGGCGGCGGGTACGCCATGACCGCTTTTCCCCGTTGGGGAAAAGTCGAGCGAGAACTACCGCGCCGTAAAACAAGTTTAGCAGCTTGTGGGCGACGACATACAAGGCGGCACAATGATACTCCCGCGTTGAACACCCTCAAAGTATTGCGCGGCGCACCCATAAGCATGGGCCGGGGTGAAACTCCCGTGAGGTTGCAGCTAACAACCGCCCGTTTTGCCTTTTGACGAATATAGTTTATCCATACAGGAAAAGGAGGTTTTTCTAATGGATAAAAAACAGACAATTACAACCGAACGCAAAATAGGGAAAATCACCTATCTTGTTCAAGCGTTGCCGAGTGAAAAGGCAACCGATACAATCCATAAAAAGATTGAAAAACTCATTGTAAAGGATTTGCAGAAAAAGCCCGGAAATCCGGGCTTTTTAGCGTCCGAGTAGTGCATTAGGCGGCGGGATATGGTATAATGATAGCAACACATTATACCTGTTTATTCGGCTGTCGGAAAGGAGGACTAATGTTACAGTCGAATAAAATCACCGCCCTTTACTGCCGTTTAAGTCAAGAGGATATGCAGGCCGGAGAAAGCGGAAGCATACAGCACCAAAAAATGATACTTCAACGCTATGCGGACGAACACCATTTTTTGAACACAAAGTTTTTTGTGGACGACGGATTTTCCGGCGTGAGTTTTGAGCGCGAGGGGCTGCAAGCGATGTTGCAGGAAGTGGAAGCCGGACGAGTGGCGACGGTTATTACCAAAGACCTCTCCCGTCTTGGCAGAAACTATCTGAAAACGGGCGAACTCATAGAGATTGTATTTCCCGAAAACGGAGTGCGCTATATCGCGATTAACGACGGAGTTGACACAGCGCGGGAGGATAACGAGTTTACCCCCTTGCGGAACTGGTTTAACGAGTTTTACGCCCGCGATACAAGCAAGAAAATCCGTGCAGTTAAACAGGCACAGGCGCAAAAAGGCGAGCGTGTCAACGGGGAATATCCATACGGCTATATCCCAGACCCGAACAACCGCCACCACCTTATACCCGACCCGGAAACCGCGCCGATTGTCAAACAGGTTTTCGCTATGTTTGTTAGCGGCGTGCGTATGTGCGAAATCCAAAAATGGCTTGCGGAAAACAAAGTCTTGACGATTGGAGCGTTGCGCTATCAGCGCACAGGACAGGCGCGGTATCAGCGGGCAATGATCGCCCCCTATACTTGGCCGGACAAAACGCTCTATGACATATTAGCAAGGCAGGAATATTTAGGGCATACCATAACCGCGAAAACTCACAAGGTATCCTACAAGTCGAAAAAGACCCGGAAGAACGAAGAAGAACAACGCTATTTCTTCCCAAACACCCATGAGCCGCTTGTTGACGAGGAAACCTTTGAACTTGCGCAAAAGCGGATTGCTACCCGCCACGGGGGTGCGGACAAAAAGTTGGACACTCCGGTGTCCGGATTGGAGTCCGCATGTACCCGTTGGAGACCAGGGAGCTCGCCGTGGAGGCCGTCGCGGCGGGGTTCAGCCTGACCGAGGCGGCCGAG
>NZ_PPEL01000157.1 GCF_002899695.1 Rubneribacter badeniensis
CCCAAGTTTGAATCAAAAATCCCTCGTATTCCTAGGGCTATCAGGGGATACGAGGGATTTTAGAGGTAATAAATATGTAGTGGAATTTAACTCTTCAACCAGATTTCATAACCGGGTTTTCTCGAGTCAGCCATCATCTGGCGGATATCGCCTTTCGTGTAGCGACGCCGGTTGAGCTGCACCCCGAGCATCTCTCCTATAGCGTCAGTGACCTCGCTTCTATTGGCGAACAGATACCAGTTGGCATCCTCTCGGTAGCCGACAAGCGATGCCAGCCCTGCCTGAATCCGGTCTGCGGAGTACTTCCAGTCCAAGCCTTCTTGCAGCATCCTCATCATCACAAGGGCCGCATAGCACGTCATGAAGTGAGCGCGGATCGACCCTTCGGTCCGCACGAACACCGGGCGCGCCTCGAGGGTGGACTTCGTGACCCGGAAGGCATCTTCTATACGCCAAAGCTGACGATAAGCATCTATCACCTCTTTCTCGTCCATCTCCCATTCGCTGGTGACGATGCAGTAGTAGCCGTCCAAAGAGGCGTCTTCTTCGATCTTGCCATGGTCTAGCTCGTAGGCGCGGGCTGCAGCCTCGCCGGTATCTGGCGCATAGGCAAGGTCTTTCACGTAGCGCGCGCCGGTCTTGGACTTCGCGGAGGACACCTCGCCCCTCTCAAGTGCCCGAAGGGATCTTTCCACTACCTTTTCCCGCTCATGGCGGCTTCTCTCGAAGAAGTCCCTGCTCCAAAACGCGATCTCCTGCACATCGACGGTCGCGGTATGGGTTTTGCCATCCTCGCCTTTGACCTTGATCCTTTTATGGGCCTGGCGTGATTTGATCTTAAAATCACCTGAAGAGTTTGATCTGTACCCCTTCTCATCACACACCCACTCTTTGAGTGATTTGGGTGCGTGGCGCACTGACTGAGAAAAGATAAATCCATCTCCTTTCGATACTGCCTCGGCGATGTTGGCGGAAGTGTTCAATCCCTTGTCGGCAACCACCACCACACGGGTATCAGGATGACGGTCTTTGACGCGTCTGAGCGCGGGGAGCATTGTTTGGCAATCGACGGTGTTGCCCCGCCAAAGCTCATAATCAAGTGGCATACCGGATGCATCCATCATAAGACCCATCTGCACAATGGGTCCTGGATGATGTTCTTTAGAGACACCACGTGCACGCAATCCTTCCCCTGGCGCATCATCGTTTTCCACCTCGAAGTAGTAGTTGGTCACATCGTAGTAAACACGCGAGGTATCTTGTGCTCTTATCTGTCCTAAGGCTTTGTCAATATGCGCTTTAAAAGCCTTCTCGTGGCGTGCGAAAAAGCTTAAAGATTGATAGACATGATCAAGGGTGTAGGCACGTCTGTCGGGAAGCTCACCTGCTCGCTCCCAGGCATCCTTTTTAGAGCCAGGATGCAATGCCCTCTGATAGCTCAGCATCCTGAATATCGCGTTGGGGTCGAAGGCAAGATGCGCATGAACTTTGCGGTTGTTCCAAAACCGATCAAGCCCAAGGGCATGGTAGCAATACGAAAGCGGGATAGAGCCCAAACCTATCCGCTCTGCATCCGATCTCTTATCGATCTTTTCTGCCGGGAAAAACTCAAGTGCAACCTTAGCGTTTTGTGCTCTCTTTTCTTCTGTGAGCGCTCTTGCGTACTCTTGAAAGTAAGCGATTGGATCATCGTATTGCGCTTCAAGCGCATCAAGGTATCCAATTGGCTCGATGGTGCGGTGGTGCACCTTCCCGTTTGCCCTGTAGGCCTCCATGATCGACAGGTAGATCCTGCCCGCCTTGTTCTTCGTTTGCTTCAAATACATGACAACCTCGAAGTCCTATATAGTCCTATACCAATATATTACCACAAAAGGCAAGAAAAAATCCTGCTCATGCAGGAAAAAGAAGAAATTATTCATTCAAACTCGGG
>NZ_PPEL01000158.1 GCF_002899695.1 Rubneribacter badeniensis
GATGAGGGCCGAGGCGAGGGGAGATGGTGCCGGGGGCGCACCGGGGGCGCTGAGGGCGCGCCCATGCCGCATCCTTCGAGGAGGTGTCGAGCGGCGCGCCAAGTGATGCGTCTCCGTCCGCTACCGCGACGGTGCTTCGGGTTTGGGTTTGCGGGCTTGGGTCGCGCTGCGCCGAACCCTGGCGTTCTCGGTCTGAGGTCTTCTCCTCGCTACATCCGTCCATGCGAGCCAGGGGGGGGGGTGACTTTCTTGACGCGGGAGGATACCATGACGATGGTACTCACCGTGTTATAGTGGGATGATAGGGTTTTGAAGAGAACCCGGGAGGACGATAGCTCGAGAGGGGCTTGAATGGGCAAGGTGAAACCGCAAGTCCCTATGCGCTTTGGTTTTGCCAAAGAGCTTGGGGAAGCGGTTCGCAGAATCGAGATGTGGGGATTTGCCCTCATGCTGGCTTGGCAAATGCGCGCGTTCGAGTCGATCGTGCCGTTTTGCGCAGGGCTTGAGGTGTCTCCGCTGTTCGTGACGTATGCCGCCGCGGCGTGCTTGGGCGCGCTGTGCTTCGTTGGCCGCAAGCTGGATTCGCCGATGTTCTCGCATCCTTGGACGCTCTCGTTTGCGCTGGTTGCGGGCGTGGTTGGTTCTCTGGCTTCCGTGCTCGTCGCATGCAGCGCGCTGGAAATGTGGGCATTGTACGTGGCGGCTGGGCTCGTGGGCCTTTCGTCGTCGATCCTTCTGTGCGCATGGGCGGTCGGTTTTGCGAGTATGACGGCGAACGAGGTGTTCGCAGCGGTTGCGGTTGCGTACGGTGCAGCGTCGGCGATGGGCTTGGCGCTTGTACTCGTCCCCATGCTTTGGAGCGTCGTTCTCATGGCGCTGTGCGGATTGGGAACGTGCGCGTGCCTCGTGGCGGTTTCAATTGGAGGCGTGAACGGGGGGGGGGGCTTTGGATGCGCCCCTGCCACGGCTCGACCGCATGGTTTGGGGAGGACGCTGCGCGTAGTGACGGGCCTTGCCATCTACGCGGTGGCGCTCGGCGTGACGGCCGGCACGCGAGCAGCCGACGTCCCGGCTTCCGGGGCGATTGCTCTCGACGGGGGCGTGCCGCTGCTCGGCCTAGGACTTTCGGCGTTGGTGGCAGGATGCTGGGCGTTCAGCCGGGGGCGGTTGGGGTTGGCGTTTTTCGTGCGGCTTTCCACGCCCTGCCTGGTGGTGATGTTCCTGGTGAACGCCGTTGTGCCGGCCTTCACCGTGTACGCTCCGATCGTTTCCGGGTGCGTGTGGGCGCTTGTCGTGCTGTTCGCCTTTTTGCTGACGCTTGAACTGGCTCGGCGCGAGGAGGTCGGTTTGGCCTCGTTGTTCCCGGCGGCTTTCTCGCTGCTGTTCTTGGGGTTCGCGGTGGGGGAGGCGTCTGGCCAGGTGCTGTTCCTGCATTGCGGATCCGCGTCGCAGACGGTGCTGTACGTGGATATCGTGCTGGTGGTGATCGTGGTGACGTCGGCGAGCTTTCTCATGACGAATTGGGGTCCCGATCTCGACCGTTCGGTGGGCACGGGAAGGCGCGCTTTTTCGGATACCGCCCCCGCAGCCCCTGCGGCTTCCGTCTCGGCCCCAGCCTCAGCCCTAGCCCCGGCCCCAGCCCCAGCTC
>NZ_PPEL01000159.1 GCF_002899695.1 Rubneribacter badeniensis
CTCGGCCGCCTCGGTCAGGCTGAACCCCGCCGCGACGGCCTCCACGGCGAGCTCCCTGGTCTCCAACGGGTACATGCGGACTCCAATCCGGACACCGGAGTGTCCAACTTTTTGTCCGCACCCCCTCCGGGGTATAAAATTGGCGCGTTTTTGTCCGGCCATCTGCGGCCGTTCGCGGCTGTTTGGAAGCGCGCCCAATTGTGGAGGAAACATGGGGGGGGGGGGGCATCAAAGAAGGTTTCCGGAAGTTGTCGGAACGGTAAAGCCCTAGTATCATAGCAAGCGCGCTTTTTTCAGCCAGCTTTTCCGCAATGTTGGACCGCCGTCTTGGAGGGGCTTTCCGACATGAAGGCGGGATCGGGAAAACACGACTGAAACTTGATTCCATCGCTTCGCGAGAATCCCAATTAATGGGTTTCCGCGTAAGCGTTGGCAGCGCCAGCTTCCTGCGAGGAGGCCGACAGGGCGGGGCGAACCCGCCAGCTTCGGGTTCCTCGCAGGAAGCTGCATGCGTCCGCAAGGGCGCGACCTTTCGACATACCTTGATGCGCGAAATCGATGCCACGTGTGCGTTTCGTCAGCTTCTTGGGAATGAATAGCCGTCGCGGAACCTCGACGCTTGCTTGTGCCCGTTGATCGGGCAAAGGCGAAGCCATGGTTTTCGCGCGGACGCTTTGGAAAGCGACCGGAAGATCGGGCGAGGAGGCCTGTGTGTGGTACGTGGTCCAGGTGATGGCCGGACGGGAGTTCGCCGTGCAACGGCTCATCGAGCGCATGGCCGGCGACGGGGTGCTCAGCGAGTGCTTCGTGCCGTGCTACGAGGTGCAGAAGCACATTCGCGGCGCGTGGCGCACCTGCACGTCCGTGCTGTTCCCCGGCTACTTGATCGTGGTGACCGACAACGCGTCCGACCTGCAAGCAGCGCTTCGGCGCGTTCCCGCGTTCGCGAAAGTGCTGGGCAGCGACGGCAAGTTCATTCCCTTGGAGCCGCGCGAGGTGGCGTGGATCGACGCCTTCACCGAGAAGGGGCATCGCGTCATCGGCGTGTCGGAGGGCGTGGTGGAGGGCGACCAGGTTGTCATCCTGAAGGGTCCGCTGATGGGGCACGCGGGATGGATCAGGAAGATCGACCGCCGCAAGCGGACGGCGTATCTGGAGATGGAGATGTTCGGCCGCACGATCAGAACCAAGCTGGGACTGGGCATCGTGCGGAAGCAGTAGGGAAAGAGCGGCCCGCTAGGGCGAACGCGATGAGCATAAGTGAAAACGAAATAGCGTTGGAAGACGTTCCCGGCAGGGTGCAGGAGCCGTCTTGCTTCGAGGGCCCGAGCGTCCCCGACGCGGGCGGCTGGGCCGCCATGGCCGAGCGGCTGCACCCCGGCGCCTCGGCGAGGCCGCCGCTGTCGCGCGTCCCGAGCAGGTCCTACGCCCACGTCAAGCGCGTCCTCGACGTGGCGCTCTCGCTGGCGGCGATCGTCGCCCTCTCCCCGGTGCTCCTGGCCTGCGCCGTGGCCGTGAAGGCGACGAGCCCGGGGCCGGTGCTGTTCCGCCAGGAGCGCTGGGGCAGGGCCGGCTCGCGCTTCGAGTGCCTGAAGTTCCGCACG
>NZ_PPEL01000160.1 GCF_002899695.1 Rubneribacter badeniensis
CCCTCAGCCCCGTCAGCCCGGTTGCTTTGCCACCCCCCCACCTCCGCTCATCGTGCTGTTTCGCTGTCGCGTCAATGCCGTTTATGATGACGATTCCGTATTGTGCGACATGGCTGGGACGGCCATGGTCGGTGCGATTCCTGTCGATAGCGTGAGAATGGCGTTTCGTCATTCGCGAAGACTGCGATTGCGGCCGCTTTGCGAAAGTGGTTTTCATCTGCGGTAGCCGCAGAGACGAGAAGGCCTGAGGTGAGGGATCCTCAAAGGGAAAGGATGGAAGTTCGGTCGTGACGATGGAAGGCGCGAGGAAGATTGCGGTTGCGAGCCATGATGGCGATGGCGGCTGCAGGGTGTGTGGCGGCGGGGCGACAGCGTCGGCGCCGGACGCGGCGGCGCGAGCGCGGCGCACGGGAGGCGGCACGACGTGGGGCGAGCGCGCGGCGGTTCGGCGATGATGCCTCATGCGAAGGTGGTCGTGGCACTTGCGTTGGCTGCGGCGGCGTGAGGCGAGGGGATCGCGAGTCGGTGGCAAGGTTCCGACTACGGCGATAGGGGGCTGCGAAGCAGGGCGCGAACATACGCTATGACGACAACAGCGCCCATGGTGCCGGCAATGGCTTGCAAGCGCATTCCCGACGTGCGGCGTTCTCAGTATTTCTCAGTATCCGTGATCGGTTGCGACGAATATCGGCGTTGCGGCATTATTTCGCCCCCATCCGGCCGAGCGTCCTTTACACTGTCGATCAGAGGTTTTTCGAGCTTGCGCGCGCACGCGCGGCGGCGGGATGCGAAGACGAACCGACGACGGAGGCAAGGCATGGAGCTTTTGGAGGAGCGCATCAGGCGCGACGGGGTGGTGAAGTCGGAGGGCGTCCTCAAGGTGGACAGCTTCCTGAACCACCAGCTGGACATCGATTTGTTCGATGCGATGGGCGAGGAGTTCAAGCGGCTGTTCGCGGATGCTCCCGTCACGAAGATCCTCACCATCGAGGCGTCTGGCATCGGCATCGCATGCGTGGTGGCGCGGCATTTCGGCGTGCCGGTGGTGTTCGCGAAGAAAGCCCAGTCCATCAACCTCGACGGCGAGATGTATTCGACGCGCATTCAGTCGTTCACGCACGGCCGCGTGTACGACGTCATCGTGGCGAAGAAATTCCTCGGGCCAGATGACCACGTGCTCATCATCGACGACTTTCTGGCGAACGGGTGCGCGCTTAACGGCCTCATCGAGCTGGTGAACGAGGCGGGCGCCACCGTGGAGGGCATCGGCATCGCGGTGGAGAAGGGCTTCCAGCCCGGCGGGGCCGATCTGCGCGAACGCGGCTACCGGCTCGAGTCGCTCGCCATCGTGGAGTCGATGGATCCCGACACGGGCAAGATCGCGTTTCGCCAGGGATCCGTGACGAAACGCGAGGCATCCACCGGGCGTGCTGCATCCGGTGATCTTGGCGACGGCGCAGCTGGCCGCGCGTGCGACGGCGCTGCTGGCCAGGCGTGCGGCGCCGTCGCCGAGATCACCGGATGCAGCA
>NZ_PPEL01000161.1 GCF_002899695.1 Rubneribacter badeniensis
GGGGGTGCGGACAAAAAGTTGGACACTCCGGTGTCCGGATTGGAGTCCGCATGTACCCGTTGGAGACCAGGGAGCTCGCCGTGGAGGCCGTCGCGGCGGGGTTCAGCCTGACCGAGGCGGCCGAGCTGGCCGGCTGCAGCCGCACGGCCGTTGTAAATTGGGCGAAGGCGGCGGGCGTCGCCCCGCCGCCCCGCAAGAAGGCCGTATACTTGCCCTTCGACAGGAAGATGGAGCTCGTCGCGCGGCTGGAGGCCGGGGAGCGGGCCGCCGACCTCGCCGCCGAGGCCGGCGTCACCGCCGCTGCCGTCTCCGGCTGGCGCCGGCGGCTCCGCGAGGAAGGGGCGCTCTCCCTCATGACCGACTCGGACATCGCCGCCCGCGCGCCGGAGCCCCGCGAGGCGCCCTCGGAGCTCGAGGAGCTCAGGGCCCGCTGCGAGGAGCTGGAGCTGCGCAACGCCGTCCTCGAGGGGACGATCGACATACTAAAAAAAGACCCAGGCGCCGACCTGTCCGCCCTGACGGCGGCGGAGAGGGCGGCGCTGGCTGACCGGCTCAGGGGGCGCTTCGGGCTGCGGGCGGCGCTGGCGGCGCTGTCCCTGCCGCGCAGCACGTTCTACGACCGCCTGGCGGCGGCCTCCGCGCCCGACCCGTACGCCGCCCTGCGGCCCCTGGTCCGGGCCGCCTTCGAGGCGTCCGGGGGCGCCTACGGCTACCGCCGCGTCCGCGCCGAGCTCGCGCGGGGCGCCGGCGCGCCGCAGCGGGCCCGCGGCGCGGCGGGGCTCGACCCGGCGCGGCCGGTGGCGGTCTCCGAGAAGGTGGTGCGCCGGATCATGGCCGAGGAGGGGCTGCGCGCCCGCGCCCCGCGGGCGGCCCGCTACAGCTCCTACGCCGGCGAGGAGGGCCGCGCGGCGGCGCCCAACCTGCTGCTGGTCGACGCCGGCCGCGACCTGCACGACTTCTCGGCCGCCGCCCCCGGCGAGGTCCTGGTCACCGACATCACCGAGTTCAGGCTGCCCGACGACCCGCGGAAGGTGTACCTCTCGCCGGCCGTCGACCTGTTCGACGGCGACGTCGCCGCCTTCTCGGTGGGCACCTCGCCGTCCAAGGCGCTCGTGGCCGAGATGCTCGCCGGCGCCGTGGCCGCCGCCGGGGGCGGCTTCACGCTCCACAGCGACCGCGGCTGGCACTACCGCACCCCCGACTGGGTCCGCGCCTGCGGGGAGGCCGGGGTGGAGAGGTCGATGTCGCGCAAGGGGCACTCGCCGGACAACGCCGCCTGCGAGGGGTTCTTCGGCAGGCTCAAGGTCGAGTTCTTCCACGGGAGGGACTGGCGCGGGGTCTCCGCCGAGCGGTTCGCCGCCGAGCTCGCCGAGTGGATCCGCTGGTACCGGGAGGGGAGGCTGAAGGCGTTCGACGAGGGAGGGCGCAAGGTGTACGATACGATAGCCGGCCGCAGGAGGCGGCTGGGGCTGGCCGCCTAGGCCGTCCGGAAAAACGTCCGCACCCCC
>NZ_PPEL01000162.1 GCF_002899695.1 Rubneribacter badeniensis
GGGCATGGCTCTCCTCCAATATGCTTCTTGTCTCGACAACTCGAATCATACCGGGGCGGGCCGTGCCCTCCTTCCTATCTGGACGCTATCCTGCTGTCAAAGTGCGCAAAAAATTGTACGTTACCGACCGCAAAGCATTAGGCGGGTTACAGTAAATAAAAATGGACACGGCGATACCTCCCCGATACCGCCGTATCCTTAAAAAAGGGCGACTTTAATACACTACCCGCAATCCATTCTATAATAGGGAACAGCGGCTTTTGCGCAATATTAAATAAAAAAGCCGATAACACATAGGTTTTTTGACCTAATGCGTTATCGGCTCTGCGTCTATGCGTCTGGCACTTTTAATCATTTTTTTTTGAATTTATTATATGTGTTAGCTAACTGTCCACAAGCCGCGTTAATCTCTCTGCCATGAGAAACTCTCATAGTAACTTCAAGTCCTGCTTGCTCTAATTGATGTTTGAATGCAACTATTTCCCGTTTCTGTGGTGCTTTAATTCTTGAATTGCTTGTTGGGTTGTATTGTAACACGTTAATCATAACTTTTTTGCCCCGAAACCATTTTGCAAGTTGTCTTACATCTGAGGGCCGGTCATTTATACCCGGTAAAAGCAAATACGCAAAGACAATTTTGCGATTATGCCTTTCAGAATAGGATAAGGCTTGCTTAACAACATCTTCAATAGCATATATGCGCATGTGAGGAATAATACGATTTCTTGCAGATTGTGTTGCTGCGTGTAAAGATATTGTCAACTGAATTTTAAGATGTTCCTCGCGCAATTTTTTTAATTGATCGACCGGACCAACTGTTGATATGGTAATGCCGTCGGTTGGAAAGTTGAGCCCATATCTATCTCGGAGAATATGGATTGCTTTTATCAAGTTGTCATAATTGAATAAAGGCTCTCCCATACCCATAAAAACGATACGGTTTACTTTTCGACGCAACAATATAATCTGTTGTACGATTTCTGACGATGTTAGATTACGAACAAAGCCATTTCGCCCGGACTCACAAAAAATACAACCAACAGGACAACCGACTTGTGTGCTCACGCAAACAGTTCCACCATCTCGCCGCTTGATAAAAACCGTTTCAATGTATTTGTTGTCTTTCAGTTCGTAAACATACTTTTCAGTATCACTGCTTTTGCAAATATTTTTTACCAACATTGATAGATTTTTTTTGCGTGGTAATTGCTTATATAATTCTTCATATAAGGCTTTTGCTTCATTCTCGCCAATAACTTCCGACATTTCTTTGTAAGTAAATCCGTATGGATCATTCCGTACTTCCGCAGGCGTATATTTAGGTAAACGTTTCATTTTTATATCCTTTCTTCTAAATAATAAAAGTTTGTTTTTCTGTATTTTGGGGGTGCGGACAAAAAGTTGGACACTCCGGTGTCCGGATTGGAGTCCGCATGTACCCGTTGGAGACCAGGGAGCTCGCCGTGGAGGCCGTCGCGGCGGGGTTCAGCCTGACCGAGGCGGCCGA
>NZ_PPEL01000163.1 GCF_002899695.1 Rubneribacter badeniensis
GGCCGCCTCGGTCAGGCTGAACCCCGCCGCGACGGCCTCCACGGCGAGCTCCCTGGTCTCCAACGGGTACATGCGGACTCCAATCCGGACACCGGAGTGTCCAACTTTTTGTCCGCACCCCCTTTCGAAGAAATACCGACAAAAAGCATGATTTTGCCACCGTGTCCTTTGTGCCAAATACGTCAAGCATACGCCTTTCTGCCATCAGGATGAAAAGAGTCGTCGAGCCCCAGCACCTTCAACGATCCTCCAACGAAAGGACGCAAGATGGACGCCGCATGCTAAGCTGCGAGGCAGCGTCGAACCGCCCCGTCCGAAAGAACTGCGCCATGGCCCACACGTACGTGCTGACGAACCGCCTCGAGCCCGTCCCCGCGGGCGAGGACGTCCCCGCGGGCCGACCGGTGGTCGAGGCGCTCACGTCGCAGGAGCTCGCTTCCTTGGGCTACGCGGACGCGAGCGCGCAGGAGTCGCTGCGCTTCCTGGCAACCGTGGAGAACACCTACCTCGACGTGCTTCCCCGCTGCCTCATCGGCTCGTTCGCCGTGCCGGACAAGGCCCACCTTTCGTGCGACCCCCTCTGCTTCGCGTTCTACCTGGACGAATCGCACCTTGTGTTCCTCGACGAGGGCGACACCTGCGCGCGGATGCTTGCCGCCATCGCCCGACAAGGCTACGTGAAGCAACCCACCGTCGCGCACTGCCTGTTCGAGTTCATGAAGCTGCTCGTGAAAGACGACCTGACGTTCCTTGCCAACCTCGAGGATCGCATGGAGGACGTGGAGGAGGCGATCATTGATCGCGGGATGAGCGGCGCGAATCGGCAGATGCTGGAATTTCGCCGCAAGCTCTTGCGCATCGACACGTACTACCAACAACTCGTCGACATGGCCAGCGCCCTGGCCGAGAACGAGAACAAGCTGCTCACCCACGAGGAGGGGCGTCTGTTCCGTGTGTTCGAGCGACAGGCCGAGCGCCTGCTCAAGCGCTCGCTCACGCTCAAGGAGTACAGCTTGCAGCTGCGCGAGCTGTACCAGACGCAGATCGACCTCAAGCAGAACGACACCATGCGGTTCTTCACCGTCATCACCACGCTGTTCGCGCCGCTCACGCTGCTCACCAGCTGGTTCGGCATGAACTTCGCGAACATGCCCGGACTCGATTGGAGCGGGGGCTATCCCGCCGTCATCGGCGTGTCGCTGACGATCGTGGCCATCGAGCTGATCGTCTTCAAGCGCAAACAGTGGCTGTAACCAGCGAGCCGTAACGAAAGAAAATCGTCGATTTCTTTCGTTACGACGCAAAAAGGGGGTGCGGACAAAAAGTTGGACACTCCGGTGTCCGGATTGGAGTCCGCATGTACCCGTTGGAGACCAGGGAGCTCGCCGTGGAGGCCGTCGCGGCGGGGTTCAGCCTGACCGAGGCGGCCG
>NZ_PPEL01000164.1 GCF_002899695.1 Rubneribacter badeniensis
TCTTGCGCACTTTTCCGACAGCCTCATAAGCCCGCCGTCCGGTGCGGCTACCCCTCCAGCAGAGTCACGTCCAGATAGCGCCTCGAGCCCCACTCGCTCTCGGCCACGTACTTGAGCCTCGCGGTCACGAGCATGAGGGCGCTCTTCCCGTCGGGGAACGTCCCGACCACGCGCGTGCGCCTGCGGATCTCGCGGTTCAGGCGCTCGATGGCGTTGTTGGTGCGTATGCGCCGCCAGTGCTCGCGCGGGAAGCGCGTGTACGTCAGGGTCTCGGCGTATCCGTCGCGGACGACCTTCGCGGCCTCCTTCAGCCTCATTGAGTCGAGCTCGTCGGCCACCTCGAGGGCCTTGGCCTCGGAGGCCTCGCGCGACTCCATGGCGTGTATGGCCTTGAGCATCGCGGCCGCCTTGGGCCTCTTGGACTTGGGCACCTTCGCCAGCGCGTTGCGGTAGAAATGGACCGTGCAGCGCTGGTAGGCGGCGTTCGGGAAGACCTCGGCGATCGAGCCGACCATGCCGGCGGCCTTGTCGCCGGTGAACATCCTGACCCCGCGCAGCCCGCGCGACTTCAGCCACGAGAGGAACTCCCGCCAGCACTCGGCCGACTCGGTGAAGCCCTCGGCGGCGCCTATCACCTCGCGGTAGCCGTCGTCGTTGACGCCTATCGCCACCATCACCGCCACGTTCTCGTAGCTCCCGCCCCAGCTGCGCTTCAGGTAGATGCCGTCGACGTAGACGTAGGGGTAGGCGCGAACGAGCGGGCGGTTTCGCCACTCCTCGACCGCGGCGAACGCCTTCTCGTTCAGGTTCGAGACGGTCGCCGCCGACACGCTCGACCCCCACAGGATCTCGGAGACGTCCTCGATCCTGCGCGTCGAGACGCCGGCCAGGTACATCTCGATCATCGCCTCCTCGACGCTGGTCTCGCGGCGCCGGTAGCGCTCGATGATCGCCGTGGTGAACCTCATCCCCTTGAGCTTGGGCATGCGCAGCGTGACCTCGCCGGACGTCGTTGCCAGGCTCCTGTCGTAGTGGCCGGCCCGATAGGCCTCGCGCCCCGCGGCGCGCTCGTAGCGCTCCGCGCCGACGAGGTCGCCCGCCTCCTCATCCAGAAGGCCGTTCAGGGTGTCCTCGACCGTCTTTCTCACCAGCTCGCGCAGATCGGACTTCAGGCTCTCCTCGTTCAGTGTTACGATTGGCTCGGGCATGGCTCTCCTCCAATATGCTTCTTGTCTCGACAACTCGAATCATACCGGGGCGGGCCGTGCCCTCCTTCCTATCTGGACGCTATCCTGCTGTCAAAGTGCGCAAAAAATTGTACGTTACC
>NZ_PPEL01000165.1 GCF_002899695.1 Rubneribacter badeniensis
GCGGTATTGGGGGTGGGAGGGGCCGTGTTCTTCTGGAATTACAATCCTCCTGATGATCGGTCGTTGTCCGCTTCTACCGTGTTCGGCCGCATCGTCGCTCAAAATGAGCTGGTGAGCGTATCTTACGACTACTGCATCGTCGACAAGGTGTCCGACATAAATCGTTTCTTCGATCTGTTCGACATCCCCTTTACGGATAACAGCTTTTGGTATCGCTATCAGGGAACCATTAAGGCTGGCGTGAGTTTGGAAGATGCCGACTACAAGTTGGAGGAAAATACGATACGCATCTCGCTGTCCAGCCCGTATATCGTTGCCAACGAGCCCGACATGGATGCTTCGGGCGTTTTGGAGGAGAGGAACAACATACTCAATCCCATCCACGTTGAGGATGTTGACGCCTTCCAAGCGCAGTGCATCGAGAAAAGCGAACAGGAGGCCATAGAGGCGGGGCTTTTGGACGAAGCGCGCGAGAATGCGGAGGAGAACATCCGGGACATGTTTGCGGTGGCGCTGGGCGAAAAGTGCGCGGTCGAGTTCTCGTGGCGCGAAGCGTAGGGAGGGGAGTTACCGTGAAGTTCTCGCCGAATCCCAAGATTGTGCTTGCCGTCGTTGTCGCGATTGCCCTGGTTGTCGCATTCGTCGTTGTGAACAACGCGGTTCTTTCCTGGGGGTAGCGCATTCGAAACCGTGCGGGCGGCCTTGCGCTGCGGTTTGCGCACGACGCAAGGGTGCCCCATGCAAGTTGGTCACAAACGACGCCCTGTGGCAATCCAAGCGGCCAATTTGGGGTGCCGGCAGCCTGTGCGATTTCCGCGACCTGGGGATTCTTCAAGTGCCAAGGGCGCGGGGGACGCGAAATCGGTCCCGCGCGTGCCATAGGGCGCTGTTTGTGACCAAACCTGCGGGAGGAGGGCTTCCATGCCGGTTTTGGCTTGGCGGCGACGGTGGTCGTCGCGTTTGCTCGTGTCGGCCCCTGCGCGTTTCCGGCTGGGTTCCCGCTCCGGCCCCTAGCGTTCTCTCGCTCTCCGCTCCCTTCCATTGCCTTCGTCGCTTTGCGCCGTCCCCATCTCCTGCTTCATCTTCCAATCCCTTTGCAGCTCCACTTTCGCCGCCGCCCTCTCCCGTGCTTCGCGCCGCCGCTCCCGCTCCCGCTTCCCGCCCGTCCGCCG
>NZ_PPEL01000166.1 GCF_002899695.1 Rubneribacter badeniensis
CCTCCCCTCGCGTCTGAGCCCCCGCGTCTGCCACTCCCCCTCCTCGCGGAGCTTCAAGCGATCCTCGGATGCGAGGGAGAGAGTGCCGCGCAGCTAGCGATCGGGTACAATAGCGCGACCGCCAGCAATCGAAAGGACACCCAATGGATGCGTTCAAATGGGCAGAGGATGCGGCGCGCCGGCTCAAGCGCGAGTTCGGCGACCGCCTCTCGTTCGTCGGCCTTCAAGGCAGCCGGGCACGGGGCGAGGCTCGCGAGGGCAGCGACATCGACCTCGTCGTGCTGCTCGACGGCATCAGCGCAGACGACCTTCGTCGCTGCCGGGCCGTCATCCAGACGATGCCGCAGAAAGAACTCGCTTGCGGCTTCGTCGGATCCACGCGGGCCGTCGCCTCGTGGCCCCGCCACGAACTCCTCCAATTCGTCTGCGACACGCGGCCCATCTGCGGAGACTTCGAATCCATCATAGACACGGGCTTCACCTCCGACGACGCCCTTCGCGCAGCCCGCATCGGCGCATCGGGAATCTACCATGCGCTCTGCCATGCCCGCGTCTTCGACGGCATCAATGCGCGCACCGCCCTAGAACCACTTTTCAAGCAAGCGTTCTTCGTGCTTCAGGCGCTTCAATTCGCACGCACGGGACGCTATCCCGAAACGAAACGCGACCTCGCAAAACGCCTTGCCGGAGAAGAGGCGCTCATCCTCGAGGTCGGACGCGACTGGGAAGCGCACCACCCCGTAGACGCCGAAGGGGCGGAAAAGCTGACCGACCTTCTGCTTCGCTGGTCGGAAAACGTCATGGCCTCGACAAATACCGAGAACCCCGAGCGATAGCGTTTCGCAATCCCGAAACCCTCCGAGGCGCCATGGGATCGAAGAGCCGGTCGCTCGCCATGGCAAGCATCGTCGCCGCCGTTTCGACCAGGACACGTCCTTTAAGGAAACGACGCTCGACGGGCCTTCGGACGCGCGAGGCGGCAAAACGGTTGCGGCCGCCAGGGGCCCGCGGCCTCTCCGGATCCGTCCGGACATCCACCCCCGCCCGCCTTGCCTGCCC
>NZ_PPEL01000167.1 GCF_002899695.1 Rubneribacter badeniensis
GCGGCGGCGGCCGCGGGGTCGAGCGCGGCCATCGCCTCGAAGGACGCCCCCGCGTCCCCGGTCAGGGGGTCCTGCAGGAAGAACGGGGCGAGCGCGTCGCCCGCGAAGGCGACGGCGTCGAGCACCGGGTCTGTCTTCTCGTCCATGCTATCGCTCCTTTCGCGCGTTTTGGCAAAACGCGCCTCATCAAGCAAAAGCGCATCGTTCATTGTAGCGCACCCCGCCTTTCGGCCGCCCTTCGCGCACGTTACGAACGCGCCGCATACGGAAAATGCCAGCGTCGCCAATCCGCCTTCCCTTGACGCGAGTGGCGACCTCGTCCTCTCGCGGCAAACCCCGGACGGAGCCGTGCGCGACACCTGTCCTTTTGCCGCGATTTCGCATCGTCTCGCTTGCGGCAACCTACGCGCAGTTTCCGCAAGCGCCTCGCATCCCAGCTCAACCGTTCAGCATGGCCGCTGCGCATCCCGACGGTTCGACGTCGCTTCGCTCGTCTCCACATCGCACGATACCGCTTCGCTCATCCTCGCGCCGCGCGATGTCGCTTCGCATATCACCGCATTGCATGACGTCGCTTCGCGTATCCCTGCATCGCGCGACGCCACTTTGCATATCCCTGCACTGCACGACATCGCGGTAACGATTTTGGAATTTTTCCGACATATATTACCGAAACTTCATTCTGTCGCCGTCGAGAGAGCCAGGTCGGTAAAAACTGAGCGAATTTTTTTCCCATATTGTACCGAAAGGGGGGTGCGGACAAAAAGTTGGACACTCCGGTGTCCGGATTGGAGTCCGCATGTACCCGTTGGAGACCAGGGAGCTCGCCGTGGAGGCCGTCGCGGCGGGGTTCAGCCTGACCGAGGCGGCCGA
>NZ_PPEL01000168.1 GCF_002899695.1 Rubneribacter badeniensis
TGGAGAACGTAGGCGGCCCGAACCGCGCGCCCTCCGTGCCGGCGGGCAAGCTCCCGGACATCAAGCCTTACCAGGATGAAGTTGCCCAAGCGGGTGTCAAGCAGCCGTTTTTCGACCGGCGCGGCACATTCGATTTTCCGGCAGTTGCAAAGGGAAAGCTGCACGATCAGGTTGTCACGAACCGCATCGCAGACTGCCTGAACGAAGGCGAGCCGTACGATATCAAGGTGGCCATCTCCTATTGGAACAACTGGGTGTACTCGTGCACCGGCGCGCAGCGCTGGGAAGAAGCGCTCGCGAAGATCCCCTTCTTCGTGCACATCACGCTCAACCCCGCCGAGATGTCCCAGTTCGCCGACATCGTGCTGCCGGCGCGCCATCAGATGTTCGAGCGGTGGGGCTCGGTGACGAACAAGCAGGACCTCCACTCCTACACGGCGCTCGAGCAGCCGGTTGTCGAGCCCTTGTGGGACACGCTGACCGACGAGACCGAGATCGCGTGGCTCATTGCCGAGAAGCTTGCCGACAAGGGTTTTCCGAACGTGCTCAATTACTACCGGGAATGCTTCCATGACCCCGAGACCGATGCGGAGCCGCAAAGCGGCGAGGACCTGTCGCTTTTCGCCACGAAGCTGCTGACGAAAACGATTTGGGATCCTTCGGCAGACAAGAAGGGCGGCGACGAGCTATCCGGTTGGGACGAGTTCGTGGAGAAGGGCATATGGAACAGCAAGAGGCAGGGCTACCGAGAGCATTGGGACGACTTCGGCACCAAGACGGGCAAGTCCGAGTTCTACAGCGAAACGCTTAAAAGCATTCTGGAGGAGCACGCCTCAGGGT
>NZ_PPEL01000169.1 GCF_002899695.1 Rubneribacter badeniensis
GGGCGGGCGGGTGCGGCGAGCGCAGCCCGAGGCGGCCCCGCTCTTCGGCGGAGAGGGCGGCGAACGCCTCGGCCGTCCATTCGCGCTCCACGCGCCCCGCGCGCATGAAGATGAAGCGGTCGGCCGCATCGGCCAGATAGGCCAGCCGATGCTCGGCCACCAGCACCGCCGCGCCGCGTTGCTTGGCGGTGCGGATGAGGCGCGCGAGGTCGTCCATCGCGGCAGGGTCGAGGTTGCTGGACGGCTCGTCCAGCACGTAGGCGGCGGGGCGGCACGTGTGCGCGCCCGCGAACGCCACGGCTTGCTTCTGCCCGCCGGACAGCGCGAAGATGTTGCGGTCGAGCAGGGCCTCTATGCCCAGCTCCCGCGCGGTGGAGGCCATGCGCGCGTGCATTTCGGCGCGGGGCACGGCCAGATTCTCCATGCCGAAGGCGATCTCGCCGGTGGTGTCGAGGTTGAAGAACTGCGTGCGCGGGTTCTGGAACACGCTGCCCACCCGCTCGGCCACCTCCCATTGCGAAAGGCTCTGGAGCGGCGCGCCGCCCACGCGCACCTCGCCTCGGCGCTCGCCCTCGTAGAATTCGCCCGCAAGCCCGTTCGCCAGCCGCGTGACGGTGGTCTTGCCGCAGCCCGATTCGCCGCACAGCACCACGCATTCGCCCGCCGCCACGGAAAGGGTCACGTCCTCGGCGCTCGGGCGCGTCGCGCCCTCGTAGGTGAACGTGGCGCCGCGCAACTCCAGCACGGGCGGGGCGGGCTTGGGCTGCGGG
>NZ_PPEL01000170.1 GCF_002899695.1 Rubneribacter badeniensis
CCCCGAGCGAGACGCCGGCCTCACCTCCAATATGGCCGTCCTCGACTCGGAAAACACCGGGAGCGTTTATCGCGCTTGCGGAAGACCCCTGCTCCCGGTAGCGATTGTGCGTCAAAAAGGCCCTCGTCCATGCCGAGCCGCTGTCGAATCGAACCCGCACTCGCCAGATCTCGGACCCAGCCCCCGCGCAACCGGATGCCGTAGAGAATCCCATTGGACGAAGGCTCCTTCCGCGGCGGCGGGGCTTTGCACGGCGGACCGACCCGCCCCCGCCCATTCGACCTCCCCGTGCAGAAAAACCCTCCGTTTCTGGCCACGAAACCGCGTTCTGGCACGCTTTGGAAGCAATCCGGCCGTCACGATTCCGCCGACCTGGCCTTTTGCCTCGAGCGATCTCCCTTTTCGGTCGGCAAGCCCCGGATTCCGTGCCAGAACGCGGTTTCGTGGCCAGAAATGCGCTACAATGCCGCACGCCGCTCGGGCTTGACCGAGCAGAAGGCCAGCCAAACGCCCGGACAAACGGAAGATCGCCGCGTCGCCCCCATGCCGACGGCGGTTCAACACGGATCCCCCGCCCTTCGCCAAACCGAGTTCGACACGACCCGACAGACGCGCCCCGCTGCAGAGGCCCCTGGCACAGTCGGGCATCCCAACGCACGATGAAAGGGCCGAAGCGACGCGAAGCACCCTCGCGCACGCCCCCGCAGCTCCGCGCCCAGGTTCCAAAGCACACCCCCGCCC
>NZ_PPEL01000171.1 GCF_002899695.1 Rubneribacter badeniensis
ACGCCACCGCGCCCGACGGCGCGAGCGTCGTGAACAGGACGAGCGTGACCTCGTCGAGGGCGGTGGCGAGCCCGGCCATCGCGCGCGCCTAGCGGTAGAACCGCGGGACGGCGACCTTAAGGCCCCGCTCGGCGCGGATCCCCTCGAGCGTCGAGGCCGTCAGGCGCGCGAGCCCCTCGTAGAAGGGGTGGCGCGCCGCCCCGGCCAGCTCGCCCAGGAAGTGCGGCGCCCAGGTGAGCAGGTGCCCCCGCAGGTACTCGTCGAGGTCGGCGGGCCGGTTGCGCGCGAGCCACGCCATGAGGGCCAGCATGAGGCCGATGTGGTCCTCGGGCTCCTTCCCGCCCCCCAGGCGCGCGACGCCGCGCCCGCGCATCCACGCGCGCAGCTCGAGCGTCGACGCCCCGAACACCACGCACTCGCGGTCGGTGTACACGGACCCCCACGGCGGGGCCGGCTTGGGCGCGGGGCCCACGAACAGGCGGCGGTACTCCCACGCGAGGCCCTCGTCGCCCGCGCCGCCTGCGAGGCCGGCGACCATGAGCCCCAGCGCCTCGCGCGCCTCGCCCTCCTCCGCGAAGGGCCACTCCGCGGCGGCGGCCGCGGGGTCGAGCGCGGCCATCGCCTCGAAGGACGCCCCCGCGTCCCCGGTCAGGGGGTCCTGCAGGAAGAACGGGGCGAGCGCGTCGCCCGCGAAGGCGACGGCGTCGAGCACCG
>NZ_PPEL01000172.1 GCF_002899695.1 Rubneribacter badeniensis
GCGTCGAAGCGGATCGGAGCAAGCCATAGCACACGGAGGAGAAGACACGCGGAACCGGCACCTGGTCGGGGTGTCCTTGCCGCTTTTGCTGCTTGCACTCGTTGCGGCGCTGCTTGCACTGCCCGGGGCCTACGCTCCTCCCGCCTTCGCCGACGAGGACGCGCCGGAAGGCAAGCGTATCGTGCGCGTGGGCTACTACGAAGACGGCGACTACATGTCCTACGACGAGGCCGGCCAGCTCGTGGGCTACAACATCGACTACCTGGAAGAGCTGCGGCGCTACGCCGACTGGACGTACGAGTACGTGGATTTCGCCGGATGGGCCGAAGCCTACGAGGCGCTGGAGAACGGAGAGATCGACCTGCTCCCCGCCGTATACTACACCCAGGAGCGCACGGACCGCATGCTGTTCTCGGCCGAGCCCATGTGCAGCATCTACACCACGCTCAACGTGCGCCTGGACGATAGGCGCTACGCCTACGAGGACTTCACCGCGTTCTCGGGCATGAGCGTGGGAGTGATCGAGAACAGCCAGGACGCCCGGGCGTTCGCACAGTATGCAAACGACAACGGCTTCGACGTGGACATGGTGGAGTACCTGGAGACCGACGACCTCCTGAATGCGCTGGACGAGGGCGCGCTGGACGCCATCGCCATCACCTACCTGGGCAGCAACTCGCGTTTCCGCACCATCGCGCAGTTCTCTC
>NZ_PPEL01000173.1 GCF_002899695.1 Rubneribacter badeniensis
GGGCTCGGCGCGAACGCGTGCACGGTCGACATCGACGAGGAGCAGGACAAGATCCTGCGCATCCGCCCGTTCCACTTCGACGAGCACCAGACGCCCGAGGAGCTGAACGCCTGGAAGCTCGAGGCGCGCGGCAAGACCTTCGAGCCGGGCTTCAAGACGCTCATCTCGCCGCTGTCGCTGTGCTACAAGAAGCGCGTGTACTCGAAGAACCGCATTCCCTATCCGATGAAGCGCGTGGACTGGGACCCGAACGGCGAGCGGCACCCCGAGACGCGCGGCACGAGCGGTTACGAGCGCATCAGCTGGGACGAGGCCGCGCAGATCGTGGCTGGCGAGATCAAGCGCATGCACGACGAGTACAGCCCCGAGGCCATCCTGTGCGAGATCGACGGCCACGGCGAGACGAAGGTCGTCCACGCAGCGCACGGCTGCATCACCCAGCTCCTCGACCTCTGCGGCGGCTTCACCCTGCAGGCCCGCCAGCCCGACAGCTGGGAGGGCTGGTACTGGGGCGCCAAGCACGTCTGGGGCATGGACCCGCTCGGCCAGCAGAACCAGCAGAACAACGTCATCAAGGATATCTCGGAGCACGGCGACGCGGTGCTCTTCTTGGGCTGCGACCCCGAGACCACGCCACTCGGCTGGGGCGGCTACATGGCGAGCCGCCTGTGCTAC
>NZ_PPEL01000174.1 GCF_002899695.1 Rubneribacter badeniensis
TACCGGGAGGGGAGGCTGAAGGCGTTCGACGAGGGAGGGCGCAAGGTGTACGATACGATAGCCGGCCGCAGGAGGCGGCTGGGGCTGGCCGCCTAGGCCGTCCGGAAAAACGTCCGCACCCCCCATCCTTATCGAAAACAGACGAAATTCGAGGTTCGTCGCAAATTGAACACGATGCTGATAAGTTGATAATAATCAAGCCGTTGGATGGTGTAACGCGCGAAGAAATGCTTTCAAGTGATATACGTTCAGTTAAATTGATGATAAAAAAGAATCGTACGGGAAAAGCTGGCATTGCTATAGAAGCAATCTATCATCCAGATCAACATCTTTTTATATAAATCAAAAGATTTGGCTTCACATGGGGAATTTAGCAAGTAGCCCATCTCGTATACACGAGATAGATTGGCGGCATCAGACTCTTTCTGTGAAAATCGTTGCCCTGCTTCGACTCGAAAGTGCCGAGGCAGGGCTATGCCACCAGACTCCATGCCAGCGCGTAAGCGCTCTGGCATTACGCCATGCGGGGGAATGCCCCGCGCCCCGGTAACGTACAATTTTTTGCGCACTTTGACAGCAGGATAGCGTCCAGATAGGAAGGAGGGCACGGCCCGCCCCGGTATGATTCGAGTTGTCGAGACAAGAAGCATATTGGAGGAGAGCCATGCCC
>NZ_PPEL01000175.1 GCF_002899695.1 Rubneribacter badeniensis
GTGCTGGCCAGCGCAACGTGCCCCTGCAGCTCCAGCAGGCGCATGAGCTCGCCGCGCAGCGCCGCGTCGTCCTCCACGACGAATATCCGGGCCACGGGGCCTCCTTCGCACTCGGTTTCTCGCACCGCGCCTCGGGGCCGATGCCATGGTTCGCCCCTCATACTATGGCAAGGGGGCGCGAACGCCCCCGAGCCGTAACCGTTTCGTCAACGTGCCGTCAGCGAACCCGTGGGTTTCGCGCGGTGCCGGCACCGCTTCCTCCGCATGGCGCAACGATGCGCGCCGCAGCAGCTCTGGCAGACCGGCCGGTCAGCCGCGCTTCGCGTAGGTGCGCGGCAACAGGGGGCACCCCGGCTCCACGTTCATGAAGTAACGCAGCAGGAAGGTGAGGCCCGCCACCGTGAGCGCGATGCCCAGGCCCGTGTAGAAGAACGCGATGAACCAGTCGGGCACGAGCCCCGACATGCGCAGGCCGATGCCGCCGCCCATCATGATGGCCATCATGATGTAGCCCTTCTTGTCGAAGAACTTCAGGATGTTCGTCTTGGCCTCCTCGTAGCCGCCGATGCGCTTGGCGTGCTTGCCCACCATCTTCTGGAAGATGCGCGAGTGGAACAGCACGAAGATCACCGCCGAGCCCACGAGAATAAGGCGAACCTCG
>NZ_PPEL01000176.1 GCF_002899695.1 Rubneribacter badeniensis
GTGCTGACGGGTATGGACCCTCTCGCCGTCATTGCGAACCCCGTGACCATCGGCGTGTTCTGCGGCCTCTTGTTCGGCAAGCCGCCCGGCATCTTCCTGGCCACCTGGCTCACGGTGAAGCTGCGCTTAAGCGATCTCCCCGCTGGCGTGAGCTGGGGCCATATCGCAGGCGTGTCCGTGCTGGGCGGCGTGGGCTTCACCATGGCCATCTTCGTGACGAACCTGGCATTCGTCGATGCGAGCACCATCGCCATGGCGAAGGCGGCTATTCTGGCTGCTTCGCTCGTGGCCGGCGTCGCCGGCTTCCTCGTGCTGCGCCGCGTGACCGACGAGGAAGAGGAAGAAGGGGCTGCCGAGTTAGAAGCGGAAGGCACCGTCGAGCGGTCATAGGAGAAACAGGGAGCCCGACCGTTTGCGGTCGGGCTCCCTGTTGCGGAGCGTTCGTTTGTAGCGCGTTTACTTGCGGCTGGGCCCCTCTTGCGCGATTGCGAGGCGATCGCGCGTAGTTGCGAGGGCGTCTACCGCTCGTACACCACCTCGCCGCCCAGGATGGTTGTCGCCACCTTGGTGGTTCGGTAATCCTCCACGTTGCCGGCGATGAATTCGTTGTCGAACAGGCACATATCGGCGAAGTTGCCCACCTCCA
>NZ_PPEL01000177.1 GCF_002899695.1 Rubneribacter badeniensis
TGACGGGCAGGTCGGCGCCCATGGCCGCGGCCATGGGCTCCTCGATGAGGTAGGCCTGGCGCGCGCCGGCCTGGATGGCGGCCTCGAACACCGCACGCTTCTCCACCGACGTGGCGCCGCACGGGATGCAGATGACGATGCGCGGCTTGGCCTGCCACGGGTACTTGCGCACGGCGGCCTTGTTGATGAACGCCGAGAGCATGGCCTCCGTCACGTCGTAGTCGGCGATGACGCCGTCCTTGAGCGGATGCTCGGCCGAGAACGCCTCGGGCGTGTGGTTGATCATGTTCTTCGCCTCATGGCCCACCGCGAGCACCCGGTGCGTGCTCTTCTCGATGGCGACGACGGAGGGCTCGTTGATGACGATGCCCTCGCCCGTGATGGCGACCAGTGTATTGGCAGTCCCGAGGTCGATGGCCATGTCCGTAGACATTTGGCCGGTCAGCCCGGAGAACGCGTCTAAAAAGGACATAGAGGCAAACCCCTTGAATTCTCGTATTCCAAGTAAAAACGCATTCTAGCACAGGCGTTGCCCCGGCGTTGAAAATCCACGAGGGGCACACCCCGCCCGGCGGGCGGGGAGCGTGACAAAAGGACGGGGATAATGTCACATCCGCACCCGAGGGGCACGAGCCCCCTTCGCC
>NZ_PPEL01000178.1 GCF_002899695.1 Rubneribacter badeniensis
TCGGCCGCCTCGGTCAGGCTGAACCCCGCCGCGACGGCCTCCACGGCGAGCTCCCTGGTCTCCAACGGGTACATGCGGACTCCAATCCGGACACCGGAGTGTCCAACTTTTTGTCCGCACCCCCATTGCGCGTATCTTATACTCAAAAGTGCCATTTTACCCATCGGAGGCCCATTTGAGGCCCCATATCGTATCTGAAATCCAATTTTCGGTACTATATACTGAGAAATTTCCGAATTCATTACCGTTCGAGACGCGCACATCCGAAACAGCGCCCTATCGATGGTAGCAACTCAGCTGCGTCATGTGGACGATCCAGACCGACCGCCGCAATCCCCTATCCCCCCATTATGCGAGGCTCAACCGCATCTGCATGCAACTCTCCCTTGCCCACGCTCATTCGCGCGTGCCGCAATCTGCGGGGGGGGGGCGGTCGGGCTTTGCATTGCCGTCCAGCCTTGCTCGCGCTCATTCGCGTGTGCCGCTATTTCGAAAATGCAGCCTCGCGCCACCTCAACGCCCAATCGCCCCGAGCCGCCCCCTCTCTCCCCAGCCGAGAATCGGTGCTACGCTGCGCCGCGCCCCCCTGCGGGGGGGCGCTCTTCCACCCCTTCCCGCAAGGCCCTCTCTTCCACCC
>NZ_PPEL01000179.1 GCF_002899695.1 Rubneribacter badeniensis
GCGTGCCGAACGTCTCGGTGTTGGCCTGGTCGAGCATCTCCATGCAGCGCAGGTTCACCTCGCCCACGCGCAGCGCGAGCGGCAGCAGCTCGTCCGCGCCGGCCTCGTTGTCGGCGAGCGAAGCCAAACCCTGGTGAAGGAAGGCCGACACCGCCTCGTCGCGGTAGCCGAGCACGGCCGCGTGGTAGGCATAGGCGGCTACGCCGCGCAAGCCGAACAGCACGAGCGACTTAAGCGAGCGCACATCCTCCGGCGCGTTCCACAAGAGGGCCAGATCGTAGTCGGAAGCGGCCTCCACGCCGAGCGCGGCGGCGATGCGGTCGCGCTCGGCGTGCGCTCGAGCTGTGAGCGCACGCAGCGACGCATCATCGAAATCGACGTTGGTGAGCGTGGCGAACAGGCCTTCCATTGCCACGTTATCGGCCTCGTCGCACACCGCCGCCTTCACGCCTTCGGCCGCTTTCGCCGCCTGCACCGTGAGTGCGAGACCTACAAGTGCGCCGGTCAACTCGTCTTGCACCTGCGCTGTGGCCGCCGTCTTGCCGCACACACCCGCCGCGCCCATGCACCCGGCGCATCCGGCAGTTTGCTCGCATTGGAAGCAGAACATCGTGGTGTCCATACCGTCGTCC
>NZ_PPEL01000180.1 GCF_002899695.1 Rubneribacter badeniensis
GCCAGCGAGATGATATCGGTAACGGACAAGTCCGTAGTCACGCACTTCGCCGCACCCTGAATAACGCCGGGAAGATCGGTGACGGGCATGTCGAGCACCTTGTTCACCAGAGCCATGATGAGCTTGCGCTGATTGGCCGTCCGCGTGAAATCCCCGTCGACGAAGGCGCGGCTGCGCGCGAACACGAGTGCCTGCTCGCCGTTGAGATGCTGCAGGCCCTCCTCGATGATGATGCGCTGGCCATACGGGTTGTCCGTGGTGTTGTCGGCATCCGTGTCGTCGATGCGCTCCGTCACCTCCACGTCAACGCCACCCACCGCGTCGACCAATTGCACCATGTTCTCGAAGTTCACCTCAGCATAGTGGGAGATATCCACCCCGAGCAGCTGGCTGGCCTCGCGGATGGTGGACGACACGCCACCGTAGTTGTAGGCGGCATTGAACTTCGAGATACCCACGTTGTCGATGTCGATCATGGTGTCGCGCGGAATGGACACGATGCTGGCTTGGTTTCTCGTGGGATCGACGTACACGACAATGTTCGTGTCGGAACGCGCGCCGGCCTCGTCGCTTCCGGTACGCTCGTCCGAGCCCACGAGCATCATGT
>NZ_PPEL01000181.1 GCF_002899695.1 Rubneribacter badeniensis
GTCGGAGAACGTGAAGCGCTCGTACACGCCTATCATGTTGCCGCCCGTGCGCTCGTCCAAAAACGGCTCCAGCACGCCCCGATCGGCGGCCGCGGCGGTCGAGGCCATCTGCTCGTCCGTGAGCCTCGCAGCGTTGGCGTTGTCCGTGCGGTACACCGCGCCCGTGTTCAGGTCGACGCACACGTACACCGTGCCGTCGTCATCCATCCCGAACAGCGCCAGCTTCTCGATCAAGCGGTCCTCGTCGTCGTGGCGCTGCACGGAAAGCTCGGCGGCGAACAAGTCGAGCGTGTCCAGGTCCTTCTCGAAGAACGTGTCGAGCGCATGCTGACCTTGCGCCGTCACCTCCAGCACGTCGGTCACGGACTTCTCCCACAGCGAGTCCTGCACGAAGCGCGCGAACAGCACCGTGCCGGCGATCACGGCCACGGACGCCGCCGCCACGAGGATCGAGATGAGCGTCTTGCGCGACTTCATGAGGACGCATCCGCCCCCTCGGCCAGCAGGCTGCGCAGCTGATCCTCGGCTTGGGCGGCCGTCGCGCCTTCGAGCAGGGACGCCACGCTCTGGCGCAGCGCGCCCCAGACGGGCAGGAGGATGTTGTCGT
>NZ_PPEL01000182.1 GCF_002899695.1 Rubneribacter badeniensis
CGCGCTCGCGGGGGGCGCTCCCCCGCGGCTCTCTGGCCGCCCAGGGCGCGCTCCGCGCCACCCTGGCGGTTGCACAGCGCTTCGACTGGCGGACGCCGACCGGACGCCCGTGAAGTGCGCGAGAAGAACTCGGGCTATTAGTAGCGCTCGGCTGAGGCGGTCGCCCGCCTTGCACCTGCGCCCTATCGACCTCGTGTTCTGCGAGGGCCCTTACCGAAGAGAGGACTCATCTCGGAGACGGCTTCCCACTTAGATGCTTTCAGCGGTTATCCGTGCCGGACGTAGCTAGGCAGCCGTGCCGTTGGTCGACAACTGCTGCACCAGAGGTCCGTCCACCCCGGTCCTCTCGTACTAGGGGCAGACCTCCTCAATCCTCTTGCGCCTGCGGAGGATAGGGACCGAACTGTCTCACGACGTTCTGAACCCAGCTCGCGTACCGCTTTAAACGGCGAACAGCCGTACCCTTGGGACCGACTTCGGCCCCAGGATGCGATGAGCCGACATCGAGGTGCCAAACCTTGCCGTCGATGTGGACTCTTGGGCAAGATCAGCCTGTTATCCCCGGAGTACCTTTTATCCGTTGAGCGACGGCCATTCCACTCTGGG
>NZ_PPEL01000183.1 GCF_002899695.1 Rubneribacter badeniensis
CCTTCCGCGTCTGGACGATGGCCTCGTTGAGGGCGGCGACTACGTCCGGGCTCCCCTTCGTGGCGGCGAAGTAGAAGGGCGTCTGCGTGAGCGTGGCCACGACATGAGCGCCCCCGATGAGATTGATGTCCACGCCCGTGAGGACGTCGACATCGCCCGATTCCAGAGCCTTGAGAAACTCGTCCGCGCTCTCGTAGGTCACGGCTTCGAGCTCGATGCCGTTCATATCGCAGAACGTCTGCACTGCGGCGCGCGTTTTGGGGGAGGGCCCGTTGAACGCCGCACGCAGCTTGTCTTTCGTGTAGATGTTGGTGAAGGACAGATCCTCGTTCTCGTTCGAGGCGAACAGCGCCGTGTGCGCCGACCCGTAGGCGTTGATGGCGAAATCGTACTGCTCGGCGAGCTGGTCGGAGTAGTTCATGGCCCCGATGATGTCGACCTCGCCGTTCGCCACCATGTCGAGCAGCATGGTGAGCTGCTCGTTGAGGTCGCCTTCCACATGAACGTACTCGTAGTCCCAGCCGGTGTACTGGGCGATCTGCTGGAGGTAGTCGTACGTGTACCCCGAG
>NZ_PPEL01000184.1 GCF_002899695.1 Rubneribacter badeniensis
GCTCGGTCACGGTCGCGCGCATGGAGGTTCCCTGCTGCGGCGGGCTCGAGCAGGCGGCCCGGACGGCGCTCGCGCGCAGCGGAAAGGACGTGCCTTTCTCGGTGGCCACGATATCGACGCACGGCGAGCTGCTCTAGGAACCGCCGATCCGACCCATGCGGGTTAGGAGAAGGGCAGGGTCTCTGCCCGCCCTTCGCTACGCCTCGGCCTCGACTTTCAGCTTGCCGTGCTCGCGGTGCAGCTTGAAGGGGTAGAGGATGAGCTCGATGCCCAGCACGATGAGATGGTGCTCGATGTTGGCGAACGGGTTCAGTATGAGCAGCACCGACAGCACGAACTGCAGCACGCAGAACGCGAGCGCTACGGCGAAGGGACGCTTGTGCCTGATGTCGGAGAAGATGCCGTCGAACGTGCGCGCAGCTTTCTGCAGGCCCAAGAGGCCCCATACGATGCCGATAAAAACGGTGGAGTTCGCCCCATGCACGATGATGACCAGGCCGAGGACGCACAGCACGATGGCCGAGCCCAGGCTCTCGCGGCCCGCGTCCGCGTCGCGCTCGCGTGCG
>NZ_PPEL01000185.1 GCF_002899695.1 Rubneribacter badeniensis
TCACGGGTTGCGAGAAGTCGAACGGCTCGAGGCAGTCCTCGTCCGCGCACCAGCCGGTGAAGCCGTACCCGCCGCCCAGAGGCGCACCGATGTCGGCCACCATGCCGTCCGTGTCAGTGAGCGCCGTCGAGCGCGTGGACCACGTGCCGTCTATGTTTACCAGCTTGTACGTGACCTCGAACATGCCGCGGTCGGCCGAGTCGGCGATGAGCACGCGGTTCTGGCTAGCCCAGTCGAAGTTCAACACGGCTGGATCGCAGCCGCCGTAGTAGAGGGGGACGAGCGGGGCGCCGCTATCGATCGAAACGAAGAAAGGCCTTCTGTTCTTTCCTGTGTCGCTATTCACCACGGTTTCGGCCGGGAAGCTGAAATCGTCGGGCAGCATGGTCAGAGCGTCGCAGCCATAGAAGATCTCCGGCATGTTGCCAACAGTCTTCGGTATGCTGAATCCCTTGGGGAGAGACTTAAGATTGCGGCAGTTTTTGAACATGTTTGCGCAATTGTTTATGTTGACCGGTAAACAAAAGTTTGCCGGCAGCGAAGCGATGGGCGTGTCCTTGAAC
>NZ_PPEL01000186.1 GCF_002899695.1 Rubneribacter badeniensis
GGCATCGGCGGCGTGGGCAACGACGTCACGCTCACGCTGAACTCGAAGATACAGCAGGCGGCCCAAGACGCGCTCTCGGGCTACGCCGGCGCGTGCGTGGTCATGGACCCCGAGACGGGAGCCGTGCTGGGCATGGCGTCGTCGCCCACCTACGACGCGGCCAACTTCGCCGCCGAGATAGAGAAGGCCAACGCCAACCCCGACGGCGAGAGCACGCTGCTGAACCGCGCGATACAGACGCTCTACGCCCCCGGCTCCACGTTCAAGATCGTCACGCTCGCAACGGCGCTCGAGGACGGCGTTGCCAGCGAGGACACCGTGTTCTCGTCGCCGGGCACCATGGACATCGGCAACGCGCCCGTCACGAACTTCAACAAGAACTCCTACGGCGACATCACGCTCGCCCGTGCCACCGAACTGTCCAGCAACACCGTGTTCGGCCAGCTGGGCGTTGAGATGGGTGCGGAGAAGCTCGTGGACGGCGCCGACAAGTTCGGCTTCAACCGCAAGATCGACTTCACGCTGAACACCGCCACCTCGCTCATGG
>NZ_PPEL01000187.1 GCF_002899695.1 Rubneribacter badeniensis
CCATGCCGGTGGTGCAGCACTCGTTTCTGCTGCAGTCCACCGACGAGCTCACCCGCACCATCCGCGAGGCCTTCCACATCGCCGTCACCGGCCGGCCGGGCCCGGTGCTCATCGACGTTCCCAGCGACTTGGCAGGGGCCAAGATGGTGTTCGAGTACCCGGACGAGGTGAACCTGCCCTCCTACAAGCCCACCTACCGCGGCAACGCCAAGCAGGTCAAGCAGGCGGTGGCCCGCATCCGCCGCGCCGAGCGGCCCGTGCTCTACGTGGGCGGCGGCGTGGTGTCCTCCGGCGCGTCCGAGGAGCTGCGCGCGCTGGCCGAGCTCATGCAGGTGCCGGTGGTCACCACGCTCATGGGCAAGGGCGCGTTCCCCGCGTCCCACCCGCTGAACCTGGGGCCCGTGGGGATGCACGGCTCGAAGTACGCGAACCTGGCCATGACGGAGAGCGACCTCATCATCGCGGCGGGCGCGCGCTTCTCCGACCGCGTCACGGGCCGGCTCGACGAGTTCGCGCCGCACGCCGAGGTCATCCACATCGACATC
>NZ_PPEL01000188.1 GCF_002899695.1 Rubneribacter badeniensis
GAAGAGGTGATCGCATGCTGTTATCGGTGAAGAACCTCTCCACGGAGTTTCCCGTCAAGAAGGGCATCGTCAAGGCCGTCGAGGACGTGAGCTTCGACGTGGACGCCGGCGAGATCCTGGCCATCGTGGGCGAGTCGGGCTCCGGCAAGTCCGTGACCAGCCTCTCGGTCATGGGCCTTCTGGCCGAGCCGGGGCACGTGGCCGGCGGCTCGATGGAGTTCGAGGGCAAGGACCTGGTGACGCTGTCCGAACGCGAGTACCGCGAGCTGCGCGGCAACGACATGGCCATGATCTTCCAAGAGCCCATGACGTCGCTCAACCCGGTGTACCGCGTGGGCAAGCAGATCGTGGAGGCCATCCGCACGCACGAGAACGTGTCGAAGAAGGAGGCGCGCGAGCGCGCCATCGACATGCTGCGCAAGGTGGGCATCCCGAGCCCCGAGAAGCGCATCGACGACTACCCGCACCAGATGTCGGGCGGCATGCGCCAGCGCGTCATGATAGCCATGGCGCTGTCGTGCAACCCGAAGCTGCTCATCGCCG
>NZ_PPEL01000189.1 GCF_002899695.1 Rubneribacter badeniensis
GCGTGATAGCAGGGCTCGTCGTCGCGCGAATCAGCAAGGGCGTCCTGCCGCCCATCACCATGGGCGCGGCGTTCGTCTGCGTCGCGCTTATTTTCCTGCTCCTGAGCCGGAAGGCGCCCCGGCTCCTTGCCATGGGAAGGGTGCAGCTCGTGCTCTTGCCCTTCCTCGTGTGCGGGCTCATCCTCTCCGGGTTCCTGCAGGCGCCTTGGAACACCGTCGCCGCGCCGCCGCTCTTCGTCATCCTGTACCTGCTGGACTACACGAACGCCTCGGTGCTGTCGCTGCGCGGCACGCTGCTGTCCATCTCACCGTGCTACTGCTTCGCGAGAGGACGCTTCTTCATCGTCCTCGGCCAGGCACTCGGCTGGTTCGCCGGCGCGTTCGTGGCCACGGACTTCGGCAAGGGCTGGCTCACCGTGGCGGCCATGGTCCTCATCATGCTGGTATGCGCCTACATCGTGGTCGCCACCGTCAGGCCCGACCAGTACGCCATCGTGGCCGAGGAGCCCGAGCCCGTCGAGGCGCCTCCCGCCCCGATGT
>NZ_PPEL01000190.1 GCF_002899695.1 Rubneribacter badeniensis
CGGCGATGATGGCGTCGGGCTTGAGCGACAGGGCGCGGGCGATGGCCACGCGCTGCCGCTGGCCGCCGGAAAGCTGCCCCGGTAGCGCGTCGAGCACCGATCCCGGCAGGCCCACCATCTCGATGAGTTCCTGCACGCGTGCCTCGCGCGAGGCCTTGTCGCCGATCTTGTGCACCACGAGCGGGTCCATGAGCTGGTCGTGCACGCTCATGCGGGCGTTCAGGGCCGTGGCCGGGTCCTGGAACACCACCGAGATCACGCGGCCGATGAGGCGGCGCTCGGCGGCGGTGCGCTTCGTCACGTCCTTGCCCTTGAAGAACACCCTGCCCGACGTGGGCTGCTGCAAGCCGCACATGACGTTGGCCGTCGTGGACTTGCCGCAGCCCGATTCGCCCACGATGCCCAGCGTCTGTCCCGGCATGAGTTTGAGCGTGAGCCCGCGCACGGCCTGCACCTTGTTCGGGTGCAGGATGTAGCCGGTGCGCGTCTTGAACGTCACGCGGATGTCATCGAGGAAGATGATGGGGG
>NZ_PPEL01000191.1 GCF_002899695.1 Rubneribacter badeniensis
AGTACGTGGCCGAGAGCGAGTGGGGCTCGAGGCGCTATCTGGACGTGACTCTGCTGGAGGGGTAGCCGCACCGGACGGCGGGCTTATGAGGCTGTCGGAAAAGTGCGCAAGATTCTTGACGGTACCCGTTTGCCGCTGCGGAAATGACAGGGAACGGCAACAGATTTTCAGATTTCCTAACGGTATTCATCATCTGCTTTTCCCTCCAAATACTGTTTGATTTTCGCAAGCGCGGATTTCCTGTGCCGGAAAACCGTCGTGCGTACAACATTCAGCAGTTCAGCAATTTCCGCGTCGCTCATGTCCAAGAAGTAGGACAAAAGGATAATGTCGCGTTTCCTTTCGGGCAAAGCGTTAAGGGCTTCGGCAAGCAGTTCATTTTTGACGAGTACATCAAAGCCGGGGGTGCGGACGTTTTTCCGGACGGCCTAGGCGGCCAGCCCCAGCCGCCTCCTGCGGCCGGCTATCGTATCGTACACCTTGCGCCCTCCCTCGTCGAACGCCTTCAGCCTCCCCTCCCGGTACC
>NZ_PPEL01000192.1 GCF_002899695.1 Rubneribacter badeniensis
TGGCCGAGACGGGCGTCATCGAGATGCTGGCGCACGCGCTCATCGACGCCACGGGCGGCAACGTGTTCGTCACCATGCTCGTGCTGCTGGTGGGCTCGGCCGTCATCTCCAGCTTCCTGGACAACATCCCGTTCGTGGCCACCATGATCCCCATCCTGCTGGCCATGGAGTCCACCGGCATGGACGTCACGCCGCTGTGGTGGGCCGTGTCGCTGGGCGCCTGCCTCGGCGGCAACGGCACCCTCATCGGCGCCAGCGCCAACGTGGTGCTGTCCGACATCAGCAAGAAGAACGGCCACGAGATCACGTTCGTGCAGTTCCTGAAGACCGGCTTCCCCATCATGCTGCTCACCGTGGTTATTGCGGGGCTGTACCTGGTGGTGAGGTTCCCGCCGGCGTAGGGCGGGCGCGAGGGGGCCGCCTAGAGCGGCACGATGTCCTTGTGGAGGAAGCGGAGGCGACCTACCTGCTTCTCGATGTGGAAGTTGCCGCAGTACCAGCGGCGGTAGTCGAGGCGCTGCTCGA
>NZ_PPEL01000193.1 GCF_002899695.1 Rubneribacter badeniensis
CCTCGCCGCTGTCGAACGAGATCCTCGTGGGCTCGCTGTTCGTGGTGCTGGCCCTGGTGTACGTGATCCTGGCACTGGCTGGCAAGCTCTCCGGCGGCGCGCGCAAGGGCTTCGTGGCCGTGGTGGCCGTGGCCGCCGCCGTGTTCGCCTGCTTCACCGGCATGGCCTATGTGATGGAGACCATCGCCTCGTGGAACTCGCCGCTCGTGGTGGTGCAGCTGCTGGGCTTCGCCCTGCTGGGCGGTATGCCGCTGGGCACGCTGGTGCTGGGCCTTGCCGGCGCGCTCCCCGATGCGCTTAAGGGCTCGTTCAAGACGGCCGGCATCGTGGTGGCCGCAGCCGGCGCGGTGCTCGCCATCGGTGGGTTCTGCGTCCAGGTCATGGGCGTGGGCGGCATGGAGAACGCCCTCGTGTCCGGTGCCGACCTCGTGGCAGACGTCACCATCTACCTTGCGGTGGCCGTGGCCAGCCTCGTGCTGGCGGCGGCGGGCACCGTGGCAGCGCTTCTGGGCAAGAGCCCGGT
>NZ_PPEL01000194.1 GCF_002899695.1 Rubneribacter badeniensis
ATGCGGCCCTTGATGCGAACGGGAACTTCGCAAATGGCCGGCAACGGGTTGGCGGGGTTCTTCTCATGCATAAGGACGACTTCAGTGCTGATGGGATCAGCGTCGATGGCCTTGAGGGAATTGCCGATCTTTTCCTCTGCGTAGCTGCGGAGGGCGTCGGTGATGGCAATCTTGCGTCCCGTCACTGTAATGCTAATAGCGTCCACCTCTTTAATCGTGGCGAATAAAAAACAGCATTCCGAAAGGCGCCGGGCACAAGGACGGCTTGCTGCATTTGGAATGCGAAGATGCGGCAAGCACGGTCATCTGCGGCCCCTCTCGTTTAGCTGCATGAATAGAATAACGCAAATCGGCGAAATGGAGAAAGGTTTAGTGAAATGACCAGAAACAGATTTCTGACTCGTAACGCAGATTTCGCAGATGAGCGCGGGCAGGCGGGCGATATGGAGATAAATCAAGGACTTTAGTTCAATGGAGTAAAAAGAGCGTTACAATTATTTGTTATTTATTCGCATGGGTTTC
>NZ_PPEL01000195.1 GCF_002899695.1 Rubneribacter badeniensis
CGCCCTCTCCCCGGTGCTCCTGGCCTGCGCCGTGGCCGTGAAGGCGACGAGCCCGGGGCCGGTGCTGTTCCGCCAGGAGCGCTGGGGCAGGGCCGGCTCGCGCTTCGAGTGCCTGAAGTTCCGCACGATGCTCGTGGAGGCGCCGCCGGACCTGCCGGCGCAGGACTTCGCGGACAAGGCGGCCTTCATGACCCCGGTCGGGCCCTTCCTGCGCAAATGGTCGCTCGACGAGCTGCCGCAGCTGGCCAACATCCTCAAGGGAGACATGTCGGTGGTGGGCCCCCGCCCGGTGATCGTCCGCGAGCGGCGGCTCGCGGAGCTGCGCGCGCCGCTGAACGCCGACGCCGTTCGCCCGGGCCTCACCGGCTGGGCGCAGGTCAACGGCCGCAACCTCGTCTCCGACGAGGAGAAGGCGTTTTTGGACGGGGAGTACGCGGCCAGCATGTCGCTCCTCTTCGACGCGAAGGTCCTCGCGCGCACGGTGGCCGTCGTGCTGAGCCGCCGCGGCGTGGACCGCGAGG
>NZ_PPEL01000196.1 GCF_002899695.1 Rubneribacter badeniensis
CGCTAAGGGAGCATGACCGCTAGTTCCTGCTAGCGGTCATCTTTTTGGTGCGCCATCAGCGCCTTGGCGAGCGCCATCGCCTCCCGCAGCAGCCCGACGACCGCAGTCGCCAGCGCAACAGCCGAAGCTGCAAGCTGTAGGAA
Organism: Rubneribacter badeniensis; assembly: GCF_002899695.1. GTDB lineage: Bacteria > Actinomycetota > Coriobacteriia > Coriobacteriales > Eggerthellaceae > Rubneribacter > Rubneribacter badeniensis. The sequence goes on from NZ_PPEL01000196.1 coordinate 144, forward strand.
TGCAAGCGTGACACCCAAGCGAATCACCTCCTTTCTAAAAGAAGGTGCCGCCCGACGCTCAGGACTTACGTCCGCTGACCCTTTCCATCATAGCATGATATACAATGCCTTTACGGATGCATAGCCCATTCCCCTACCTCCCCTTGTTCATCTTCGCGGCGATCTCCTCGGCGGAAAGCTGCGTCTCCTCGAATACGCTGTCGCTGTCCAGGTCGAACGCCGTGTGCAGGCAGCGCACGGCCTCGGCGGCCTGCGAGCCGTCCACCACCACGGACAGACGGATGGGCGACGTGGAGATGGCCAGGATGTTGATCTGGTTCTCCCCCAGCGTCGTGAACGCGCGCGCCGCCACGCCGGGCGACGACTTCATGC
>NZ_PPEL01000197.1 GCF_002899695.1 Rubneribacter badeniensis
GGTGTCCACCTGCAACGGCCTGGCGCGCGTGGTCATCGGCCTCATCTACGACAAGACGAACGTGAAGATCACCATGCTGGTGGACGGCCTCATCGCCGTGGCCGCCTGCGCCTGCATCATCGGCGCGTTCACCACCGGCATCTCGGCGCTCTACGTGGTCGGCGCGTTCTGCTGCGGCTTCTGCTACGGCGGCGTGCCCGTGGTGGCCTCGGCGTTCGCCCGCCAGCGCTACGGCGCCAAGAAGTACCCGCTCAACCTGTCGCTGGCGAACTTCGCCATCGTGTTCGGCTCCATCCTGAACATCGTGGTGCAGGGCGCCGTGGGCGGCGACAACCGCCTGGCCGTGTTCATGGTCATGGGCGTGCTGTCCCTCGTGGCCGCAGCCGACGTGCTGCCGTTCTCCAAGAAGTGGAACAGCGACATGAAGATGCTGGAAGGCCGCAAGGCGAAGGCCTCCGGCAGCTCCGCCGACGTCGAGGCGCCCGAGACGGCTGCCGCCGCCTCGTAAGCG
>NZ_PPEL01000198.1 GCF_002899695.1 Rubneribacter badeniensis
TCTCCCCGCTGTGCTTGCCGGCCCCGTCGGGGCCGGCCGAGGCGCCGCTCTCCGCCACCGGGATGCCGCCCTCGCCGCCCGCGGCGGCGTCGGCCTTGGCGTCGGACTTCGACTGGGGCGCGCAGCCGGCCATGCCGGCCATGGCCGCACCGGCGAGCGCCGTGCCGCCCAGGCCCAAGAACGCGCGACGCGACAGGCCCCTCTTCCCCATGCCCTTCTCTTCCTCCATGAGAATCCCTCCTTGATTCGACTCGCGAACCCGGCGCGCCCCTTTTGCGCACCGGAGCGCAGCGTTGCCGCTGCCCGCAGGCTCACCTTAAAGCCGACACTGCCCGTCATCAACCCGCAGGCAGGGGGAAATGCCTCCCCACGTGCATTTCCCCCTGCCGGGGGGATGCCCGCACGCGTCCGGTCAGGCTACCCTGCGCGCGGCGGGCGCTGCGCGCTCGCGAGGCCCGGAACAACGCCACGGGCCAGAGGCATACAAGCCGGACGGTCAGCCTGCGAGC
>NZ_PPEL01000199.1 GCF_002899695.1 Rubneribacter badeniensis
GTCCTGGAGGAGGCCGCCTGGGTCGCCCCGGCGAACCCTGTGAAGCTCCTCGACTCCAAACCCATCGAGAAGAGCGGCGTGGACCTGTTCAAGGCCGACGCGGTCGTGGCCGCGGGCCGCGGCTTCGCCGAGGAGGCCGATCTCGACCTCGCGCGCGCCCTCGCCGACAAGCTGGGAGGCGGCCTGGCCTGCTCGCGCCCCCTCACCGAGGGCGTGAACTGGCTCCCTACCGAGCTCTACGTGGGCGTCTCCGGTCTCATGCTGTCGCCGAAGATGTACGTGGCGGCCGGCATCTCGGGCCAGATGCAGCACATGGTGGGCTGCAACCGCTCCGGCGCCATGTTCGCCATCAACAAGGACAAGAACGCGCCGGTGTTCAAGCAGTGCGACTACGGCCTGATCGGCGACGTGAAGGACGTCCTGCCGAAGCTCGTGGCGGCCCTGTAAGGCACCTGGCCGGGGAGGCTCCGTCAGCGCCCAGTCGCTCGGACAGCCCTCGCTTCGC
>NZ_PPEL01000200.1 GCF_002899695.1 Rubneribacter badeniensis
TCGTGGGCGTGTTCGTGATCGCCGTGTTCGCAGCTGTGGTGTTCCAGGAGAGCATCTTCGGCCAGGGCTCGATCTTCTCTTACATCCTGGGCGGTAACTGGGAGCGCGGCGTGAACGTGTTCGCCCTCACGGCGTGCATCATGTTCGTGTGCGTGGCGCTGACCGTGGTCACGCTCGTTCAGAAGCTGCTGAACCTGCTGGCCACCGTGCTGGGCGCGCGCGGCGAGACCGTGTGCCGCCTGCTGGGCAGCTTCATCAAGTATGCCACCATCATCGGCATGGTGTACTACTGCCTCATGCTGGTGGGCGTGGACACCACCACGCTTTTGGCCTCGGCCGGCATCCTGTCCATCGCCATCAGCTTCGGCGCGAAGGAGCTGGTGAGCGATATCCTCTCCGGCCTGTTCATCATCTTCGAGGGCGAGTTCCGCGTGGGCGACATCATCAAGGTGGGCGACTGGCGCGGCACCGTGGTGGAGATAGGCGTGCGCACCACCAAGG
>NZ_PPEL01000201.1 GCF_002899695.1 Rubneribacter badeniensis
CGCACAGAAGCAGCTTCGGGTTCTTCGCCAGCGCGCGGGCGATGGCCACGCGCTGCTGTTCGCCGCCGGAGAGCTGGGCGGGGAAGTTGTCCAGCCGATGCCCCAGCCCCACCTGGGCAAGCACCTCGGCCGCATCGAGCGGGTCCTTGCAGATCTGGCTCGCCAGCTCCACGTTCTCCAACGCCGTGAGGTTCTGCACGAGGTTGTAGAACTGGAACACGAAGCCTATGTCGTAGCGGCGGTAGTAGGTGAGCTTCTTGCTGTTGAACGCGCTGATGTCGCGCCCGTCCAGCATGATGGTGCCCGACGAGCACCCGTCCATGCCGCCCAGCATGTTCAGGAGCGTGGTCTTGCCGGCGCCCGAGGGCCCCACCACCACCACGAGCTCGCCGCGCTCGATGTCGAACGTCATCCCGTCGACGGCCGCAACCTCCACCTCGCCCATCGTGTACACCTTGCGCACGTCGCGGAACTCCACGAATGCCAAATCGATCCCTCTC